>PBSV01000034.1 GCA_002726435.1 Opitutia bacterium | reverse complement strand
TCGGGCCCTGGGCAAGCGGACCCTCCGGATCGAGGCGGGCAAGACCACCAACTTTGCCGGGGACTACAATTATTACCTCTGGAAATCCGGTTCCGCCAGTGCCCAGACCGGACTGATCGAGGGCTTACGGGATGCCCGGCCCGAACAGGGGGAAAACGCGGAACCCGGGGGCAAGACGCTCAGCGCCAAGGAAAAGCGCCGGCAACGCTCGCAAGAACGGGAAAAAAAGAAAGCCCAACGGGGAAAACTGGAGGACCGGGTGCACAAACTGGAAAAGGAAATCATGCAACTCGAAGAAGAACAAGACTCCTGCAACGCGGAACTCGCCAACCCCGATTCCTACAACGATCCGGAAAAAGGAAAGGAATTAAACGCCCAGGCTGCCCGGCTCGCCCGCCATCTCCAACAGAGAAATTACGAGTGGGAAATCGAGACCGAAAAATTGCTGGAATTGGAGGAGTAGTGACACAGACCTGCGGGCTATCGTCCGATTCGCTCTCCCAAAATTCACGGCTCCCCTATTAAATAGTTGAGTTCAAATTCATTACCCGCCTAAGACGAAGGTGCTTGGCTTTATTTCGACTCTTTTTACAAAGGTCGGATGGTTTATTTAAAATACTTCAGTGCCGTGACCATTCTCACTGCAATCACTCTGCATTCACTAAATATTCATCCCCTGAATATATATGTTCATCTGGTCGGGGCCTGTACTTGGACCGTGGTTGGATTCATTTGGAAAGAAAACAGCATTATTTTAAACTTTCTTCCCCAAATTTTCATCCTTGGTGGTGGCTTGGTCTACAACCAATTCCTCTAACCCCAATCTGCCGGAGCGGTTCTTTCGGATCAGACTTTTGCCAACAGAAGCATCTGTTTCAAACGGCCTGGGTCAGTGCAATTGGTCTTGGCGATAAATCCGCGATTGTGGGCGAAGTGGACCTCGGGCTCGTCCGCCAGGCGGCTAAAATCAAGCACTGGACTGTCTTCGTAGCGGCGCATGCCGTAGCCCTCCCCCCGTCCGTCGGGGTAGACCAGGGCGACCACTTTTTCCTCCAGTCCCAATTCCCGCACCCTCCAGCCCAGTCCGCTGGATGCATCCTCGACCGTGGGATCAGTCCGCGGGGCAAATAGGACGGTGAAGGAATCCTTTTCTTGTCCCAGTTCCCAAACTTCTGCAATTTCGGCAACCGCATCAATCCGGGCCCGTAAATTGAACAGGTAATCAATCAGGTCAGTCCCGATCATTTTCATCACCTCCCAGACTGGTTCGCCCGGCCGGTGCTCAGTGGAGGAGGCAAAACTTTTCAACAGGGTAACGTCAAGGGGGGAATTTAATTTTCCCATTGTCTCCCGATCCACCCCCAACCACTCCGCGGTCTCATTGGGACCCCGGCAATCAAACCATTCCGCGGGTTCCAGCCAGTGAAAAAATTCCTTCGCGTCCTCGTAAATTTCGAGGTCCTGCAGGACGAGGGAGAGGGAACAGGTGGGGGGATGGTCACGGGGAAATTGATGGTGGTCGAAATTTTTGCTTTCCGGTTCGTGCCTGCCACCGACATCGAGCACCACGACAGCGGGGTTGGACAAATCCTCCGCGTCAGGCTCCCTGCGGAATACCGGAACGGGGTGTTTCGAAAGCAGGACGGCGCAGGCGAGAAACTCGTCCTTATGGGCACCCCCCGGATGGGTCACGATGGTGGAAATCATAGGGAGGAGGCTGAACGATGATTCTTTCAAGTCGAATCCAAAAATAAGATTTTTCGGGATCTGCTTGTTCAATGAGGTCTTTTACTCTATGGGTTATTGTTTGTGCAATTTTGCGCGGGTGCTGAGTGGAAGTGATTGAAGAAGCATTTTTGTCTTAATGCGACAACCGCTTGGTGCCCCAATTTTCACCTCCATTTTCTCTCTAAGTGTTTCAAATAATATTCCGTAAATTCGGCAATCGTATACATGCCAAGGACGATCTCCTTTCCGGGCTAACCGTTGCCCTTGCCTTGGTGCCGGAGGCGGTGGCCTTTGCAATCATTGCAGGGGTATCCCCCATCATCGGATTGTATGCCGCTTTTATGGTTTGCCTGATCACCGCCGTGCTTGGTGGGCGTCCCGGGATGATTTCAGGTGCAACCGGAGCTCTGGCGGTAATCATGGTATCCTTGGTGATTTTGGGGAATGAAAAAGGAGAGACCTTAGGGCTGGGGCCGGAGATGGGAGTACAATATTTATTTGCCGCAGTGATTCTCATGGGGGTGATTCAAATTGGATGCGGATGTCTCAAACTTGGAAGATTTGTCCGCCTGATCCCCCAACCCGTAATGTTTGGATTTGTCAACGGATTGGCGATTGTAATTTTCGAAGCTCAATTTCCAATGTTTACCGAAAAGCCAACCGAGCCGGGTTCTCCATGGTTACAGGGAAACGATCTTTTTTTAATGGTCGGATTGATCACCCTTACCATGACAATTATATTTCTGCTCCCCAAGTTGACCACTCAATTTCCATCCTCACTCGCAGCGATCGGCACAGTGACTCTGGTCGTAATTGGACTGGATCTTGAGACCTTGGTGGTTCGGGATATGGCCTCAATTGGGGGGAGTCTTCCCAGCTTGGTCATGTTCTCAATCCCCTTTAACTTGGACACCCTCACTTTCATTGCTCCCTTTGCTTTCATCCTGGCCGCAGTTGGATTGATCGAATCCCTGATGACATTGACTCTCATCGACGAGCTGACCGAGACACGTGGCAATAGCACCCGGGAATGTCTGGGCCAGGGAATTGCAAATGTGGCAACCGGATTTTTTGGCGGTATGGGTGGATGTGCCATGATTGGACAAAGTATTATCAACATTCGCTCAGGGGGACGGGGACGGCTCTCGGGAATTGCTGCCGGGGTATTCCTGCTCGCCTTTATTCTCTTTGCGAGTTCGCTGATTGAAAGGATCCCACTAGCAGCCTTGACCGGTGTTATGTTTATGGTCGTGATTGGCACCTTTGAATGGTCCAGCCTTCGAATCCTGCGTAAAATCCCAAAGACCGACGCTTTTGTGATCATCCTGGTCTCTGGAATCACGGTGATCACCCACAACTTGGCCTTGGCAGTAATCACCGGTGTGATTGTATCCGCGCTTGGTTTTGCCTGGGAGTCCGCCAAGCACATTCACCGGGACTCCCAGATTCGGGAAGATGGCACTAAGGTATATTTTCTTCACGGTCCGCTCTTCTTCGGATCGATCACTGACTTTAATCTTGGGTTTTCTCCCCAGACTGATCCAGATTCCGTGATCGTGGACATGAAAGAATCACGGGTCTGGGATCACTCGGGATTGGAGGCGATTCATAAACTCGGGGAGCGTTACCATAAGGCTGGCAAAACAATTAAGCTTCAACACATCAGCGGAAATTGCAGGGGCCTTCTCAAGAAGGCAGGAAGTATGGTGGATATTGCGGTTTTACCGGACGATCCGACCTACCTCGTTGCCAACTTAAGCAAATCCGAATCCTCCACTTCTCCCTAAAGTATTTTTATTGGGTCGGGATATTCAATCCAGCTTGGTTCTATATACTAGCCTCTTTTCTTTTTCGGTTCTGGAGTTCCATGGTTCCAAAGAATGTGGGTGCCTGACTTGCCCGGCACCACAATTTCCTTCCATCCGTCCCCGTCCAAATCCGCCACCCGGATCTGCAGGCCGGTACCGGCTTTCCCGCTGTGCAGAATTTCTTTTTTGAAGGAGACCGATCCGTCATTACCGAGGCGGGGCATGTAGCGGACGATCACGATTTCATCCTCCGCTCCGCGGTCACGCCCACTGTGGGCATAGTAGCGCTTCCCACTGATGATCTCTTTTTCTCCGTCGTTGTCGAGGTCTTCCCAGGCAAGTACATGCATCTGGCTGATCTTCTTATCGATTAGGTGGTGACGCCAGACGGTGGTGCCGTCCACCCGTGGTTCCAATTGCTGGTGCCAGTACAGGCCGTAGTTGTGCCCATCCCCCCAGACCAAATCATTCCGTCCGTCCCGGTTCAAATCGATCACCAGGATTGGACAACTGGCATGGGGGAGCGTAAAATCCTTTCTCCACTTCCAGGGCTGTCCAAATGGATTCTTGGCGGGTCGTTCGTACCAGCCCTGCATGAACACGATGTCCTCGTGACCGTCGCCGTTTAGATCACCGAATCCCTGACCATGTCCATTCCCTGACTCAGAAACGAGGTGCCGGCTCATTCCCGCGGCTCGGTTTTTGCCCTTGAATTTCCAGATCAGCATCGGGTTTTTATTGTTCCAGCTGTTGGCGAGGAATTCCGGAATGCCATCCCCGTCGAGGTCACGCAGGAAGACCGCCTCGTTGCGGTTCACTCCGGTATCCACCAAAAGCCGTTGCTTCCAGGGATTGCCGGCCCGGAGGTTTTCCCTGCCGGGATTCTCGAACCACAAGACCTCCGGTAATTTGAACTGCCCGGCGAGAACATCAAGGTCACCGTCTTCATCCAGGTCGATCAAAAATTCCCCGTTCACTTCCATGTAGTCCTCCCCGAATGGCTCGATGGTGCGGAATTTCACCGGCTTCCAGCCCGGGTTGAGGTAAAAGCGCTCGCCCGCCACGATATCGGGGCTACCGTCCCCATTCAAGTCCCCCACGGCACAGGATTCAATGTTATCCCTGTACAATTGCTGGGCGTCAAAGGTCAGGGATGCCATTGCAAAGGAAGGCGGGAGAAAAAGGAGAGTCAATAACATCTTGTTCATGAGTCCAAATCGTCAATTATCCTTCCGGTCAAAGCAAGTGGATAGAAGCAAAAGACTACATCTTTTCTCGTTTAGTTCTTCAAAAAAGGCTCAATCTTGGTGAACCCGAAGGCCCCGCAGTCATTCGCCACCAGGGCTCCACCATCCGCAGTCATGCAAACATCCTCGCCCGCCCAGTCCCCATCCTCGGCTCCATACACCCCCTCCCATTCAAGGCTGCCCCGTCCGTCGGTTTTGATCAAATAGATCTTCCACTGCCCGGAAGGGCCGCTCGGATGCCCCCTGCCCTCGTACCTGCGGGTTTCATCACCGGTTCCGGCCACCGCCAGCCAGCCCCCGTCGCGGGTTGCCCGGGCCCCCCATACTTCGTCGTGAATCCACCGGCCATCGTACCCGCGGGGTTGTCCGAAAAATTCGGTCGTCTGTGTCCTGCCACGCTGGTCAACCACCCGGAACTGAATGTCGAGGTTTTCACTGAGTGGAGTATTGCGGGTGTGTCCGGTGAGTAAAATTTTTCCGTCCTCATTTTGGTCGAATCCCCAGTAAATTTCCCCGTAGGTATGGGCCCACTTGACTTTGCCGGTGGCATCGACCAATAGTAAATTGTAGTCCTCGGATTCTTCGTTCCGTGGGTGACAACTGATTAAAAAATCCTCTCCTTTCGGTTGGATGCGATAGCCCGAACAGGTATATTTCGACAAATCCTTTCTCCATTCCTCATTGCCCGAGGCATCGGTCTTCAAAAGAACCCCCCGTCCCCAGTTCAGAAAGGTTCCCTCAGCCAGACCACTGCGGTACCCGGTGAGGAGGATTCCACCATCCGGACTGAGACACACTCCCTCAAAGGAATCCTCTGAGCCAAGGTTCCAGGTCTTCGACCAGATCGTTTTTCCGGACTTCGCCTGTACCTTGATCAGCGCGGCGTCCATGTTCAGGGTGCCAGCGACGAGGTAGTTCCCATCATCCGCTTCGCAGATGCAATTTCCCAAGTTGTATCCACGTTTCCCGAATTCCTTCTGCCAGAGAAGATTTCCCCGCCGATCAGTCTTGACCAGAAAAATTTTCGCGGAGCGATCCTCGACGAATCCGGTCTCTCCCACCATTAAAAATCCGAGGTCTCTGGTTTGTACGACATAGTGGGGATGACTCTCCTCCCCGCTTCCGTTGTAGGACTTGTGCCACGCAAGTGCAGGGGCAGATAATTTTCCGTTGGAATCCGCCCTGACCATCGTCCCTGCCCACCCGAGTACCACGAGGAAAGCCAGCCCTTTTCCAATCGTCCCAAGAAAAAAAAGTCTGTCGATTGCTTCGAACATCCTATCTTTTTGAATGATGAAACAAGGGGTAGTAAAGACAATTGTAAGTAGGTTCCGCACATCGTATGAAAGTGCCGACTTCCGGCCCCAAAGAATTTTCCTTGATTCACCGGTGAAATTGGCAATGAATCATTTCCTTTTCCTAATATAAAAAACCACTCGCCATCATGACCTTGCTCAATCGATCCAAAGTGAAAATCGGGGTCGTCCCCACCCACCTTATGTTTGTCGGGGCCCTTGCCCCTGATGAATCCGGCAAGCTACCACGCACCCGCTTGGGCGATCTGAAAATCGTCTCTGGCATGCGCCTCTTGTGCCGGACTACGCCGGTAAAATTAAACATTGTACAAGTCACCCTCTTTCCCGGGACCGATCCTGCGGACCTGAAGGACTTGTTCAAGGGATTGAAGGGACTGAAGCTCGAAGTACATTTGATTATGATGGTGGGTGGAGCCAATCCGCTGAACCCAAAGGACGAGGATGCGGTGGTCGACATGCTCAACTCGGGACTTGCGGTGGCCAAGAAGTACCGGGTCAAGCATGTTTCCTCCACTTCGTTTGAGGAATGGCTGGCGGGGAAAAAATTAAAGGGCAAAGCCTTCGATGCGGGGGTCAAGCAATTGATTAAGGTGCATGCCCGCTGCTGGAAGGAGTCGGAATTGGAAAAAAGTTCAATCGAGGCCTGGCACTTGGAGTTTCTCAGAGGGGTCGAATTCCAAAACTTTACCAATGCCGCAAAAGCGGCTCAGGTAGTCACAGGAATCAACAAAAAGATAAAACGGAAATTTTTCAAATTGATGATCGATGCTGCCCACTGCGGAGATTCTGACCTGTCAATTGCAGAGAACGAAAAAGTAATTAAGGACCTCGCCAAGCGGGAGGCACTGGGAATTTTTCATGCTTCCGCCAAGACCACTCGCGGGTGTCTCTCCACCGACGACGGATGGATTGGAGCCCTGCTCGCCGCTTATGCTCCCACTGGAAAATTGAAGCATGTCTTCGTCGAGCTCTTTCATCACCAGGACCCCGCCCTCGAAGCTCTCCGACAGGCCGTCCCCGGACATGGGGTGGACACCACCGATGGACGGACTTATAACAAAACAGTTACAGACGGAATCATCGAGGTCACCCATCGATTGAACAATTTGGCAGCACGAAAATTGATCCAATAGGAAATTTCATTGAGCACTGACTGCCGCGTGGATGATTAAATTTTCATCCAAAAAGAGTCCCGGATTGGTTTGCCCATACCTTATTTGGCGATAAAAGAAAGATTATGAAAATTTTTATACCTTATCTCTTACTGGCTAGTATTGCCATATCTTCTCACGCCGCTAAAAAAATTACCATTACTGGAAATGACACAATGCAGTTCGACACCAAGGAATTCACCGTGAAAGCCGGTGAAGAAGTGGAACTTGAACTTAAAAATATCGGTAAATTGCCCAAGTTGGCGATGGGTCACAATTTAGTCATCTTGAAGAAAGGAATCAGTGCCCTAAAATTTGGACAAAAAATTATGGGTATGGGAGCAAGTGCCACCAACGCACTTCCCGAAGCAAGTATGGAAGATGTGGTAGCTGCAACCAAGCTATTGGGACCCGCCGAAAGCGATGTTATCACCTTCACTGCCCCGAAAGAGCCCGGTGATTACCAATATCTTTGCTCCTTTCCCGGACATTTTGCCATGATGCGTGGTGTCATGGTGGTCAAATAATCATTACACTCTTATTCTTTCAATTGGGCCCGTACAAACGGGCTCTTTTTTTGGCTTCCATAAGCTCTGCAAGCGAAATCAAGGTGGCAAAACTTTGTTTTTGTACAGGAAGATAGCGAAGTGAAAAAAAGATTTCTCGTTATTATCGAGAACGATTTATTAGAATTCAGATTCAGTCCAAGGGGCTATGCGGGCGGAATTTTCCTTTCGATAATTCGCAATATCTTCGGCAAAAATTGGATCGGCCCGATTTCCCCAGGCATTACGGACGTAAGTTAAAATGGATGCAAGCTGATCGTCATTCATAAATCCATGCGGAGGCATTACTGGAGGAATTCCTTCGACGGACTTACCATTGACCTTAATTGGGCCCATCAATCCATGAACCGCCACCCCGATCAAACGACTGGCGTTTTCGGTGACCCAGTCGCTCGCCGCCAAGGTCGGAGCCATGTGAGGAAGACCTTTTCCATCCGCCTGATGGCAGGCTCCACAACTGACCGAGTACTGATCCCGTCCTTCACGGTAAAGGGAAAGTATGGTCTTATCCTGGCGTACCCAGTCTGCTTCCTTATCCTTAAATGTATAAACTGCCCGTGAGGGATAGCCGGATTTGACAACTGAGCTGGCATACGAAGTTAATGCAGGGGGCAACTTTTTTCTTTCGGATACCTTTTCAGCCAATGGTCTGAATTCATCAGGGAAAAAATCGGTTACGCCTTTTGATTCGCCAGCGAGACGCAAGCCGGTCATGGACACGAACCAATTGTCATCGCGAATCGCCCGTTTGACATGATTTTCTTTTAATTTCCCCAATCCTGCCAAGGTCCAAAGGGCATGGACGCGGGTATGGGAAGAAACCTCCGCGGCAACCGTGAGATTGGCAATTTCTTCGGCTAGGTCCTGGCGATCACCTTCCACGATCCGTTTTTGAGAACGCAACCGCCACCACAGGTAAGGATGGGACAAGCCGTCGACCAAATTCTCAGGGGGAGCACTGGGTTTGTGGTTCTCGGGTACGACACGGAAAATCCGGCCCAATCCAACATGCTTGTCCAGTTGACGCTCCGCGGACTGGTGGCGGAGGTAAGTAGTTAAAAAGCGCTTGTGTTGAATGACCCCGCGATGAAAATCAACCAAATAAAGACAACCATCCGGACCAATGGAAGCATTGACCGGTCGAAATCGTTCGTCGGTGCTGGCCAAAAATTCCCTCTCCTTCCAGACCGCATCGGGGTAGAGTTTATGAATGTATTGATCGGAGTGGGGAAATGGATTTTTAGGGAGAAAGGCACCCACAGTGTTGGTGCCAGGAGACATCGAGAAAATAGCACCTTCCCACTCACTCCCAAATGCTCCGTGACTATGCACCGCCAATCCACTGATCGATGTGACGCTGGCCACTCTGCCATCCTCAAGGATACGACCGGGGCGGTAATTCCGGTTAAGGGCAGTATTAGGACGAATTGCAAATACACGATTAGTGGGAGCTTCCACGGAATCTCCCTTGGCAGGCCATTGGCGGTCGTAAGTGGCCCAGTCTGTCTCGAACCACTGACCATTATGGTTATAAAACAGGCGCCCATAAGCATCGGATCCCATTCCCCATTGACCGCGGGCCTTGGCCGGCATTTCTATGAGTTTTCCCTTGCGCCAAGCAAGTTTGCGGGGAGATTTTGAATTATACATCCAATTATCAAGGGCGAAATGTAGGCCATTCTCCGCATGTTCGATGTTGTCCGAGGCGGTGGTGGCAAAATCCAAGAGCTTGGTGCGTTCGTCACAGCGTAAATCGCCGTCCTTGTCTCGGCATAACCACAAGCCTCCCGTTTCCACAATTAGGACAGCATCGTCCACAAAGGCAAGACTTCGTACATTGTCCATATCCTCAACGAAAGGAGTGGCTTTGTCCATCACGCCGTCCCCGTCGAGGTCTTCGAGTACCATCACCCGGCTCAATCGCTTTCCTTCCCCGCTGCCGTCCAAGTCCATCATGTAGGTGCGAAGCTCACCCACCCACATTCTTCCCTCGTCATCCCAGTCCACAAACACAGGATCTTTGACCATTGGTTCATGGGCGACCAATTCGACACGGAAGCCGGGGGCAACCTGAATCTGGGCAAGGGATTCCTCAGGAGTGTAGAGAGGAACAACCTCAGGAGACCATTTTTTCCAGTTTAAGGAAGAAAGCAAGTCCTTCTGTTTTTCTTTTTCATCACCTTGCTGACCAAGAACGACAAACTTCGAAGCGAGCAAAAAAAAGAAAAAAACTGAACAAAGTCGTGGCACAAATATCACAATAAGGCATTTGAAGGATGAAACAAACTAATACTACCAAACAAAAGGCTAATAAAATTTGTAACCGGGAGGGACGGGTTTAAGAGATTCAAGAAATCTGTGGGCCTAAGGTGTTTGATGAGCCGACACCCAGAGCATTGGATGACGGAGGGGAAGGTTGCGCAAAACTTCGAAGGTGGTAGGGTCAGCCTCTAGTTTTTTCCAAGTTTGCAAATGGGAGTAATTTCCCAGCCTGAGACCGGAAAATAAGAGACTGGGGTGCCTGACCGGCCATTCTTCCCAATACATGATATCCTTTTCGTAAGGCCAGGAATCCTTGTTCACGACATAGGGGTAAATAAAACTCATCCCCTTGGCCATGCTCCTACCCTCCGGGGTAACGAATTTCCAGAGGTTTTCGGATTCGGTGGAAGCAAGCTCGGCGACTCCGGCCATTGCATCAAGAATGAACAAAGAATAACCATAGGGCTTGGTGCGTTTTAATTCAGCCGGAAAACCACCGGATTCATCCATCATTTTAGCGAGGTATTCGGTTTTAAACTGCCCCCGTATCCAATCCATGACCTTAGAATTTCCAACCAAATCGGCAAAAGCGGCCGCCTGGAGAGACCAGCAGACTCCGTGATTGTTAGGATGCAATTTTTCTTTCAATCCATACTCGTGGGTATTGATCCAATTCAAATACTGTGAAAACCATGCCTGAACGGCTTGTTGGTCTGAAGATCTGTAAGAGGGAGAAGCGGCTAGCTTCTTTGCTCCCCTTGCCACTTCCACCAAATGCAGGGTGTCAATAATTCCAATGCTCCGACCGGTGTGCTTTCCCTTAATTGCCTGACCATAGAGCAAACTGGGTCTCATCTTCGTATTCTCCTCCACGAACCAGGCACATAGATGACGGGCGGCATGACGGGCGAATTTTTCTTCTCCGGTGATTAGATAGGCAGAGACCAAGGTTCCGATCAGTTCGCTCAAACGGATCATGGATTTTCGATGGGCGATGAAATTGGCCGGATTGGTCTCCCCGTCCCTGCGGATGTAGGGACCATCGGGATCTTTGGGATTGGGCCACCAGTAATCCCCTTCTGAATAAAAGTCGTGGGCATCTCCCTCGCTCCGGTCGCAGAGATCGGCCGTAACGGTACGGGGCATTTCCCGGAGGTAGGACTTTGCTTTGGGTAGAATTCTGGACTTTTCAACAGCCAATAGGTCGAAGGAGTCGATACCTTTTTCCGCTCCAACCTGAGAAGCCAAGGGCAGGAAAAAAAATAAGCAAAGAAGGATTCTACTCATAGATCGATCCATTTTCTTTCCAAGCATGAGTTCAATCCAGCCTCCGCTAATTCCACCCCCCTTGCACCCGAGCGCAGGTCATAGGGAAAGGGTTCGTCGAGGGCGACGTGGCGAAGAAACAGTTCCCACTGAACCTTGAAAGCGTTTTCGTACTCCTCCTCCTCGGCATTGGGCTTCCACCCAGCATAGAAGTCAATAGGCTGAGAAACATCTGGGTTCCATACCGGACGGGGGGTTTCTTCAAGGGACTGGGTTCGGCACTCCCGCAGACCAACCACCGCGGAACCCTTGGTTCCATCGACCAGCATAACAAAGAGGTCGTCCCGGCGAACCCGCACAGTCCATGAACTGTTAAATTGGCAAAGAATTCCGTTTTTCAATTCCATGGTTGCGTAGCAGGAATCATCCGCGGTGCATCGATAGGAATTTCCCTGTTCGTCCACCCGTTCCGCAAGATGAGTGGCGGCCCGACAGGATATACTTTTGATCGGTCCGAAGACATTGTCGACGAGGTAACGCCAGTGGCAGAGCATATCAATCATGATGCCACCTCCATCTTCCTTCCGGTAGTTCCAACTGGGCCGCTGAGCAGGCTGGTCCTCGTCATGCCCAGTGAATACCCAGTACCCAAATTCTCCGCGGACCGACAGAATTTCTCCAAAGTATCCAGCTTCGATCAAAGCCCGAAGTTTCCGGATTCCAGGCAACCAGAGCTTGTCCTGTACCACCCCGTTCTTGACTCCAGCATCTTCACAGACTTGGGCAAGACGCAAAGCTTCAGCGGTGGTAACGGCGGTTGGTTTTTCGCAGTAAATCGCTTTGCCCGCCCGGGCAGCTTTCTCCACAAATCTGGCACGGTGAAGAGTGGAACTGGCATCAAAAAAAATCGAATTTTTGGAATCGGAAAGTGCTTCATTTAAATCGGTGGTCCAGCGGGCGACGCCGGCCCGGTCTGCAAGTGACTTAAGTTTATCCTCGCTGCGCCCAGTAAGGATCGGATCGACAGTGATCACCTCACCGGGGGAGACTTTTATGCCTCCCTGGTCACGAATGGCACAGATTGAGCGGATCAGGTGTTGGTTGGTTCCCATGCGACCGGTGACGCCGTTCATTATAATTCCAAGTTTATGTTCTTTCATAATTGATCATGTGTATTGAAGGTATGCTTGTTTGATCGCCTCTAAAAATTCCCCCGGTGGTTTCTCCCACCAGCGGGTGGAAAAAACTTCGACTTCAATCATTCCATTGAATCCCTGAGATTCTAGAAGGTGGCGAATTCGACGCAGGTCAATACAACCCTCCCCCATTAGACCGCGGTCGTTGAGAAGGTCGGTGGTTGGAGTCATCCAGTCACAAACATGATAGGCAAATAGGCGGTTGGTATCAATCATCCGACGAGTCTGTGCTTCCAGTTCCGGGTCCCACCAAAGATGATAAACATCATAGGCGATACCCACGAGTGAATGATTTAATTGTTCACACATATCATTGGCCGAGGCGAGAGAGTTGATCGCAGAGCGGTCATCTGCATACATCGGGTGCAATGGTTCAATCGCCAATTTCACCCCGAGTGACTCGGCAAGCGGTAAGGTCGCTGCAATTCCGTCCCTAATTTGCTTGCGCGACTCTTCGAGGGACTGTCCGGGAACCGCCCCGCACACTAAAACCACCAGAGGAGCGCCGAGCCCGGCTGCGTCCTCAATCGCCCGTTTATTGTCCTCAATTGAATCAATGCGGGATTTTTCTTGGAATGCAGGGTAAAAGCCACCGCGGCACAAGGACACGACTTTCAGACCTGCTCCCCGGATACGATCACCTGCCCGGGTTGGATCGGTGCCTTCCAGCCATTGCCTCCACACCGTTACCCCGGAAAGTCCAGCCTCTGCGTAACGGTCGACCGCTTCCTCCAATTCCCATCCTTTAGTGGTAATGGTGTGTACACAAAGGCGTGAAAAATCAATCAGTGGATCAGCGGTCATGAGGAAAATGAAAAGTAAGGAATTTCCATCCGCTCCGCCATTCGAATTGGACGGGCCAGCGCCTCCCGCATCCGGGCAGCTTCATCCCCGCCCCGCAAGTCAGAACAAGCAGGATGAATCTCGGACGAATTAATGATACCAAACATCTTGAGGATTTCAGCAGTGCTGTGCTTGTAACCAGCGGCACTGCCTTTTTGATCGAGACGAAAGACCGAGTCCTCGAGGGACTGAATGGCTTCGAATAACTTATAGACTCTGGAGTCAAATTCATCCTCCCGCCAATATTTTTTGGCGGCGCAAATCAAAGGACATGCCGACACCCCAGCGCCAATCAGCAAGGGCAGGCCCATTCGAATAGCGGAGGCGATCCCAAAATCATCTCCGCTGTGGGCAACGAAATCTAAGCCAAGATCCCGGCACATCGATGCCCAGTACAGGAAGTGTGGTTCATCAAGAGTCGAAATCTTCCCGCCGACAAATTTTTCATGACTGGCAAGCTGATGAAGTAACCAGGGTTCAAAAGGAGTGGCCCAGGGCACGAAAGCGGGTTCCAAGGCATGTACCAAAGCGGGAACCTTGATCTGATCAGAAATTTTAAAATAAGCATCCCTTCTTTTCTCTGGACCCAAAGCATTCAGGGCCTGTGAGGTCACAATCATAACTTCACAAGGACCATGGGCCTGAGCAATTTCCAAATGCGGGTGATAACAGGATGCATCAAACTCAGTGGGTGATGCAGCGACTGCAGTCACCCCACTAATGAAAGACTCTTTCGGGTAAAGTAAGCGGAATCGACGAATCACCTCTTCGTAGAGTTCATTGGAGAGATTAAACACATAGCCCGTATCCGCGTTTAGAACAAAAGTGATCTCTACCCCAAAGTGCTCCGCACAGTTGGACATCCAGGTAAGCATTCCCTCGAAGCTGGCCCAGTCCGGATTACCCTCCTTGAATGGAAGGAGAGCAGCCACGCAAAGTCTTGGACTGGAAACTGAATTCAACAGGGCTTCTTCTCTGGCTTGAGACCAAATGGTGTCCTCCCAGGAAGTCGAAGGTAAGAGGTCAGAAGTTTCCGAAATCATGTTTTTGAGTTGCGTAGGGAAGAAAGTTCAAGATTCATTGGCTATTATTTATTATCCCTAGCTATTCTTGAATCTTTGCTCAACCACAACCCTAATGAATCATACAACCCCATTTCTTTTCCTCCTATTTCTGGTTTCTTTCATTCCTTCCCACGCCGAGCCTGAATCCAGAGAAATATTCGGAGAAGAATTTTTCACCCTCGACAACCTTTCCACAGGAGAATGGTGGACCCGGTCCAGACCTCCCGAAGTACCCTCGAAAAAAGGAAAGCCTCCAAAAAGAATTATCGAGTTAAAGGTACCGCGTGAAGATGTGGTTGCCTTTGCTCTCTACACACAGGATGGGGGGACCCTTAAACTCACCGGACAACTTTACCCCTTGATGCCGAAAGAAAGTCGTGAAGTTCGGCTCGAGACCAAGCAGGGAAAACAATGGAAGGAAATCTCGAGAGTAAAAATTTCCTACCCCGGTTGGAGTGCCCACTTCCGTATCGAAAACTGGGACTCCTCCAAAAATATTCCCTTTCGGGTGAGGCATGGAGAAAAAGCCTCTTTTGAAGGATTGATCCGAAAGGACCCGATCAACCAAGAAACCATTGTCGTGGGAAATTTGTCCTGTAATTCCAGCCGGACTAAGGGACCACGTCCGCAAATCATTGAAAACTTGAAGGCAATTGATCCGGACATGCTCTTTTTTGCCGGGGATCAAACCTATCACCATACCCAGCACACCGCCGGATGGATAGAATTCGGTCTTCAATTCCGCGACTTGATGAAGGACCGGCCCACCGTGACCATTCCCGATGACCACGATGTCGGACAAGCAAACCTTTGGGGAGAGAGCGGGATCGTGGCGACTTCGCCAGCGGGCAGTAGCGGAGGTTACTTTTACCCAATTCCTTATGTCAACATGGTTCAGCGTCAACAAACCTGGCACTTGCCCGATCCGATTGATCCCCGAAAATTGAAACGCGGTCTGGAGGTCTATTTTACCCGCTTGCGGGTTGGGGGAATCGATTTTGCAATTATCGAGGACCGCAAGTTCAAGACCGGCCCGGATGGAAAGATTCCAAAAATGGGACCACGTCCTGACCATATCAATGACCCCGCATACAATCGAGACGCGGTCGATCTCGACGGCTTGGTGCTTCTCGGTGAAAGACAGTTGAAATTTCTCTCAGACTGGAGTGAGGATTGGGAAGGGGCCCAAATGAAGGCGGCTCTTTCCGCAACCGCATTTTGCGGAGCGGTCCATATTCATGGAAACCCGGACAGTCGTCTACTCGCTGACCTCGACAGTAATGCCTGGCCACAAAAAGGAAGAAATAAAGCCCTTTATCAAATTCGAAAAGCATGGGCTCCACATCTTTGTGGTGATCAGCACTTGGGGGTGGTGGTTCAACATGGTATCGAAGCCCATCGTGACGGGCCCTTTGCATTTACCAGCCCGGCGATTGTAAATACGATCTATGGACGATGGTGGAAACCAGAGAATGAAAAACCCGGGCACCGGCCCATTGCTGATTCTCCCCTGCCCTGGACGGGTGATTTTAAAGATGGACTGGGCAACAAAATCACCATGCATGCGTATGCCAATCCTGAAGACAGGAGTGATGAATTAAAAAGAGCTGATGGATTTGGAGTCGCCCTTTTTAACAAAAAGACTCGTTCAATTACATTTCAATGCTGGCCTCGCTTTTCGAAGGTTTCCGGGGGAGATAAGGCCCAGTTTCCAGGATGGCCGGTTACTTTTAAAATGTCGGATAATGATGGTCGAAAGGTCAGGGGCTGGCTTCCCAAACTAAATTTCTCGAAGCCCAATCTTGTGGTACAGATAATCAAGGAAGCAACCGATGAAGTTATTTACACAGTACGTGCGAAAGGCAAAAGTTTTCATCCTAAAGTATATGAATCTGGAAACTACACAATCAAGGTTGGAAAAGACCTGCCTAATAAAGTGGTTGGAATCAAACTGAAACCTGTAAAAGACTCCAAACGCACCGGTACACGCGAAATTAGTTTATAAAACTTCTATTTATTCCCGTGCTTCAGGGCTTTCCTTTTGAGTGCCAGCGTTTTTTTGTTTCTGGAGCCGAGGTAGGAAATTAAATCACGTAAGTCAACCGGT
>PBSV01000033.1 GCA_002726435.1 Opitutia bacterium | reverse complement strand
CCTTTTGGCGTTATGAGTCCCCTGCTCTAACCGCTGAGCTACGGGCCCGCTATTTTATAAATACTTAGAAATAAGCTGTTTTGCAGCATCAAACTCAAGCCAACGGAAAAACAAAGTACAATGATAGTACCCGACAAAACAAAAGTCTATGCAGAATTCATCGAAGATATAAATCCAAAGTATAAGAATGCACTTGAATACATGCCAAAGAAATATTATTGAAATTGGATATATTTGGAAGAAAAGTTCAAAGAAACACTTTCATCCATAGAGGCAAAAAATTTGTATTTTCAATTGATACTCATTGGGGGTTTCATTGTTACCACTTTTGTGGAAAAAATTACGCTATTTCTAATGCCTGATCTAGACATGACTCAGTTTTCAAATGAATTATATTAAACGAAAGATAAATAAAATTAAGTATAAGTTTCACATGAAAGGAGTCTCTGATTTACATTACGATACAGCGAATTTAATTAATTCTGGTTTCAAAAGTCAATACGGGCAAGATAGGTTTGTTTTTGAAGAAATTTTTAAAGGACAAAAAGCAGGTTTCTTCTTGGATATTGGTGCCCATGATGGGATAACATTCAGCAATACAGCCTACTTTGAGTCAGTCGGTTGGGATGGCGTAACTGTCGAACCTAACCCTAGTGTTTTCTCTCAACTTAACCGAAACAGAAATTGTCAAAAATTCAACGGTTGTATTACATCCAAATCCGGAAATGTTAATTTCAGGAAGATTTCTGGATATTCCGAGATGCTCAGCGGAGTAGTCGAGACTTACGATAATCGACACATCTCAAGGATAAATAATGAGATTCTCGATAAGGGTGGAAGTTATACAGATATCAGCGTTCCTTGCCTAAGCTTTAGAGATCTAGTTTCACAATATCAAATTGAGAAAATCAATTTCCTCTCAATCGATGTAGAAGGTGGCGAACTTGAAATTTTGCAAAATATAGACTTCAACCTTCTTGTTATAGATGTTGTTGCAGTGGAAAATAATTATGGTGATTATCAAATCCCTAAACTAATGAAGGAAAATGGTTATGAACCAAAAGTTAGGAAAGGTGATGAAATTTACATAAAAAGCTTTTAAGAAATATGCAAAATAATCTCATACAGTTTGGTCTCCGTAGAACAGGAAAAACACTGGTTTTTAGAGTTTTGATCAATACCTACTCATTTTTTTAAATTAAATAATTAATAGATTTTTGTATGTTGGTATGGGGAAGCTGGCTTCAAACGCCGAAGTGCTCATTTTGTTTATGAATGAAATCTTGGAAGTTAAATTTAGTCAAGAGATGGGTGGTATTTAGTAACACAAATTAGTAACCCGGTATGCAAAAATAGAATGTTTTGGGATGACTTGGGATAACAAGTGGTTTTGTGTAAACCGCTCCCTTACATTTATTTGACAACTATAGATGACTCTGGATAATTCGTGCGAAAACACCTCTTTAGCGTTATGAGCCCCCCCTGCTCTAACCGCTGAACTACGGGCCCGCTTCCATCAATTGCACCAGTTGCAATGCAACAAGGAAAACACATAGCCATCAACATACTCAACGAACTGAATTCTAAGCCAAGAACAAACTTTTCTTACTTGGACAAGGAACAAATGGCCACAATTGGTCGTAAAAGAGCAATCGTTGAGGTTAGGGGATTACGCTTTGGAGGTTTTTTGGCATGGCTGGCGTGGCTTTTTATTCATATTTTTTACCTAAGTGGCTTCAAAAATAGAATTGTCGTGCTTATACAATGGGCATACAGATACTTTTCATTCGCTCGTGGTGCAAGATTAATAATAGATCGTAACTGGCGATCATTTGGAAACGAAAAGCAGAATTTGTAATCAAAAATGAATTAATTTTGTTTCTTAAATATTATTCCTCGAAAAGAGAGCCTTTCATATTATAAAATTTTAACGAGAAAAAGTTTTGAAAACTAAAATTATCTTTTTAGATATTTGTTTTTATAATCTTTGAACAGCAGGTTTAATTCGAGAATCTGCTTGAAAGAAACAAGCTGCGACTTAGTTTTTATATTACCCCCATAAATGAACACCTACAAAGATTACCTAGCGGAGATTGAAGAGCGGAGTGCTCAGGGGTTATGCCCCAAACCCATTGACGGTGCTGAATTGCTCAACGAAATCATTGATCAAATCAAGGAAACCGATCACCCGTACCGCAAAGACTCTCTTGATTTTTTGATTTACAATACTTTGCCTGGTACTACTGCGGCGGCAGGTGAAAAAGCACGGTTTCTCAAGGAAATCATCCTCGGGGAGTCGGTCATCGAGGAAATCACTCCCACATTTGCATTTGAATTGTTGTCTCATATGAAGGGTGGTCCATCTGTAGATGTTCTAATAGATCTTGCTTTCAGTAAAAATCAATTGATTGCCTCCGAATCAGCAAGTGTGCTCACCAAGCAGGTATTTCTTTACGACGCTGACATGGAGCGTATTGAGACCGCTTTCAAACAGGGAAATGAAACCGCCAAATACATTCTTGAAAGTTACGCCAAAGCTGAATTTTTTACTAAACTTCCGGAGATTGAAGAAGAGATCGAGGTCGTTACTTACATTGCGGCAGAGGGAGACATCTCCACGGATTTGCTTTCCCCTGGCAAAGAGGCTCATTCACGGGCAGACAGGGAGTTGCATGGAAAGTGTATGGTTTCACCTACTCAACAGGAAGAAATTGAGGCATTAAAGAAAAAATTTCCAGGTAAGAGTGTGATGTTGATTGCAGAGAAGGGAACCATGGGAGTGGGCTCTTCCAGAATGTCTGGTATTAACAATGTCGCTTTGTGGACTGGCAGGCAGGCAAGTCCGTATGTTCCTTTTGTCAACATTGCTCCAATTGTTGCGGGTACTAATGGAATTTCACCAATTTTTCTAACCACTGTAGGAGTCACCGGCGGAATAGGGATAGACCTTAAAAATTGGGTAAAGAAATTTGATTCAGAGGGTAATCCAGTACTAAATAAGAATGGGGATCCAGTGCTAGAACAAACCTATGCCGTGGATACCGGCACAATTCTTACAATCAATACGAGAAAAAAGAAATTATACTATGAGGAAAAAGAGCTGGTGGATATTTCTTCATCATTAACACCTCAAAAAGTTGAATTCATGAGGGCGGGTGGTTCATATGCGATTGTATTTGGAAAGAAATTACAGAGTTTTGCCGCTTCGGTTCTTAAAATTGAATTACATCCAGTTTTTGCACCCGCTAAAGAGATTTCCATAGATGGACAAGGGCTCACTGCAGTTGAAAAAATCTTCAACAAAAATGCCGTGGGCGTGAAAGGAGGAGTCACATTACATGCTGGTTCAGATGTAAGGGTAAAAGTGAACATTGTCGGATCCCAAGACACCACTGGTTTAATGACCTCACAGGAACTAGAATCGATGGCTGCAACTATTATTTCGCCTACAGTTGATGGTGCTTACCAATCCGGATGCCACACTGCTTCAGTTTGGGACAAGAAATCACAGACCAATATTCCTAAGCTCATGAACTTTATGCATAAATTTGGCTTGATTACGGCGAGAGATCCCAAGGGCGAATATCATGCAATGACCGATGTCATTCACAAGGTACTAAATGACCTGACAGTCGATGAATGGGCAATTATCATTGGAGGCGACTCTCATACCAGAATGTCAAAGGGCGTTGCATTTGGTGCTGACTCGGGAACTGTCGCCCTCGCCCTTGCCACGGGTGAAGTATCCTTACCTATTCCGGAATCGGTAAAAGTGACTTTCAAGGGCAAGCTCAAAGACCATGTGGATTTTCGTGATGTGGTACACTCGACGCAGGCTCAAATGTTGAAAAAATTTGGAGACAATGTATTCCAAGGCAGAGTTATCGAGGTTCACATTGGAACTTTACCCGCAGACCAAGCTTTTACTTTTACGGATTGGACTGCCGAAATGAAGGCGAAAGCATCAATTTGTATATCACAGGACAAAACTTTGATTGAGTCTCTGGAAATCGCAAAAAGCCGCATTCTTGTTATGATTAATAAAGGGATGGATAATGAGGGCGGAGTTCTCCAAGGCTTAATCGATATTGCCGATCGAAGAATTGCGGAAATTCAATCAGGAGAGAAACCTGGATTAATGCCCGATACAAACGCTCAGTATTACAAGGAATTTGTGGTTGATCTTGACCTGATTGAAGAGCCTATGATCGCCGATCCCGATGTTCACAATGAGGACATTTCAAAACGGTACACCCATGATACTATTCGGTCAGTTTCCCACTACGGAGGAGCCAAAAAGGTGGACCTTGGTTTTATCGGTTCGTGTATGATTCACAAAGGAGACCTGAAAATCGTTTCGCAAATGCTAAAAAATCTCGAGGATCTCCAGGGCAAAGTTGAATTTAACGCTCCTCTCGTGGTGGCTGTTCCCACCTACAATATAATAGACGAACTTAAGACTGAGGGAGACTGGAATATATTACAAAAATATTCCGGCTTCGAATTCAATGACAATGCGCCAAAAAATACGGCACGAGTCGATTATGAAAACATGATGTACCTTGAAAGGCCCGGATGTAATCTTTGCATGGGAAATCAAGAAAAAGCTGCAAAGGGAGACACTGTTTTGGCAACCTCCACTCGTCTTTTTCAAGGAAGAGTAGTGGAGGATTCCGAGCGCCGAAAAGGAGAATCTCTACTAGCATCAACCCCAGTGGTGGTCCTATCTGCCATCCTTGGCAGAATTCCATCAATGGAAGAATACATGGTCGCTGTTGAAGGAATTAATCTTACAAAGTTCGCCCCTCCCCTTGAAGAATTGGCTAACTAGAGTACCCTATGCAGTATTCTAAAAATATTTAACTTTTATTTTGGATTGCGGACTGAGATAAGTTTCATAATTTTTAACTCAGAATACAGAAACAATTCTTTGAATACACGACCGGGCTACTCAGTTTTTGTTTTATTTCTCACGATCGTTTTCGCTCCGGGTTGTGGTATGCCTACGCCGAATAAACTCGCGGGTGAAATGATTGTGGAAATGAATGCAATTAGTAAACTCATTGAGAATGTTGAAACTCAGGCAGAGTTCGATTCAATTTCTAGCGATCTTAATCAACATGGACAAAAGCTTACTGAAATCGGAAATAGATTTAAGGCAATGCAAGCAGATTTGACTCTAGAGGACAGAAAATTATTGGAAGAAAAAGGGCCCGCAATGATGGATGCAGCGATGAGAATGGCAACTGCCGCCATCGAAGCTTCTAAGTTTGGGTACGAGATGCCTAACTTGCCGGGAAGATAGTTTACAGTGCTAATTTTAAGAGTGTAAGACGAGAATTTATCGAGTCTTTCCTTTGGCCATTTTCTGGGCAAACGCGAACTTTGCTGCTGCTTCAAGCTTGTCGATCTTGGATTGATCAAAATTACTTCTTTTACCTTCGATCAAAGCTTCTTCTGCACGTTTGATTGCGGCATCAATTTCAGAATCTTCGGTAGTCGATACATTAATTGCCTGATCTGTGAGGAGGGATACTTTTTCCGAGTAAACTTCAATGAAACCAGATCCCACTGCCAAGTACTCAACAACCCCCTCTTTTTCGACTTTTATGTCTCCAGCAACTAACTTATCGATTAGCGGAACATGATTCGGAAGGATGTCGATTTTTCCTCTCAAAGTAGGAATAACGACATGATCAACAAGTTCCGAGTATACGGTCTCGCTGGGCGTCACAATTTCCAAACTTATCGGCATATTAAATATTTGATTTAGGAACTTTTCTGATCCAAGACAGAATCAATACTGCCTTTCATGTAAAAGTCATTTTCTTCAACTTCATCGAGTTCGCCTTCCAAGATCATTTTGAAACCGCGAATAGTATCCTTGACTGAAACATATTCTCCGGAAACTCCTGTAAAAACTTCAGCAACATGAAAGGGTTGTGAGAGAAATTTCTGTATCTTTCGAGCTCGAAAAACTACTTGTTTTTGTTCAGGGGATAATTCGTCGAGCCCAAGGATGGCGATGATGTCCTGCAGATCCTTGTAGGACTGTAGGACCTCTTGGACACCTCTTGCTACTTTGAAATGCTCCTCTCCCACAATGTCGGGGGCAAGGGCGTTGGAAACTGAGGCCAAAGGATCAACTGCAGGGTAAATTCCAAGTTCTGCAATTGATCTCTCGAGTACAATTGTTGAATCTAAGTGAGCAAAGGTGTTTGCAGGAGCTGGGTCAGTCAAGTCGTCAGCAGGTACATACACCGCTTGAAATGATGTAATAGAACCTTTGTTGGTGGAAGTAATGCGCTCCTGAAGAATACCCATTTCTTCAGAGAGGGTTGGTTGATAACCCACTGCTGAAGGAGAGCGCCCAAGTAATGCGGACACCTCTGAACCTGCCTGCGAAAATCTAAATATATTGTCAACGAAAAGAAGAACATCTTGGCCCATTTCATCGCGAAAGTATTCTGCCATTGAGAGGCCCGACAAGGCTACTCGCATGCGGGCACCTGGTGGTTCATTCATTTGGCCATAAACCAATGCAACTTTAGATTTGGAAATATCTTCCTGATTTATCACCCCGGCTTCAGACATTTCCTGATACAAATCATTCCCTTCCCTTGATCGCTCCCCTACCCCGGCAAATACTGAATATCCACCATGGGCTTTCGCGATGTTGTTGATAAGCTCCATGATTACAACTGTTTTACCCACTCCTGCTCCACCGAATGCACCAACCTTGCCCCCTTTGATGAATGGACAAATCAAATCGATTACCTTAATTCCTGTTTCAAGAATGTTTGCTTCCGTATCCTGCTCCATCAAGGTGGGAGCTTGGCGATGGATCGGGCGGGTTTCTTCGTGGCCACATGGACCCTTATTATCAACAGTTTCTCCAATTACATTAAAGATTCGCCCCAATACTTTCTCTCCTACCGGAACTGAAATCGGAGCACCTGAATTGAACACTTCAGCCCCACGGACAAGTCCTTCGGTAGAGGACATCGCAACCGTTCTTACGCGGTTGTCTCCAAGATGTTGTTGAGTTTCCAAAACGAGTTTATTTTCGTTTTCAGAATCGGAGCTTACAACGAGGGCATCATAAATTTCAGGAGTTGCACCTGGAGGGAATTCCGCGTCGACAACGGCTCCGATTACTTGAACGATTTTTCCGGATTGTGAATTATTTTTTTCCATTTTGAAAGACGGGTAAGTAATTATTTAGAAAAAGAAGCTGCTGAGATTTCGAGAATTTCCTGAGTAATTGCAGCTTGTCGGGCTCGATTGTATTGCAGGGTTAAGTCATCAATTAAATTTCCTGCGTTATCAGTTGCAGTTTTCATGGCCACCATGCGGGCACTATGCTCGGAAGCCTGTGCCTCCAGAATGAGTTGGAAAACTTCTTGTTTAAGGTAAAGAACGGCAAGCTCCGAAAGAATAGCCTCTCGATCTTCGATGATGATTTCACGATCGTCCTTCGGAACTTCATGGTCAGAAACTCCAAATCGCTGGTGAAGTTTTTCACTCATTTCATCAAGCCCGTTCAATGGAAAAAGTCTTACTAGCTCAGGTTCCTGACGAAGAGTATTAATGAAGCTGGTAAATAAAACTTCGATGGTATCGATGCTGCCTTCGTCGTAACTTCGTAGAAGAAAGTCTACAATCTTTCGAATATCAGAGAATGTGGGTTTGTCTGGGAGTGTGAAATCAGCGAGCAAATCCCTTCGCGTCCTTGAGAGGTACTGGGAAGCTCGCTTGCCTACTGCAACGAATTTCGCTGAGTTCTCAACATCAGATAAATTCCTAAATAGATTACCGTTCAATGCACCACACAATCCTTTGTCAGTCCCGATTACAAGAATCCCACGATGCTTGACTGGTTTGCCTACAAAATATGAACTTGTTATCTCTTCAAATTCATCAGCTATTGAAACGATGATGTCTGAAAGAAGAAGCGCGTAGGGACGACCAGATTTTGCAGAATCCTGTGCCTTTTTCATCTTGGAAGTAGCAACCATCTGCATTGCCCGAGTAATTTGACGAGTGCTTTTTACACCTTTGATGCGGTTTCGGATGTCCCTTGTGTTAGGCATAACAGGAAAATAAGGGTTTTCTTAAGAAAAGGTACGTTTCCAGTCCTCAAAAGCACTTCTTAAGTTGCGCTCGGTATCTTCTTCAAGTTTTCCAGTTTTATAAATTTGTTCACACGGTTCTTTTCCCTGAGTTTCAAGGTAGTCCTTAAGACTTTCGACGGCCCGGGAAATATCTGCGACTGGAATGGAATCAAAAAAATCATTTTGCATACCCCACATTACTGCAGCTTGGATTTCGACGGGAACTGGGTTGTAGGCTCCTTGCTTAAACAACTCTACGATCCGGGCACCGCGGTCTAACCTTGCCTTGGTTGAAGCATCCAAGTCTGATTCAAATTGTGAGAAAGCAGCTAGTTCCCTGAATTGAGCGAGCTCCAACTTAACTTTTCCAGCCACTTTCTTATATGCCTTGATTTGGGCAGCAGAACCAACACGAGAGACTGACAACCCCACCGATACCGCCGGACGAATACCCTTATTGAAAAGATCAGTTTCCAGAAAAATCTGACCATCGGTTATTGAAATTACATTGGTCGGAATGTAGCCGGAGACATCTCCCATTTGAGTTTCGATGATTGGTAAAGCTGTCAAAGAACCATTGCCATTATTCTCATTCAGTCTGGCTGATCTTTCGAGTAACCGAGAGTGGAGGTAAAAAACATCCCCAGGATAAGCTTCTCGGCCAGACGGCCTTTTGAGAATTAATGAAATCTGACGATAAGCCACGGCGTGTTTGGAAAGATCATCGTATACGATTAATGCATCCATTCCATTTTCCATAAACCACTCCCCCATTGCACAACCAGAATAAGGAGCAAGGTATTGATTTGCAGGGTTGACAGCTGCCGGAGCAGAGACAATGGTCACATAATCCATAGCTCCAGTGCTCTCCAGAAGCTTGATAGTGCGGGCAATATTGGAATTCTTTTGACCCACCGCTACATAAATACAAAACACAGGACGGAAATCAGGATTTCCAGAGTTTTCGCCTTGTTTATTTATTTTTGACTGGTTGATAATCGTATCAATTGCAATTGTAGTCTTCCCCGTTGATCGATCCCCGATAATAAGTTCTCTTTGCCCACGTCCGATCGGAACCATCGAATCGACAGCCATAATTCCGGTTTGGAGGGGCTGATCGACAGATTTTCTTGGTATTATACCAGGTGCAATTCTTTCCACAGGAAATTGTTTTTCAGCATCAATAGGACCTTTACCGTCGATCGGCCGTCCAACGGCATCAACAACTCGCCCAAGTAAAGCTTTGCCAACAGGTACCGATAAGAGTTTGCCAGTAGTTCTTACTTCATCTCCTTCTTTCAGTGAACTAGTGTCACCAAGTAGCACGCAACCAACCGAGTCTTCTTCCAGGTTTAAAGCAATTCCCAAAACATTATTTGGAAATTCTACCATCTCATTGAACATGACTTTGGAGAGTCCTTCCACTTGGGCAACTCCATCGGCAAGTGTCGAAATAGTTCCGACATTAGTTCTGGTGGCATCGGTAGAAAGGTTTTCAATCTCTCTTTTTATTAAGTCTGTAATGGCACTCATATTTTTGTTTTATTGAAAAGATTTATTAAGGTTGGAAAGTCTGCTGGCAATTGAATCTTCAATAACATCGTCTCCGATTCGAACTCTGTAACCAGCAATAATAGTTGGTGTTTCTACGATTTTTAGTTCCACCTTGCCGACGGTGAGTGTATCAAGTTTTTGAACTAAATTATCAACCATTCTTTGATCAGACTTGCCATTGAATTCGACTACAGCACTGTATCCGTACTCGAGCCTTTTGGTTTCGTTGAGAATCAATTTTAATAGTTTTTTTAGACCACTGGGCTGAGTTTCTATGAGTCCTGATATTAATTTCTCCATTTCGGATTGAATGATTTTACCCTCCTCGTCCAAGGTAATCATGACAAGATTCTTGGCTAACTTTTTGATTTTGATATCTTCAGACATTGCAAAAAGTTAAGGTCATGATTCAAGCTTCAGGTTGTCCACTGCGGCACTGGAGAACCTCGATTTTTCATCATCACTTAATTCTTTCTCGAGAACCCGGGAAGTTGTCATTATGACCAAAGATGCAATCTCCTCTCTCGCATCGGAAAGAATGCGCTGTCGTTCAAGTTCCATAGCAGTTTTAGCTTTCTCCACAATTTCCTCTGCTTGTTTGCGAGCATCTTCCTTCTGTGCTTCTATAAATGCTTTGGCTTGTTCTTGCGCAGCAGAAACTGTTTTCTTTGCTGAAAGAGAGGCTTCCTGCAAGGTTTCCTGCTGCCTTTTTTCGGTCTCTTCGAGCTCTAGCTTAATTCGATCTGCGTTTTTTAAAGAATCAGCGATCTGTTTCTCCCTATCCTTGATGGTGGAGAGAACCTTTTTTAATCCAAATTGCCAAATTACAAAGGCAACAATCAGGAAATTGACCACCTGGGCGATTAACATAGGCAAATCGACTCCAAATGTTGTAACTATATTTTGAGCAGTGTCCCCTATGCTTGCAATGATCATGACGCGAAAATTCTTACATTAAGAATGACTAAAGAAATAAGGAATAAAATGCGACTGCCTCGGCTAAAGCCATACCAAGAATTGATTGAACCAGAATCTTACCAAAAGCATCAGGGTTGCGACCAACTGCTTCGGCTCCCTTCATGCCAACTATTCCCACTCCAATTGCTGCTCCGAGACAACCGAGACCGCCTTGAATGCTTCCTGTTATTTGTTCTGCTTGTGCTAATATATCTATCATTTTAATTTGAATTTTGAGTTAAACGATGGTGAGCGCCTGCCTACGATTTATCATAGTCACAAGCGGAAAATTAATGGTCTTCTTCTTCATGATTACAAATAAGCCCAATGTATACCGCAACAAGAAGAGTAAAAACGAGTGCCTGGACGAGGCCGATTAAAACCTCCATGAAATAAAAGGGAACTGGAAGAATCCAACTTAATTGGGGAACTAGATTAAACATACTATGCAATAAGCTCTCTCCCCCGAAAACATTTCCAAAAAGTCGAAAAGAAAGTGAAATAGGCCGGAATACAATGGAAAGTATTTCAATAAATCCAACTAGCACGAAAATAACCGACAAAATTCCAAACATTATGATGTGAACTTCTTTTTTATCAGCTTTATTTCCAAACAAATCTTTAATGATTAACTTAGGACCAGCATATTTAAGAATAAAATACAACCAACTCACATTGGCGACTAAAGCTAAACCAAATGTCATGTTGATGTCGGCATTGCCAGGACGAATCAATGCTTTACTGACAACAAATTGATCACCGTTCATATGTCCATATCCAATTGTTCCGACACCGGGCAATAATCCCGACCAATTTTGGATAATGATGAATATAAACAAACCAATTAGTAACCAAAAAGAAGGAAAGAAAACTTTCTTTCCAACAATAGGTTCGATAATGTTACGAATTCCATCAACAACAGACTCAATGATTAATTGTCCTTTTGTTGGAACTATCTGAGGTACACCAACAAGAAGTCTTATGAAAACAATAATAAAAGCGGATATAATCCAACTTGTTATCATAGAGTTAGTAACGAAAGGAAAATCTTCAAAAACAGGTTCGGCTGACAGGTGTAAACCATCGCTTCCACCGTACAGACAAACTGTTGATGACAAAAATACAATAACTATAGCTAATGGATTCAAAGGGTCACATTTCATACTGATTATGATGAGACGGGTCAATCTACAATTACCTAAAAACAATTTATTTGCTTTCATCTGTTGGGTCATGGAAGCGATTAATAATTTAAAGGTGCACCATAAGAAGAACTTATAAATCTAGTCCAACTTTGACGCAGAACAGAATTGATGATTAGGGAGTAACTGTTGAAAATAGCTATCAGATTCAAACGGCCAATTATAGTTTTGAATATTCCAATGTTGTGAATTCTTAATGGTTTGAAGCGTCCAGTCAAAATATTCGGTGTGATCGGTTTTGAAATATAATTTACAATCTTCATTTGATTTATCAGCTAAAAGATTAAGAAATTCAGGTTGAATGATTCTTCTCTTATGATGTCTTTTTTTCGGCCATGGATCCGGATACATTAAAAAACAACTGGAAAATTTTACTGAATCAGGCATTAAGGACAGGAATTCCATAGCGTCCGCCTTTAAAAAAAAGATATTATTGAGCTCCCTTTTGATTTTCTTGGAATTGGCTTTTTCAATCCGTTTGGTTATGAGATCAATACCAACAAACAACACATCATCAGTTTCTTGTGCAAACGAACAAAGCCAGTGGCCATGGCCACAACCAATTTCCAAGTAAATTTTACTAGGGTTTGATCTTAATAGCTCGGGGGTTAGTGAATGTTTAAAGAAATCCCCTACCCTTTCAGCACGAACATTTATATTCTTAAAATTACTTAAAAATATGTCCATCACTCACAGGATTTTACCTTGATAGCATTATCATCAAAACATTTATGTCGGACGGATTAACTCCGGAAATTCTTGAAGCTTGTGCTAAAGTATCTGGAAGAACTGAATTAAGTCTTTCAATACACTCTTTTTTTAATCCAGGAACGCCTTCATATTTGAAGCCAAGAGGAATTTTAATATTTTCTGAGGACTTCAGTTTTTTAAGATTCTTTTCTTCCCTAGCTAGGTAACCTTGATATTTAATTCTGTAAAATATCTCTTGTTGAACTGGTCTAGAAAGCTTTGAGAATTCGCCAGTTAGCTCGTTGATAGCGGAACCCTTTAAAATTGAATCTACTAAGCAATTAATTTCTTTATTTGTTTTACTATGAACTAATTGAAGCCAAGTGTTGATTAATTGACTTTTTTGATTGATGTTATGCAACCTATCGACAGAAACTAAGCTGGATTCTTTAAGCTTGGGTAAATACCTCAATTCAGAACTTCCGTGATTAAATAAAAGGCGATGTTCTGCCCGGCTTGTAAACATCCTGTAGGGTTCTGTAGTTCCTTTGGTCGTAAGGTCGTCCACCAGCACTCCAATGTAACCTTCATCACGACCGAATATAAACTCAGACTCATTAGAAGCTTTCCTTGATGCATTGATACCCGCTACTAAACCTTGAGCTGCAGCTTCTTCATAACCTGAAGAACCATTGATTTGACCGGCAAAATAAAGTCTCTCCAATTTAGTGCTTTCAAGAGATCGGCGTAACTGAGTTGGGTAAGCATAATCATACTCTACTGCATAAGCAGGTCTCATTATGATCGCATCTTCAAGCCCGGGTATTGTTTTAAGAATTTCTTCTTGAACCTCAAAAGGCAAACTAGTTGAAAGGCCGTTCACATACCATTCGTCAGTATCTAATCCTTCAGGTTCAAGATGGACACGATGTGTATCTTTATCAGCAAACCTAACAACTTTGTCTTCCACACTCGGACAATATCGAGGTCCAGATCCGCTGATCACTCCACTATACAACGGCGACAAATGCAAATTATCGTTAATGATTGAAGCGGTTCCGGAAGTTGTATGCGTAGTATGACAAGTGACTTGACGAGGCATTTCTGGCTTACGTTCCACATGGAACCACCTCGAATTATGTTCCACATGGAACTTTTCATTGTCAGTGCGAGTGTCGTAAAACGCAAACTTGGTTGGG
>PBSV01000032.1 GCA_002726435.1 Opitutia bacterium | reverse complement strand
TGCAACGCACCCTCCCCCGCTGCCACTGCATCCCTTAACATTGCAGATACGATTATTCATAAACTCGAGCAGAAACTATAAGCTAGTCATTGAGTAAATCTTCCATTTTGCGACCTTTATTGTTGCCTAATTATTAACCTAAATCCATTGGTTTTCCTCTTATGAACTCAAAAATAATTTTTGCAACACTTCTCGCATTCACTGCCGCCTTGTTCGGGCAAGACGAAAACGCCGATTCAACCACCGGTACCCTTGAGGAAATATCAGTGAAAGGAGTAAACATGAGTGAATTGGGTCTTACGGGGTCTTCCCTAATCACCACAGATCAAGTGGAGGACCGTCAGATCAAATCCATTGCAGATCTTTCAGGTTTGGCACCGAACTTCTATGTTAATTCAAGCGGGCAACAATCATTTGGCGATGTGATCACTTTGCGGGGAATTGGGAATACCCAGATATTTGGTGATCCTGCGGTTAGTCTATATGTCGACGGAGTACCGGCAGGAAGCACCTCAACTTATTCATCGACTTTATTCGAGGTTGAAAGCGTGGAAGTTCTTAGCGGATCACAAGGGCATCAATTCGGGAAAAACTCCCCGGGTGGAGTAATCAACATAAAAACTAGAAGACCGGGAACCAATCATCGTTCCAAATTATATGCATCATACGGTACTTTTGATACTCAAAGTTATCGGGTTCTTGCCGACGGACCCACTGGAGAAAAATCTTCATACTATTTTGGGATCAACCGGTCCGAAAGCGGTGGCTTTTCAGACAATTCTGACCCACTTGGAAACGATGCAACCAGTGAAAGTTGGAATGGAAGGTTTGGCTTCAACTGGGTTACCAATGAGGGAATTGAGATTGGGTTAGGAGCAACTTGGGAGAAGTTCGACTTGGGCGCACAGCCGATTGTGCCTAGGACTTCCTCCGGTAACGGCAAGTTCACAAACTTCTACACTCGCAACTCTGCTGAAAATGAAATTTCTAAAATATCTTCAAATTCTCAATACTTAAAATTATCCAAACTTACTAACATTGGAAAAGTTTCTTCCATCACTTCAATAAATGATTGGAAACTCGACCCATCTTTTCTCGACCTCACTTTTGTGGACAGCACCTTGGCTAACGCTGATTTAAATTTTTCTGGCTTGATCAGTTCGACCTCTGAAATCAAAGATTTCCGAAAACATTTCAATCAAAACTTTGAATTAAGTTCCGAGGAGAATATTGATAATCCCTGGAAAATAGGAGCAAATCTTTCGGTTGATAATTATGAAGGAACAGCCACGAGGTTTTTCCCGGACGCGTCGGGAAATTTAGAAACCCAAACTACCTATTCTGAAATTGAAACCGACTATTACAGCCTTTATGGATTAAAAGAGATCGCCCTGTCCGAAAAAATTTATTTCGAAATTGGTGCAAGAGTAGATTTGGTTAAAAGGTCACTGGATCGTTCAAAAAATATTAGTGATTTTAATCCATTTTCTCGTGCAACCACGAATTCTAGTTCACCCAGAATCATGCTTTCGGATGATTCGGAATTATTTTCACCGTCAATCAAAATAACTCATGAACTGTCCGAATCAACTTCTTCTTTTTTTAAAGTTGGTTATTCTGAAAAGGCTGGAGGCTATTCTGCTTATGTAGATGCCGACTCACCTTTTCTTGGTACCATTTCAAATTTTGAATTTAACAAAGAACGGATATTCTCTCACGAAATAGGTCTTCTCTTTAAAAATGAAAATTGGGCATTAAATCTATGCGCTTTTTCGAATGATATATCCGATTATCAATTTGAGAAACCAACTGGAACAACAGATTACTTCGTGGACAATGCAGAAGAAGTTCAAGTTTTTGGTATAGAGTTAGACTTCTCTGTAAATCCATCCGAAAGACTGCTGCTTAATCTAAAATATGGAGTTACAGACGGAGAAATCATTAAGCACTCGGGTAGTAATTTCAACTACAGCACCTCCTCTGTTGATACTCATGATTTTGCCGGAAAACAAATCCCTTTCTCACCAGAATACAGTTTTTACTCAGACTTAAGTTATTTGCTCTCAGATAATCTCACCGCAACTATCGGAGTTAATCAAGTTGGAGACATTCACTACCTTGATCAAACTGCAACTGACACAGTCAACGATTCATACACTCTTTTAAATGCTAATTTTGGTTACATGAGAAATGGATGGGAAGTTAATCTTTTTGGCACAAACTTAACCGACGAAGAATACTATACCTCCCTTGTCAGTAGTTTAACCGGGGTACCCGGTGTAGTGGGTTCCCCACGAGTGGTCGGCCTGAGCGTTTCCAGGGAATTCTGAGATAGGAGTCTCTCTCCATGGGCAGAGTCTTTTGAGGCTTCCTGTTCTTCGGATGTTTTGCCTTCGCAAAAAAACCAACCCATTTCCTATTCTTCCTCGTCGATGACATGGGGATGATGGATTTAGGAATTACGGTTCCACATTTCATGAAACTCCGAGCATGGATTAACTTGCGCAATCAGGCATGAAATTTACCCATGGCTATGTCGCCACCCCGGTGTTGTTCCTGAACGGAACGGCAAAAAGGGCAAAACAAGTCCTCTTTTCTGGCACTATCCGCGCTACCATGGCTCGACCTGTAAACCGGGTGTATCGATTCCGGACGGCAATTGGAAGCTGATCAAATTCTACGAGTACGAAAAGGTCAAACTCTATGACTTAATCGAAGATCCGTATGAGAAAAATGACTTGGCCAAAAACAATTCAGCCAAAGTCAGACAACTTGAGAAAAAACTGGTCGCCTGGCAGACCAAAATGAAAGCCAAACTTCCCGTTCCCAATCTGAACTACATGCCTGCCATCAAAAAATGATAGTGGATCATCTAATTCATTTTCTAAAACTCTTGAAAGGAAATGGACGCGGACATTGCAAATCGATCCTTTGCTTTTTCATCTTTTAATAAGAAGATCCAATCATTATTAACCCTTTGAATCTTATTATTATTTTCGTAAAGGTTTCTCCCTTCCATACACTTGCTCTTTACCACGGAGTTCATTAACTTGGACAAATTAAAAGAATGAAATTATTCTTAAAGTTTGGACTTCCTTGGGCTTTGTCCCTCGCAGGAGTTTTTTATCTTGGTCTTTTTCTTGGAAAGAAAGAAGTTGCTTCAAGCACTCGTATTGATCGAGTACCTTCTTCTTCTGCCCTTTTAAAGAGTGAAGAGAAAAACCTTTCAATTGCCCAAGTTCAAAAGCAAACGCTTTCAACAAAATCTCTGCCAACTACAGTTGTGAACTCACCTCCTCTTCCTCCCAACCTCCTTCGAATCATGCGGGGTTCGGGAGTTATTGAACGGATGGGAGCCTACCTGGATGCAGTACGGGCGATGGATCGATCCAATGTGCAGGATGTAATTGGTGCTTTCGAAGCCTTGCCAAAGGGGTACGGCAGGCATTTGGAAATGAAACTGCTCATGAGAAGCTGGTCAGCAATTGACCCTGTGGCTGCCCTCGAATACGCCAACAAGAATCTGGACGAGAATAGTGAAAAACGATTTGGAGTGACTGAAATTCTTGCCGGCTGGGCAACTTTGGATAAAGAAGCTGCAATAAAGTGGGCAAATGTAAATAACTCCGCTTCCAAGCCCGAGGACAATCCATTTCTAGTTGGAATAATCAAGGGATTGGCTGAAAAAAATCCTATCGAGGCGGATCAACTTCTTAGGGATTTACCCCCTGGGAATGCAAAATGGCAGGCGTCTACTTTTCTTGCTCAGGAATATTCTAAAAAAAGTACAGCTGAAGCAATTGAATGGGCCAGTCGATTTCCGAATGATGACCCAAGGCTCAGGGAAACAATTCTTGGACAGGTGGGGGCTCGTCTTGCTAAGCAGGACACACTTGGCACCGCCAACTGGGTACTCTCCATGGACCCCGATCGTGCAAGCAACCGTGTGATGGATAATTTAATGAATCACTGGGTATCCAACAACGTCGGAGAAGCTTCCAGCTGGGTGTCGGATTTGGAAGAGGGGGAAACCAAGACCCATGCGATGAAACAGCTTACCTCCAGATGGTCATTGGTCGATCCGGTGGCTACCGCGGAATGGCTCAATGGCTTTCCTCCCTCGCCCGAGCTTGATCCTGTTGTCAGAGAATTCGTCAATCGAATCTCGGGTCGGGATCCCGAGGGGGCAGCGGGCTGGGCACTCTCAATCGTGGATCCAAAATCCAAGAAAGAAGCACTCGACAAGGTATTAAACTCATGGGAACAAGTGGATCCTGATCGTTCACGAGCTTGGATACAAGAAAATCAAATCCGCGAAGCCGGGCCTTGATTTTTTATTTTCCAATCGTTTCTATAATCGCAACAATTGGCAGGAATAAAGCGATCACAATAAAGCCTACCGCCACGGCAAGAAAAACGATCATTACAGGTTCAATAAGGGAAGTCATTCCAGCAACTGCATTATCGACATCCTCGTCGTAATTATCCGCGATTCGGGTTAACATGTTAGGCAGTTCGCCAGTTTCTTCGCCAATTTCAACCATGCTGGTTACCATGGTTGGAAATACCGTCTCTCTTCCCATTTGGGCTGCCATGGCCTCTCCATCACGAACGGAATCATGTACATTTCCCATTGCATTGATGAAAAAGCTATTGGACAAAGTATCACGGGTAATTTGTAAGGCTTGAAGAATTGGCACTCCGCTACTAAGTAATGTACCAAATGTCCGGGTGATTCTGGAAATATTAGACTTCCCCACAACATCTTTGACTGCGGGAACATTTAACCCAAGCCAGTCAAAAGTTTTTGCTCCAATCTTTGTTTTTTTGTAAAGCATAACCCCACCAACGGTGCCAAACATTCCCCCAAGAACTAGAATTGGATGGGTGGAAAACAATTCACTTATATTAATTACGATTTGTGTGGGTGCAGGCAAGGGGGCACCACGTAGCATTTGTTCGAAAATCGTCTGGAATTGAGGAACAACGACCATCATTAAAAGAGTAACAATTCCAACCGCAACAAACATGATCACACTTGGATAAATCATTGCCGACTTAACCTTATTAATAGTTCTGATAGATTTTTCCTGAAATTGAGCAAGGCGGTCAAGGACTAGTTCCAGAACACCTCCTGCTTCTCCGGCTTTTACCATGTTCACATAAAGATTATCAAAGACTTTAGGATACATCGCCAAGCCATCTGACAAATTTCCACCTGAAGAAACTTTCTCTGAGATTTCCTCAAGCATAGCCTTGAACTTTGGCTTCTTCTCTTGCTGCTTAATCATCACCTCCAAACTTCTCAATAAAGGCAGACCGGCATGTACAAGGGTAGACATTTGTCGGGTAAAAATTGAAATGTCTTCGTTGTTCGGGCCACCCCCAATTTCAAGGGCAAGAAGACCACCCTTACTTTTCTTTTTTTTCTTCTTCACTTTGGGTGCTTTTTCTTTTTTGGCTTTCTTCTTTGCTACTTTTTTGTCGGTGGCGGCAGGAGCAGCCGGACTTGCAGGTTGGCCAAGGGGAATCAACTGGGAAACAGTAAGTCCGTATTGAGCCAACTGGGTCAAAGCTTGCTCTTCGTTTGCAGCTTCAAAGTTTCCTTGAGACTGAGCTCCCGTTTGGTCCGTCGCGGTGTATTGAAAAATTGGCATGATTAAATGTTGATAAATTTTTAAGTATATTTCAAGACTTCCTCGACCGTACTTTCACCATCAAAGATGGATCGGATTCCATCCTCCCTTAAAGTGCGCATTCCCTGCTCGATCGCACTTTGCCGAAGAACTAAGGTTGCGGCACCGGAGTTTATCATTTCACGGAATGAATCAGTGACCTTGATCATTTCAAACAATCCGGTTCGACCACGGTATCCGGATTGATTACAGTCCTCACACCCAGCACCAAAAAAGAACATCCTATCTCCCAGCTCATTAGGATTTAACTCCAGACTCTCAAGCATATCTTTCTTGGGAGTAAATTCTTCCTTACAACTGGAGCAAATTTTTCTGACCAGTCTTTGGGCCAAAACAAATTCCAGAGAAGCAGAGAGCAGAAACGGTTCCAATCCCATATCCACCAGTCGAGTCACCGCACCCGGAGCATCATTAGTATGAAGCGTGCTTAAAACAACATGTCCGGTTAACGATGCCTGAACCGCAATACGGGCGGTCTCGATATCCCGAATTTCTCCGACCATGATCTTATCAGGGTCTTGTCTTAAAAAAGCTCTCAGGGCACGGGCAAAATCAAGGCCCACTTGATGGTTTACCGGGACCTGCATAATACCCTCTATCTCATATTCCACCGGATCCTCGGCGGTGAGAAGTTTCGTATCCATTTTATTCACCTCCCTTAAGGCACTGTAGAGAGTGGTTGTTTTTCCAGACCCAGTTGGTCCCGTTACAATAAAAATACCATTGGGACGACGGACGGCGTCACGAATTCCAGTCTTTACACTTTCGGGCAGTCCGAGGTTATCAAGGTCTAAATTCACCGCCGATTTATCAAGAACACGAAGCACAACGCTTTCCCCAAATTGAGTGGGTAAAGTGGAAACCCGCAAATCGACCGCTCTTCCTTCGATAGTCATTTTGATTCGACCATCTTGTGGAATCCGGTGCTCCGCAATATTCAGGTCAGCAATCACCTTAATTCTTGAAATCACCGGCAGAGACAAGCTCTTGGGCGGAGGAGACATTTCATACAAGGCACCATCGACCCGATATCGGATACGAAATTCCTCATCGAATGGTTCAAAGTGAATATCAGAGGCTTGTGCCCGAATGGCTTGTTGCATCACCAGGTTTACAAAGCGAATGATTGGGGTTTCATTAGCTGCATCAGCCAAGTCCTCCTCTTTTGATTCGTCCAGGCCTTCAAATTCTTCAAATCCTACCTCGCCCAATAAATCATTCATAGAACCCTCTTGAGCCGGGTAATACTTTTCAAGAAGTTCCTTTACATAATCGGGGTCGCAAACAATCAGATGGATTTCGAGGTTGAGGGCAAAGGTCAGATCGTCGATTATGGAAGAGTTGAACGGATCGGCAGCCAAGAGGTGGATTCCCCCTTCGGACAAATAAAGCGGGACAATGGCGTATTGACGGGCAATATCTGCCTCTATTACCTGGAGTGCGTCTGGTTCGATTTCCGCCACTTCCCCAACCTGCAGCTCATAGCCTAAAAATTGGGCGATTAATCCATAAAGGTCTTCTTTGGATGCAAGCCCGGCTGAAATAATTGCTTCGGCATAAGATCGCTTACCCTCTCTCACTTCGTCATCAAATAACTCATCCAGACCATGCTGAGAGACCCCTTCAACTTGGCCGAAGATATCTCTAATCGTAGAGTTGTAATCGAGGAATAGCATAATTATCTACTCATTCTTCCGATGTGGTTACGAGAAGTACTTCATCCAAGGTAGTCACACCAGCGAGGACCTTTCGGTAGCCATCTTCCCTCATCGTACGCATCCCCATTTCACGAGCTTTTTTCCTAAGCTCAACAATACTGACATTGTGGTAAATCATTTCCTCGAGTTCTTGATTAATCACAAAAATTTCAAACACCCCCTTGCGGCCCCGAAATCCATTGCCTCCACACTTGTCACATCCCTGTCCTTCCATAAAGCTGGCATTGGATGCTTGGTCAGCATTAATTCCAAGAACAGAGAGTTCACTCGTACTTGGCGAATAGGGCTGTTTACAATTTTGACAAATCGATCGAACCAACCTTTGGGCAAGGGCGGCACGGAGAGAGGCAGAGACAAGAAAGGGTTTTACTCCCATGTCGATCAAACGGGAAACCGCACTAGGCGCATCATTCGTATGCAAGGTGCTAAAAACCATGTGTCCAGTCAAAGACGCATTGATCGCAATTTCAGCAGTCTCCAAATCTCTAATTTCTCCCACCATCACGATATTGGGAGCTTGTCTGAGCATCGCACGAAGGGCAGCGGAAAAAGTCATTCCAATATCTGCCCTTACTTGCACTTGATTGATTCCTGCTACTTCATATTCCACCGGATCTTCCACCGTAATGATTTTACGGTCGGGCTGATTAATTACATTTAATGCTGAATAAAGTGTGGTTGATTTCCCCGAGCCAGTGGGTCCGGTAACCAAAAAGATTCCATCGGGCATATTAATTACCCCCTCGAAAACTGATTGATCATCAGAGAAAAAACCAAGCTGAGGGAGCCCAAGACTCAAACTCTCCTTGTCCAAAATCCGCATAACAATGCTTTCTCCGTGCACCGTGGGAAGGGTGGAAACTCGAAGATCAATTACTTTTTCTCCGACCTTTACATTTATTCTTCCATCCAAAGGAACTCTTTTTTCGGCAAGACTAACATCCGCCATCAGTTTTGTTCGGGAGATAATTGAAGGTTGTAATCGCTTGGGCGGATCTGGTTGTTCCTGAAGTTTTCCATCTACCCGATACCTTATCCTGAATTTTTTTTCTAAGGGCTCCATATGAATATCAGAAGCACGCATTTCCAGGGCATCCTTAATTACTGAATGTACAAACTTAATGATTGGGGCATCTTCTTCACTTATGTCCTCCGGCTTAGTGCCGTCCCCAATTTCGATGTCCTCGTTTCCAATGCCCTCGAAGAACTCATTCATTTTTCGCTCTTCAGCGGAACCATATGCTTCATCGATTGCTTTAAGCACATGTCCACGGTAGGCAATTTTGGGATAGATCGGCTTACCGAGTAAATGAGTGAGGTTGTCCAAGCCATCTTCATCCAATGGATTGCCAAATACAATTTCGACTTCCGTGCCATTGATTCCAATAGGATAAGCCTCGTACTGTCTCGCCCATTGCGGTTGCAGGAGGGAAATAATTTCCTCGGACGGACTCAATGCTTCCATATCAACTGTATCCATATTTAATTCTGCGGCTAAGAAGTTGATCACTTCTTGAACTGGCAAGCCAGTGGTTTCAAGAATTGCATCCATGTAAGCCAAATCTTTAGCTACTTCACTTTCTTCTTCACCATGAATCAACTTAGCACTGATTTCCGCCAACATTTCATCATTCACCAAGCCCTGTTGTTTAAAGGCTTCTACAAGAAATTCGTCAGTCGGATTCATGAACAAGGCAAAAGAAGAATTTAGACTGATCAGTTTATTGAATTCTTACAAGCTCATCTGCCCAAACCCATCAAAAATTCTGGATTATTTTTAGTTTTCCTTACCCGTTGAATGAACATTTCCATGGCTTCTGCAGGTGGAACTCCCTTAAGCGATCGACGTAGAGAGTATATTTTAGTTAATTCATCTGGGTGATAGAGAAGCTCCTCTTTTCGAGTTCCACTCTTTTCAAAATCCAGAGCAGGAAAAATCCTCTTGTTTGAGAGTTCTCGATCCAAGTGAAGTTCCATATTTCCGGTGCCCTTAAACTCCTCGAAAATGACTTCATCCATTTTACTTCCGGTTTCGACCAGAGCTGTTCCCAAAATTGTCAGACTACCCCCTTCTTCAATATTTCTTGCGGAACCAAAAAATCGCTTGGGTCTTTGCAAGGCACTTGCTTCAACTCCCCCACTAAGTATTTTTCCACTGTTGGGCATGGTGGTGTTATAGGCACGGGCCAGACGAGTGATTGAATCGAGTAAGATTACAACATCTTGGTTATGTTCCACCATTCGCCGAGCTTTTTCTATTACAATTTCCGCAGCATGAACATGGCTTTCAGCCGGCTCGTCGAAAGTAGAAGCAATCACTTCTGCATCAGGGACCTGCCGACGAAAATCCGTGACTTCTTCGGGGCGTTCATCCACTAACAAAACAATCAAGTGAGCTTGAGGATTATTGACCCGCAAAGCTCGGGCAATGCCTTGTTGAAGAACAGTTTTACCTGTTCTCGGGGGAGCCACAATCAATCCACGCTGTCCAAAGCCAACGGGAGAAACTAAGTCAACAACACGCATGGAAACATTATCCCACTCGACCTTTTCATCGGTTTCCAGGAAAATACGCTCCAATGGATAATAGGGAATTAACTCGGTAAAAGGAGTTACCCGAGATGCCTCTTCGGGGCTTCCCGCCATGACTTGTTCAACCTGCAGCAGGATTGGGCAAGTGGCACTGTCCATTTTGGCCCGAATGAAACCCTGTATCAGTTGTCCGGTCTTCAAACCAAATTTCTTTATCAATGGTTGAGGAACGAATGGGCATTGTGACTTCAAACGATAATCTTCAAATTGCTGGAGAAGAAAGCCATGGCCATCTTCCATAACCTGAAGAATTCCAGAAATCCTGACCGGTTTCTTTTCCACCAAGCAATTCTCAAGAAGAATATCAAGAATTTCTTCGCGCAAAGGAGCAGAAGGTAATTCGATGGAAAATGGCAACGACAATACCTTCTCCTTCAACTCATGTAAGTTGAGGGGTAGGAGCTCATCCATTACCAATGGCTCATCTTCCACGCCTGCGAATTCTTCGGCCAGTGAACTAAGGCCACTTTCAGTTCTGATTAATTCATTTTCCAACAATTCACCGATTTCGAGTGGGCGGACCTCGGTTTCCTCGAAAGGTAATTTTCTTGGTTTCTTAAATTTTTGCCGGGGTCTTGGCTTTTGCCTCTTTTTATCCTGCCAGTTCTGCTTCCTTCCTCCTCCGCCCCCTTTTTGCCCGTGGCCATTACCCTGATTGGTTGGACCCTTTTGAGGATGCTGAGGCTTCTCCCCTTGAACTGGTTGAGTTGCTTTGCTTGGTTGTTCTGATGGTTCTCTTCCTAGAGTGGATTCCTTTTCCTCCAAGTAAGGATTTTCCTCAGGCTTGGCAGAGTCTTCTCCATCGGTACTAAAGAATAATTGGCCACCCGAAGTTCCTTTTTCCACATTGCCCGCATCTTGAGTTTCGAGGCTGTTGGATTCCGATTTTTCGGAGCTTACTTCAACCGATTCGTTTTCTTTGGGTTTTTTGTTAGTTGGCATAGCAGTCTCAATGAAAAAGTTTAGGGGGGTTATTTTTTTAAAAAGTTGTGAGTGAAATTTTTAACTTGGGAACGAAGGAAAAAGACGGAGCCAGAACCTAAGAATATATAATTTGCTTGTGCTAATTTTTCTGAGGAGGGCATTTGGGAATCTATTCTGGCTTGTGCTTCGGTGAGTGAGTGACCACGGTTTTGCAACCTCGAAACCTGAAGATTTAATGGGATGTGTAAACAAATAGTCTTAAAGAAATAAGAAGCGAGGTTGTTTTCGAAAAGCAAGGGAAGTTCGACTACAAGATTAGGGGCATTCGAACACTCGATGAATTTGACCCAAGAATCACGGACCAGAGGATGAAGCAGACTTTCCAACCAGATGCGCTCCCTAGGATTATTAAATATTATCTCGGCTATTTTCTTTTTGTCAACGATTCCTCGCGAAAAAATTATTTTGCTACCCCATCGACCTGCAACTTGATCCATTACCTGTTGGTTTTTGGACAAGTGATCAGAGGCAATTTGATCGGTCGATATTACTTCCCATCCAAGTTCCTGAAAAATCCTGAGAGTTTCTGATTTCCCTGAAGTAATGCCACCGGTCAAGCCTACTACGACTTTGTCGGCAAATTGATGCATGGTTCAATTCTTTTTAATTCGAGCACGAGG
>PBSV01000031.1 GCA_002726435.1 Opitutia bacterium | reverse complement strand
GTCAGAATGAACAAGAAAGAAATCATCATCGACGGCATTTGTGCCATTTTGGGCGCTCTCGCCTTTTACGTTGCTTTCTGTATGGCAGCGATTCTGGACATGATTCACATGGCGAGCGGCTGAAAATGGATACTTTTGCTGTGCGCCTCAAACGGGAGGGAAACCCTGTCGCTATCGTCTTTCGGGTATGGAAGGACCATTATAAGGGACCATGCCGCATTGGGTGGCCAGAACCTCACCTGTTAAAAGATAATGAGAAAGCTGATAGACTGCTGGTTTGGGTCAATAATCGCTGGGAATACGCCACCAGCAAAGACATTTGGTGACTGGACAAATCCGCTCGACAGGTTACATTACAGAAGAGCCAAGGAGAAAGAGAATGGGCATCGGTGATCACATTCTGTTCACTTCCACCGGCTGTCGCGGTCTGGTGGTCAAGATTACTCAACACAACTCCACGGAGTTTGTTCACGTCCTCTGTGGACCTGACTCACGGGCGATCTGGAGTTGCTTCTCGACGGCCCTGCCCACCGATGGCGACCACGGCGGGGAGATCCTCGCCTTCACCCGAGAAACTATCCAGTCCTTTGCTCGCATCCTGTGACATTCTGAGACTTGACAAATCCACCCAACGTAATACATTACAGGAGTAAGGAGAGAAGATGATCACAATCAACGCCGCCCACCTGACCCCTGGCGACATTCAGGGGCTCCCCGATCCCTTTCAGGTGGAGTGGGTGCCAACGCTCTTTATCCAGAAGGCACAGCAGGAGCCTATCCACATTCATTTTGAAAACTTGGATCAGGCACTTCCACTTGTGAAGCATTTGATCGAAGCCTTCAATGATCCCATTAAGCAGCCCTGCCGTTTTCCGAGGCTCCACCCTGACAGCGTTGTGACATTCTGAGACTTGACAAATCCGCTCAACGTGATACATTATAGATGAACCAAGGAGGCAACATGCCGCAACGAGAAAGAGACCCTGACTACATGAGCCGTGAAGAGATCGAGTACGAGGTTCGCACACGCCCTGCGCAGCGGATCGAGGTCTGGGAGACCGTCCCTGTCTGGGAACAAGACAGCGGAGCCAACGACGAAGGCTACTGCTACGAGCACTGTGGCGGCTGCGGTCGTGTCACCGAACACGACGACTGTGGAACCTGCCTTGATCCATCCTGCGACATTTGGTGACTTGACTTTCTGACCTGACAAACTACATTGTAGAAGAACCAAGGAGAGAACATGGGCGAACTTGTTTCACTTTGCCGCTGGCGCGCAGAAAAGCGAAAAGAGGCTGCTGCTCGTGAATCTGCCGAACTTGACGCACTGAGAGAGATCGTAGACGCTTGGATCGAAGTGATGGGCGAGCCCGAAAGTGCCCCCGTTATGGTCCCTCTCGCCCAGCAACTCGATCCTGTGACATTCCGTGACTTGACAGATTGGTCCTGAGCGGCTACATTGTAAGAATACCAAGGAGAGAACCAATGTTTCATCGCGTTATCGCCGCAGTCGGTGCCTACTTTGGCACAACGATCATGATCAGGTTTCAAATCTGCCCTGATGTGTTTTTGTGGCATGTCCTCTGCTTTGCCTTCCTGTACGTGCTTTTCGCCAAAGCCCTGAAATAAGTCAGGTTTTTGCTTGACGATCTGGACCTGACCGGATACATTATAGATGAACCAAGGAGAGAGAAGATGAAGACGAACAAAGAAGTGATCCGCGCCTTCGCATGGGGATCCCGCGCCTCTGCTGGCAACCTCTACACCGATGGACGCTCGCTCTGGTCCTACGATCTGAAGATCGCCCAGCGCACCCCCGAAGGTATCGTCGTCGGCAACTTCACCAGTCCCGGTGGCGGCTTCCACTCGGTGACAACTTCCAAGCATGTCAGCATGGCCAAGCGAGAAGCGCACACGATCATGCTGCCTGAACTTTTCAACGATCTTTTTTCTGACAAGCCCTTCTGAGTCTGTGACATTCTGTGACTTGACTTTGTAGCCTGACAGGTTACATTACAAGAGTACCAAGGAGGAACGATGCCCGTCGAGTTCAATCCCCTCAACCACGCCACCGCCGTCGTCGCGGAACACCAGCGCAAGTCTCTCGACTGCATCGCCGCTGGCATTCCCCAGTCTCCGAGCGGGGAGATCAGGTCCCTGGAGCGCCTGCTGCTCGCCGCCAACGTGCTACACTACGCTATCCGGCACTGCGAAGACCAGATGTCAGACGCCGACTATCGCGAGATCTCGGTTTGGTGGGAGATCGCAAGCGAGTACCTTGGCATCCGCTGAGACATTTCGAGACAACAAAAACAAAAAAACCCCTCGACAATCCTTCCCAACCGATTAGATTATAGGAGCGAGAGGGAGATACACTCCCCCGCTCCACCGGAGAGACCTTGAAAAAGAAGAACGACTCGCGCCGCTACCGCTACTCACTTCATGGCGACATCAAGATCGACACGCGGAGCAACGCAAGCGCGCCACCCGCGACGGGCTATGTCTCCGTCGCTGTCCGTGACGGTGGGCGCGTCTTCAGCACTCACAAGGACGGGTCCGCCACCTGGGTATGCGATACCGTGTTGCTTTCCACCGCTGAAGCGATGGTCAAGGAACTCACCACAACCCTGTGACATTCCGAGACAAAAAAGTTGTGGCAACCCACCCCGAGCCGTGTAATACTGTAAGGGTGAGACGGAGAGAGGCGAGCCGCTAACAGCCTCACAAACAAACTTCCGAGAAAAACAAAAATACCGCTTGACAGATTCTCTCAACCGGTTAGATTGTAAGAGTGAGAGGGAGATGTCCTCCCGACCACAAAACCCCGGCTCACTGAGCCACCCTGACACTGGAGTCCTACCATGGCAAACATCTTCATCCTCAACGTCGCTGGTACCACCGCCCCTGTCGCTGCCGACAAGAACGCCAACCGCCTGATCGCTGCCGCTGTGGCTGCTATGGGTGGCGAAGCCCCCGCAACCGTCGAGCCCATCGACGTGGACAGCCGCCGCGCTGCCCTCTTCGGTCAGGTGACCACTGGCGAAGTCTCCATGGATGACGCCGTGGCAGCCCTCAAGGCGCTCGACGCCGAGGTTGCCGCCCAGTCGAAGGCGGCGAAGGCAGATCCCCCCGTGATGCTCCTGGCTGGCGAGCCCGCCAGTGCTGCCGAGGTCAAGCGGTCCTTTCGGGGTGCCGACGACGGAACCTCCGTGGAGGTCGGCGCTCTCGACGGCTCGACCACCGGCACGATCACGATGTTCCGCGTCTGATTGTCAACAGATGTCACCCCGAGCGATTCGGGGTGGCGTCACCCTCCCCCACCAGCTATATTGCAGGAGTGAGACGGATGCTGTTCGGTCGCACAATCTCCCGTCGCTACTGGTACGTTCGCCGCAAGTAGGCGAGACACCAAAAACAAAAAACCCCTTGACACGAACGCAGTCACAGGATAGATTGTAAACATGGAACGAGAGACATCGGGAAGCGAGGGAAAAGCCCCCCTCAATCCACCCCTATTCATACTGGGACATAACCAGTAAACCCCTCAATCGAGGTCCACGACATGAAGATCCCCACCTGCATAGTGCCGGTAACCGTGGCGGGCTTGGTTTAGTCACGGAGCAGATTCTCAGCGGGTAAGACTGAACGCACCGCCAACCTAAACCCGATGGCACACCGGGAAAGTGTGCCACCCTTAACCGGAAGCCTGTAAGACCACGCCCATGGAGACACAGGAGAGCAAGAGCGAAGGGGTGGGCGCCCCTTGCGAGCATCGGGGATGCACGGATCGTATCGAAAGCCGTCGGTGTTAAATGGACCGGTCTGCGAGTAGGCACCGTCTCTGTGGGTTCGACTCCCACCTTCCGTACCCTTTTCTTTGAGAACACAAAAAAAGATCACAAAGTCCCTTGACTTTCGAGCCCTGATCCCATAAGTGTATGGTGAACCAAGGAGAGAACACATGCCCATCCCTTCCGAGTACGTTTCCCGTGGCGTCCGCATCCCTCGCACCGAGGGCGTCTTTCACTTCCACCGCCGCCGTGACGGACATGGAGACGGCTGCGTGGTCCAGACCTACAAGATCGAGGGCAAGTCCGAGAAGGACGTGATCACCTTCGACTGCATGGGGGTCGACCACGCCGAATGTATCGTGGATGACACGATCGAAGAACAGGCGATCCTGCTCGCACAAGCCCGCACCGAGTTCGGATTCTGAGACATTTCGAGACAAAAAAACAGTTGCCCCATCAAGATTGCCGGGGTATACTTAGAGTGTGAAAAGGAGATACGATGACCCGCCATGATGACACCCCCGTTCTGCTCGCTCGTCGCGTGCTTTCAACCCTCGCCACCGTCGCCCTTGCGAGCGATCAGCGAGATCGCCAGCAGGCTGAGCGCCTTCATCGCGAGGCTGTCCAGCACTGGGATCACTGGCGACAACCTTTTACGCAAGAAAGAGACTCAGGAGATTGGTGGTTTGCCGGTGCCATGGGGGCGGCGAGCTATTTGGACTGGCGCGCAGGGGTTCAAAAAACATCACAAAGCCCCTTGACACAAACGCCCTGAGACCATAAGTGTATGTTGTACCAAGGAGATACGATGTCTGGAACCCTCGCCGCTATCACTCTCGAATCCAAGTGCCTTGAGCAGCGGGTCACTATCACCGCTGAGGGCGAGACCACCTTCGTACGCGGTGTCATCGGCATTGAAGGCGCTATGGGCTGGGTCCCGATGCGTATGCTCAGAACGCGCAACACCACCTACCGCCTTCCTGCTATGACCCCTCGCCAGATGGAGACGATGGCTTTCCAACTGGAGCGCATGGGATGGAAGGAGATCGGCTTGGCGTATCACGGTTTACCTGACGCCGGCATCGTCCAGCGTTGACCCTCCTTCCGAGAAGACACAAAAAAAAGATCACAAAGTTCCTTGACAGACAAGCCCTGATCCCATAAGTGTAGTGTGTAGAAAGGAGATACGATGACCGAATGGAAGACCGACCCCCTCTGGAAGATGGTGCGTGATGTGTATCCTGATGCTTCGCTGATCGAGATCTGGGGAGACTCCGTGGAGTTTCGCCGCGACGGCAAGCGTTGGTTGGCTACCTTCGACGCCATGCAGACGAAGATCAACGGCATCTTCGATATGTCAACGGAAGCCCTGAATATCTGATCTTTTCCCTTGACAGGGAACCCCTACCGCGATACCTGTAGTGTGTACCAAGGAGAAAACATGCGCGACTTTGAAACGATGACTACCAACGGCACCGAGATGACCTGGGCTTCTGAGATTGAAGCTGGCAAGGTCGCAGATGCGATCAGCGGCTTCGTGGTGGAGCGCATGGACGGCACCTTCGCCGTCGCGTTCCTTCCCCGCGCGATGGTCGCAGAGTAGAAAAAAAGATCACAAAGTCTCTTGACAGCCAAGTCCTGATCCAATAAGTGTAGTGTGTACCAAGGAGATACAATGACCTTCCCCGCCACTCCCGCAGAAGCCGCTACCGACACCCGCACCTACCTTCGTCGCACCTCCTCCGATCTCGGTGCTGACCACCCTATCACCACGAAGGTGATCGACGAAGAAGGCGACTGGTCGGATGTTACCGTCTTGTGGACCTACGAGAGTCGTGGTCTGGAGTTTGGCGGTTCCTATTCCTACAGCCGTGCGTCCTACGACGCCGACGAGCAGCATATCCACGGCGGACTGTCGCGCGTGGTTGACCTGACCTCTGGCGTCCGCATTCCTCCGCACCACTTTCACTGATCTTCCGAGAAAGATCAAAAAGATCATTGACAGACAAGCCCTGAGCCTATAAGGTAGAAGGGAACCCAGGAGATACCATGCCCCGTCGCTCTCTCGCTGAAACCCGCGCCCGCATCGCTGAACGTCTCGACCCCGCCAACGCCGCCGCCTACGAGGCTGGCTACCGCCGAGGGTACGCTACCCGCGACCTCCTGACCCCTGCCGAGTTTCACGCCATCCCCGATCGCATGTTCCGGCGCGGCTACAAAGACGGGCTCCGTGCGAGCCTTCCCGCTGAACGACCGCTGTGGCTCTGATCGAGAAAGATCAAAAAAACCTTTGACGGTGAACCTCTCACAAGCTATACTGTTTGTGTCGGACGGAGAGCCCGCCGACATCATCCCGACCGGAGAACGACAATGACCACCGCGACCAACTACCTGAACAGCCGTGCCCTTGAAGCCTTCCGCGCCAGCCACACCGCCGCTTCGGGAGACGATCGGGCGCTCGACTGGATTCGCCAGCTTTTCCGTGGCTGGGAGTGGTTGTCGGTCGGTGGGTGTGAAGACTGGCACGATCAGAAAGCCACCAACCATGTCTTCGGGTATGATGATGTCGATGCTCCCAACTTTGGCGAGTGGACGTTGACCGTTGCATACGATGGTGAAGACAAGATCCGGTGGTGGGGACAATGCGAGGTGAACGGCGAGCACAACGAAAAGTGGTGCGATACCTTGGGCGAGGCTCTGCACTTCATCTTCGAACACGTCCAGCCTGCCGAGAAGGCGAACGAACTTGCTCGCAAGAACTGAAACCCCCGACAAGGAACACACAATGAAGATCACCGGAAAAGTCACCTACCGACGCTGGGAAAACGGCCCCGCCTGGGGCACTGACAAAGAGGTCAAGCTGACCATCAAGGGGTCTAATTCCTCGATGTCCTTTCGGAACGTGAGCGCTGGCGACCTCGATCGCATCATCGAGAATCTGAAGCAGATCCGCGAAGACCTCGCCAATGCCCCCGACGAGAACGCCTGGGGCTGATTGTCCCTTCCTTCCGAGAACACACAAAAAAGAAAAACCCCTTGACAGGTAGAAGCTAACCCTATAAGGGTAGAGTGTAACCAAGGAGCCCCAATGCTTGAAACGTGGATTTTCGCACGTCGTACCTTCTCCATCATTGACAACCGTGAGCAGGACGGCTCGTGGTGGGTCACTATGGATGGCGCTCTCCTTCTGACTCGCCAAGGCGACCGCAAGCCTAACCGTCTCCAGATTCACGCCGCCGCCTTCTCCCTGTAGATAAAGGATAGAATCATGTTTGCAGCAATCCTACTCCTCACGTGGTATGCCTGTTTCGCCCTTGCTCTTATGGCAGGGTGGAAGGAACCCACCTGCGACCGATAGTGTTAGGGGCTTCTTTTGTTTATATGGCAGAAGATACCCTTAGTGCATAGCGGTGCAATAGCAGTGCAAGTGTGGTGCGGTGGTAGTGCTGTGTATCAGACACCCGCACCACCACCGCATTCTCAACGATTCTCCCCCGATTTTCTTGACGCTCCATCACCGCCGTGGTATACTTACAGTGTACCGAGGAGATACCATGTACCGCGCCGCTCGCATCACCTTCACCAGCAACAGCTTCTCTTTCGCCCGGTGCCAGAAGGGGAAGCATCACACCACCACCGCCACTATCTGGCACGATGAGGGCATGACGGCGGAAGCCGCCACCCGTGAGGTCCGGTCGGCATTGATCACCAGCCTTCGTGGTGAACGCGCTCGCGTCGTCTCGTGGGAACTGGTCCCGCTCAAGGACTGAAAACGCCCCATTTTGAGAACCCCCATAAACAGCGCACTTTGTAAGGGTTGCCCTTGGGGGAACTAAACTTTCTTCAGAAATCGTTCGCCTTGCCACCCGCCACCGGTTATATGTTGTTCATGCTGACCATCTTCGCCATCCTCTGCATCCTCGCCATCGTTGCGCTGCTTGATGCTTGGCTGTTCCCCACCACCTCCGAGGTGCCTACCGTGACTCCTGCCCTTGCCCTGACCCGTGCCGATGCACTGGAAGCCACTGAAGGCGCTACCCGCGCCAGCGACTACGCCCGCATTCGTGCCGCTGCTAACCGCTTCGGTGGTCGCGTTCCACGCCACACGCTCCACGCTGCTATCTATGCCGCTCGCCTTGCCCATGACATCGCCTGCGAGCCCCGTGCAGCCCTCCTGGCTGCTGTTGGCACCCCTGACACCGCCGAAGAAGCCCAACGCCTCCAGCGGGACGCCAGCGCCGCTCGTGCCGACCTTCCGGCTGCTCTCGCCTCCTTCGCCCGCCTGCCTTCGTCCCCCATCCTTGACGAGATTGTGACAGAGATTGTTGAGCGGTACCAATAAAAAACGCTTGACAGCGAACGCGAAACAGGTTACATTATTTGTGGGCGCCCCCTCCCCCTCCCCCCCCGGAGGGTATGTCCCCTATGTCCGGTTATGGCGTATTGTGCCCCTAATACACGCTCGATACCGCCAAAAAAAATCAGAGATAATGGACTACCCCCAAAAATCCCCGAGTAAAAAATGTCAGATATAAAAATAGGAGACCTTGTAAGAGTCAAGGGCAAATTTACAAATACCGGCGTCTTTTTAGTCTTAAAAAAGGGAGAAGGAAGATGTAGTATGAGTAAGAAGAATAAAGAAAGCAGTATGATGGCGTTCTGTGCCCAAGGCAGCAAAAAAATATGGCTTTATGTGCGCTATCTGGAGAAACTATGATCGAAGTAGGAGACCTCGTGAAGATCAAAAATGGCAGCGGGTTTATAGGGAATGAGGCGATGCCGCGCTTGAGCCACGAACGGGGTGTGTGGCTAGTTTTGAAGACAAGCAATCGAGTCGGAACGAGTAAGGCAGTAAGGGCGCTAATTATGAAAGGAAGCAAACAAAGATCAATTTACATTAACCGATTGGAGAAACTATGATGCAAATAGGAGACCTTGTGAGAGTAGATAAAGACTACGGCTCTACGATACAGCCACCGGGTTCAGCCACCAAAATGTGGAGAGGCGTGTGGCTATTAACAGGAAAAGCAGGTTGGGCAGGATTTATATCAAAAGGAAAATATACAAATCTTATGATACCGCTAACTTCATTGGAGAAAGTATGATGCTAGTTGGAGACCTTGTAAAATACAAGTTATGGTACAGAAATGGCGACAAAGGCATTTGGTTAGTGGTAGGTGTGGAGATAGATGAAAATTTCGGCGAGCTTGTGACGCTAAAGCAAGGAAACTTGCTTCGCATTTCCGTTCATCCCAGCCACCTAGACAAGATTTCATCGTCCAGATAAAATTCGCCGGTAAATTTTTCCAAATCTAGCCCCGCATAGCCGGGGCTTTACTATTTATAACGAAAAGGAGCTTTATCATGAAAATCACCAAAAGCAAATTAATGAAAATTATCAAAGAAGAACTCGCCGTAGTGCTTGAGAGTTCGATGTACGGTCCCACTAGGCTACCTAGTAGAAGCAATAAACCAAGGGCTATTCGTCGCTCCAATTACGAAGATGAAAATGAGCCCTCATACGATCCCCCCGAGGTGTCTGCTATAGGCATTGCCGACGACCCCGGCGAAAACCCGCTTAACCGTTCCGTTCAGCGTGCAAGAAAGTTTCAATCCGATCTAACATTGGGAATCAATCGTAAACCACTTCGCCCAGATGAAGCAAAAGCACACAAAATCTTGAAGCGCGCGGGATTCAGATCAAGAAACCCAAGAGATCAGCGTGTTCAACTCGCCATGACCCAGAATAAAGGTTGGAAATTCAGCGAATACGGCGCTAGAAAAGTCTTGGACGACGCGGTAGAAGCGGGAGAAATATCGTATGAGACTGCCTATGCAGTTATGATGAACTTAGAAAGAGAGCTTTATGAAGTATAATCTGCATTGTGGGTGTGTGGAGGTAGAAAAATTTTTACCGAGCAATCTTACAAATATAAGCCTGTAAACAAACTATTTATAACACAAAACGAGGTGGTGCATGATACTATATGAAGGACTGTTTATAAAGTCAAACGGGGACCTGCGTTCAATGCGCTTTATACGGATGTCTGATATACCAAAAAACATACTTGAAGCAAAGACCCGTGGAAAGAAATCTAAGCCTAACAGGGGCGACCTAGAGCTTGTATGGGACATTGACCATAAAGCCTTCAAGTATTTTAATCACAAGACTCGCGTTGGCAATTTGACCTCTCGGGCACTAGATAGCTACATGGAGTATTTTGAATGAAAGACCTGCTAAACGAACTGGAAATTATTGTTGCTAGCGAGATGCATCATAAAACTGACCTCGAATACTATGAATTTCTCAAAGAGAACGAACATCTTGCCGCAAAGTTGTTAAATGAAGTCAATTATCCACAGTTAATTGCTAAAAATAACTCTGTTATCAACTCAAGAGCAGGCAGAAGTAATTATAAACGTGGTACATCTGGCGATTTCAGTCAAGATATTCAAAATGATACTCGCCCTGGCGATATAGATCTGGTAAATGCCGATATTAAAAACTTTCTTTTTCAATTTAGTGTTCCCGGCGATGGTTGGCCAAACTCCAAGCCGCGCTATCAGGTAGATATTAAGTTTGATAAAGATGGAAGACCCTCGCTTGCTGCATTAGATGTAAAGGTCAAGTGCAATTGTCCGTTTTTTATCTACAATGGACCAGAATATCAAGCCAAGAGCGACAATTATCTACTCGGAAACCCAGGTGGTACAGCTACACCACCGGATATTCGAGACCCAAATCGTGTTTATTATGTTTGTAAACACATAGCAGCAGTTTTTGATCTCATTAGAGCCAGATTCAGATTCCCTGCTAGTTATTTCAAGGTATAAAATTACAAAATGGAAAAATTTATAGAAGATTGGCGACGTTATTTAGTAGAATTCAAGATGGACGACAAATATGGAGATATTGATTCTGTTGTCGATACCAATATTGATGTACAATCTACAATTCAGGCAGAAATAGACAAGCAGATGAAACTCAATGTCGGTGGTAGACCGATTAATCCTATTTTTTTGTCAAATTCTCTCAATGAACAAACCATTGAAGAGTTCTTGGAGAACTCAAGCGATTACAAAGAGGGCAAAGAGATACTAGACAGACTGGTTGACATGCCAGTTACGGTGATGCTTGGTCCTGATTTTGATATGTTGAGAAAAATCGAAATGGGGGGCAGAATTAGATCCAGAACGATGCGAATGATAATGCAACGCAATGCCGATTATGTTCAGAACTATAACGAACTTGTTTCTACCATAAGCAACAATATAGAAGTGTTAAAAGATTTTTACAAATGGATTGTCAACAGCGATTATTTAAAAATAATTAAAGCACTTGCTTTGTATACTGGACACAATGTTGCAAGTATTAGAGATCCATCAAAATTTGACGACTCAGAAAGAATAAAATCAATATTTGAAAAAGATTTTTTTATGATTCAATCAAATGAGAATTACAGCGCACAAAGCTCTTTTGATGCTGTCTCGTTAAACCCAAAATATAAGAAAATACGGGAATTTTTATCTTCCTATGATAAAATTTTTAGTGATGATAAAGAAAATCTTGAAACAATAGCATCTTTAAAAAATTATAAAAGGTATATACAATCTGCAAATTTTCGTGATCCAAAACTTGCTTCAGAAATAGAGAGATTTCGCAACAGCGAAGAATTTAAAAAAAGATATAATTTTTATATGATCTTTATTACAAAATGGAAGCCAATTTTGGATAAACTACGTAATTTCAGTAATATAAAGCCTAACCAAAAAGACTACATGGTATCAAAAAAGATTATCAGTGCTTTATGCAACGCTCCAGATAATTCTGGTCAAGACATTTTTCGTGGCATGAGTCTTGACATAAATGTAATAGCAGGACTTATAGATGTACACCCTCTAAAGCTAGAAGAATTTATGGATGCTGGAGAAATCAAAGAGTTTGGCACAGAAAAGCAATTCATCTTTGATTTTGGAGTTGTGTCCTCCTGTTCTTCGGACTATGATGTAGCTTACGATTTTGCGCTGCCATTTGGTATGAGGGGTGACCCCTCTCGCCATGGAATAATGTTTAGATTTGTTCCAAAGCGAGGAGTAGAGATTGGATCTTTTTCAGCTTATCCAGAGGAAGACGAGTTTATAACCAGCGGACGAATAAAGGTCAACAGAGTGGTGCTTCGCCCAGGGAGACCTCATTCTATTTTTGATTTCTACTGCGAACAGGTGTAGGCGTATTGCCAACTGGCTTGTAATCGGTTATATTGGGTCTGAGAACAAAGATTTTTTTCAGCAACCCGACATATACCGGAGCTAAACATGCCTACAGACATCGAACAGCGTCCCTCGTGGGACACAATCTGGATGGAGATGGCACATTCTATTTCCAGAAGGTCATACGACCCCAAACTTAAAGTGGGAGCAATTATCGTTACTGCCGATAATACCTCCGTATTGGCGCTAGGATATAATGGTAATTATGCTGGTGGACCTAACGAACGAGATTCCACCGCCAGGGGAGAATCTGGTTTTATTCATGCAGAAGTAAATGCATTACTGAAAATGGATTACCATGATCACAAGCGAAAAGTCATGTATGTGACCCACTCCCCGTGTATCATGTGCGCAAAAGCCATAATCAATGCTGGAATTGACGAAGTTGTCTATGCTCGCAGATATGATTATGAGAATAGCGTGTCTCTACTCACAAGTGCGGGTGTAGCTGTGAGGTATTGCGGTGAATAAGCCATCATATGTAGACTTTGAGCCTAAAACCTATGCGTGGAAGGCTGATATTGATTATCGTAAACACCCCGAATTGTATAGGATTGGTCGTGGACAACAAGGCGTACTGACATGCCAACCATACAAGGGTGAGATACTACCACATTGGCGCTTTAAGACGCCGGAAATAGCCCTACAATCAGCACAAAAAATTTATGCGATGTTCTTATCGTATGTAAAAATAGGCGACTTTGTAGGGGCTGATATGGCGAAGAAGTATTTGCACATGGGTTACACTCGGTCTCGTAGGTATGCAAATCATACTAGTGGACGAAAGTGGGCGAAGATTGCGCCTTCTCGTGGAGGTAGTGCGGAAGCGACATGGAAAGTTTTACCGCGAGAAAAAGACGCATTTACAAGTGAGAAAGCGAAGAGTGCTGAAAATTTTTACGCTTTTTGGAAGTTAGCAAGAGAGGATAGTGACTATTTAAGGATGCGTAAGGAGCACAAGCAACTTTATGAGGCTACTACTTGAAAATTGGCGCCGCTTTCTCGCGGAAGTCAAAATGGTCTGCCCGCCTGCAACACAAGACCTTAAATTAAATACAAAAAATCGTGATTCTGCAATCCATGCTGAACACATCCAGTATGGACCACTCAATGTTGGTGTCCCTGGTGATTACTGGCAAAAGATAGCAGAATATTGGAATACAACCGAGGAAGCAGCGCGCGAGTCCACTTGCGGTGTTTGTACCGCTTTTGATATCTCTCCTCGCATGAAAGAGTGTATGCCCGGTGAAACATCCGATGAAGACGGCGAACTCGGGTATTGTTGGATGCATCACTTCAAATGCCACTCTGCTCGTTCATGTAGAACTTGGGCTAAGGGCGGACCCATAGAGGAAGATAGTGTCTCAGAAGATTGGCAAGAGCGCTCCAATATAGGAAAAGAAAAATGAAACTTTTAATGGAAAATTGGCAAGAGTATCTTGAAGAGGAAGAGATACTAATGGAGAAATGTTGGCCCGGCTACGAAAAAAAGGGTATGAAAAAAATGTTTGGCAAAATGTACCCAAACTGCGTTAAAAAGAAAAAGAGCAAAAAGAAAAACGAAGAGGTAGAGCTAAGCGAAGCTGACCCCAAGAAAGGGACAGGTAAAAAGCCAAAAGGCTCTGGTCGCCGTCTATATACAGATGAGGACCCAAGTGATACAGTTTCTGTTAAGTTTTCGACCGTTCAAGATATCAAAGACACACTCTCCAAAGAGTCATTCAAGTCAAAGTCTCACAAGCGCCAGTCTCAGATAATCAACCTTATCCACCAGAGAGCGCGAGCAGCGTATCAAAACGCCAAAGATCCAGAGGTTAAAGCTAGACTCAAAAAGTCTTTTGAATATGCAAAGAAAAGAAAAGAAGCTTCTAAACGTAAAACCCAAAGGATGAACAAAGACAAATGAAAAAATTAATTGAAAACTGGCGATTAAAACTCTCCGAAATGGAAGAGCGCCCTTTGGAAAGCCCTGGGGATCATAATTACCGTAAGAAAGTGCACCAAGTAAAAAGTTTTATTGATTCTCTGAACTTCTCTCTGGATGAACAAGAACAGCTTTTAGAAGATTTACAAAAAATGTTTGATCTAGAAGGAACCCCACTATGAAACTACTAATTGAAAATTGGCGGCAGTACCTAAAAGAACAATCAGGTGTTCCTGGCGGACCTGGGGATGCTATCGGGACTATCCGAGATGTTGGCTCAGACCTTTATCGCATTTCTAGAAGAGAGGGTGTCGTTCAATCAAAGAATAAGCCTTCTGATAGAAGCTATTATTACACCAACCGTCTTGGCGATGTAGAGCATCGTATTTATTTTTTTAGTTCTCAAGATGAGGCGCTGGGGCATCTATTTAGCGACGTTGGGGAGCTATCCGCAGTCATTGGAGATTTTGAAAAAGATTATAAAATTTCCGATTTGTTCATAACAACATTTAGATCTGACGACATACCACAGGACGTAACTTTCTTTAAGGATCCTGAAGTAAATAATAGCTCTGCTATCTATGGTGCTTACGATGATGGTAGTGCTTGGGAAGTTTCTCCAAGAGAGGGTGACACGCAAGTCGCTGACAAACTAATTAATGATGAAGAGGACGACTACTATGAAAATTACTAAAGCAAGACTAAAGCAGATCATCAAAGAAGAACTCACCAAGCAAGACAAGTCCGATGTAAAGAAAATGGTCGAGAAAGAACTTGAGAAACTCCTTAAGAAGAAGAACGCTAAGGATCAGGTCGGTGAGATTGTCAAGAAAATTATGAAAAAACTTTACAAGGATCTTGCACTAGAGCACCCCTACATCATTGACCGCATCAAGGTCTGATGTTATATTGTAGATGTGAACAAAGACAACGCCGATCCCTTCGCAACCCAGTTCCCTACCGCCGAGGTCGGTGACTGGGTTTACTTTACAAAAACCAAAGTTACCGGACTAGTTATAGCACTTGATGATAAGACTAGCGGAATGAGAGTTCATTGTTTTGGTTCTATGAGAGTTCGCTGGTTTGTTAACAAAAATTACGGACATTACAAGGTGTTATGAATGAAGGCGATCTAGTTAGACTTAAAACAAGATACCCAATCTGGCTGTATTCTTTTGGTCTCTCTGATGGAGATCTAGGAGTTGTGTCCAAAGTCGGAGAAGAAGATACCTTAGTTTATTGGTTAAGAATCCAAAAGCAAGGATCAGTTAAAAACAACCTTTTAGAACTCGTTGAGTTGGAGACAAAATGAAAGAAAAAATTATTACATCTCTCTTTATGGTTGGCGCAATTGTTTGTGCTTTTGCGATGAACCAAAATCTTAATCGCATCAGCCACGAAGTCGAGAGAGTAAAGGTGGAATCTATTGTTTCATCTGGAAAGGCGATTTATATGCCAGGAAGTGTGTGCGTTATAAAGGCTACTTCTGATATAGACAAGAACAAAATGCGTGAATTTGCTGCCGCGTGTATCAACTCTCACGAGGACTGGCTGCTAATCAACAACGGCAACGCTACTTATAGTAATGCCGACGAAGAAGTACAGCAATAACGATTTAGGAATAGGATCACTAGTCAGAGATATTCAGACTGGTGACCTGGGACTGCTTATTGAAAGAGCAGATCTTTTTGATAACATAGAAGGGCACGAGCCTATCTGGGTCTGGTCAATGACTTGGACTGGTCCCGCCACAGACTCACACAATCGTCACATACCCTTTATTGAAGAGGCAATCGTTGGACTCCTGAACGGTGGCGTTTGGGAACTAAAGGACAATGAGACCGATTGAAGAGTTGCGTGATGAAGCCTCACATGTTATATTACATG
>PBSV01000030.1 GCA_002726435.1 Opitutia bacterium | reverse complement strand
GCCAAGATTCCAATAATTGTGATGACAACAAGAAGTTCGATGAGGGTGAACCCTTTTTTTCTTTTTGGTTTATTCATTATGTTTGATGAAATATTTTATGATTACATTGAGAAGGCAATATTGAATCAATAAGGTAAGGGAAATCGTTCGCAAAGAGCAAGTGCCTTTTGCTTGGCGGTTGCCACCTCGGAGGAGTTATCGGGCGAATTGATTACTGTATGAATGATCGATGCAATTTCACTCATTTCTTGAATTTCCATCCCACGGGAAGTGACAGCGGGAGTACCAATTCGCAAGCCGCTGGTTTGAAAAGGACTACGGGTTTCTCCGGGGACAGTGTTACGATTTAGGGTGATATTTGCACCCTCAAGAGCAAGCTGGGCTTGCTTGCCGGTAAGATCGGGGTGGGAGGGGCGGAGGTCCAAAAGCATCAGGTGGTTGTCGGAACCACCGCTCACCAGGTTGAAACCTAATTCCGACAAGTCGCTGGCCAAAGATTTGGAGTTTGCAATTACTTGCTCTTGGTAAGACCTAAAGTCAGGTTTGATGGCTTCGTTAAAACAAACTGCTTTTGCGGCAATCACATGCATCAAGGGACCACCTTGATTTCCAGGGAAAACTGCGGAATCAATCGATTTACCATGTTTCTCCTTGCAGAGGATCAAGCCACCTCTTGGTCCACGAAGTGTCTTGTGGGTAGTGGTGGTTACAAAATCTGCATGAGGCACGGGAGAGGGGTGGAGGCCAGCCGCAACGAGCCCGGCAATGTGAGCAATATCGGCAAGCAAAAGGGAGCCGTTTGCTTGAGCAATTTTCCCCATTCTTTCAAAATCTATAATTCTTGGATAGGCGGATGCTCCGACTGTGATTAGCTTAGGTTTTTCTTTTGCGGCTAATTCCTCAATCAAATCATAATCTATGAATCCAGTCTCTTTATTTACGCCATAATTGATGACATTGTAAAGCATGCCACTACAATTCTTGGGATGTCCGTGGGTCAAGTGACCACCATCCTCGAGACTCATGGTGAGAATTTTATCACCCGGTTGAAGCATTGCGAAGTAAACCGCAGTGTTTGCCTGGCTTCCGGAATGGGGTTGGACATTGGCATATTCTGCTCCAAAAAGTTTTTTAGCTCTTTCAATTGCCAAATTTTCGGCCACATCTACATGCTCACATCCACCGTAGTACCTTTTTGCAGGATAGCCCTCGGCGTATTTGTTAGTCATCACGCTGCCAGTGGCCTCGATTATCGCCGGTAAGGTGAAGTTTTCCGATGCGATTAGCTCGATGTGAGAATTCTGTCTGGATCTCTCATCCTCGATCGCCTGGTGAATAGCAGGATCAATTTCAGCGAGTGATCGGTGGTCCAGAGATTGAGTCAGTAAGGTTTGGGAATTTTCAGTTATCATTAATATATTTATTTATAGAAATTCATAGATTTTTCTCAACCCAAGTTATTAAAGAAGGGAGAGCTTCAATCATGTCTTCTCGACAAGTGCGATAAACTTCCATGCTTTGACCATAAGGATCGGGAAGTTCTTTGGTTCCGTCTTCAATAAATTCCCTCATCATAAAAACTGGTGCATTTTCAGGCAGTTCAAAATACATGTGAAGGAGAGCACGATGAGATTCAGTCATACAAAAAATTGCGGATGCATTTTCAAGAGTGGCACGTGTGATCGCGGAGCTTCGATGAGCGGTTAAATCAAGCCCAACTTCTTTGCAAGCTTCCACCGAATTTTCTGAAGCTCTATCACCTTCCATTGCAGAAATTCCGGCGGATAAGATCCTGATTTTTTGCTTATTCGAAGCCTTGCTCAAGGCTTGTTCAAATAATTTTTCTGCCATCGGACTGCGGCAGACATTTGCAGTGCAGATGAAAACAATCAGTTTTTCCTGATTTCCATCTTCTTTTTCTCTGCTTTTGCTTCCCATCTTAACAACAATTTTTCAAATCAATCCGCAAAAAGGCAAGAGAGAATCGACTTAGGTTCTTGAAAATTCACGAAACCCAATATCTTTCCGATAGTATTTAGATTTAAATTCTATTTGCCCGCATAATGAGTAAGCATTGCCTCGGGCTTTTTCGAGGCTTTCACCAGTGCCAACTGCACCAATTACTCTTCCTCCCGCACTCACAATATTTCCATGCTCGTTTACTTTTATTCCGGCGTAAATAATTTCCGATCCGACGGGTATTGAATCGGGCAGGGATATGACTTCTCCTGTCGGGTAGGAATTTGGATATCCGGCACTGGTCAAGACAACAATCATCGAGCTCTCTTGGGTAAATTTTACATTTGTAGGAAGCTTTTCACCTCTGGCAGATTTTAGAAGTAAGGGAATCAAGTCATCCTCAAGGAGCGGCAGAATAACCTGAGTTTCTGGATCACCGAAACGAACATTAAATTCCAAAACCTTGGGACCTTGTTTGGTCAACATGAGCCCGACATATAGAGTTCCCCTGAAATCAACTCCCTCGCTTTTCAATCCGGAAAGCGTGGGTTTTACAATCGATTCCAAGAATCCATCCAACATGCTTTCGGTGACTAAATTTGTGGGTGCGTAAGCTCCCATACCACCAGTGTTGGGACCCTGGTCACCTTCACCGACTTTTTTATGATCTTGGCTCATCGGCAAAGAAACGAAGCTTTCGCCTGAACAAATCAAATGCAAGGAAGTTTCCTCTCCCTCAAGATATTCTTCAATTACAATTTCCCTTCCGCTTTCTCCAAAACTTTCTCCGCTGAGCATTTCATAGATTGCATCCTCCGCATCCTTCTTGCTAAGACAGATGAGAACGCCCTTGCCGGCAGCAAGCCCACTCGCTTTTACTACCACGGGAAGGGTGCAGGTATCTAAATAATCAAGGGCAGGTCCTACTTCATGAAAGTTTCCGTAGGCAGCAGTGGGAATATTGTATTTTGCAAGAAAATCCTTGGTGTAGGCTTTACTACCTTCAAGTCTGGCTCCCGCTTGACTAGGGCCATAAGCGAGGATTCCATTGTCTTGTAACGCGTCAACCGCTCCATTGCAAAGAGGAACTTCCGGACCCACCACAACGAGGTCGACTTTTAAGTCCTGGGCCAAGTGGACGATACTTTCATTATCCTCGATAGCAACTGAGCAGGTTTCAAATTCCTTTGAAATACCGCCATTTCCAGGCGCCACTAAAACTTGATCGACTTTTGGACTTTGGGAGCAAATCTTTGCCAAAGTATGTTCGCGCCCCCCGCTTCCCAACACAAGAATTTTTAATCCTTCATTCTTCATACCAATCGATTTCCATGAAAATCAAGCCTGAGTCGAGGTAATTCATTGAAAAGTATTTGATTCTGGTTTGTTTTTGGTTTCCGTCGGCAATGAAATCATTAAAAGTTAATAAGATGCGGGTTTTTTTTATTGGGGTATGCGGAACGGCGATGGGAAATGTTGCGGTCTTGTTGAAAAAACAGGGTCACACAGTCGCAGGCTCGGATAGAGGCATTTATCCTCCAATGTCTAATGTACTTGAAGAAGCCGGAATTATAATGTTTGAGGGATTTTCGATTGCTGATTTGTGTAACTGGAAACCTGATCGTGTAGTAGTTGGAAATGCGGTAAGCAGGGGGAACGAACAAGTGGAGTATCTATTGAGTAATCGAAATATCCCTTTTGTCTCTCTGCCGGAGTTGATTGGAAAGAACTTGATTGGAAGTAGGCCAGCGGTGGTGATTGCCGGTACACATGGAAAGACAACGACTACGGCCCTAACCGCATATGCTTTGAATCAAATGAAGGCAAACCCGGGTTATTTAGTGGGTGGAGTTCCAATGGACTTACCGAGTGGGAATGAATTCGGACATGAGCTTGCTCCATTCGTGATCGAGGGAGATGAATATGACTCAGCTTTTTTTGACAAGCGAAGCAAGTTTATCCATTACCGTCCAAGGATATTGATTCTAAATAACTTAGAGTTTGATCACGGTGATATATTTCGTGACCTCGAGGACATTTCCCGATCTTTCTCTCATTTGCTTCGAATCGTGCCCTCTAATGGATATATTCTTCGAAATGGCGATGATCTAAATCTTCTTGGACTACCAGATGCTTCCTGGACAACAACATTATCGGTGGGAGTGGGCGATTCCAATGATTTTCGAATCGTTGATTTTGAGGAAGATAATGCGGGCAGCCGCTTTTGCCTGGTTTGGCGCGGGCAACTAATTTCAAGGGTTGAATGGAAAATGCCCGGTTTGTTCAACGCTCGAAACTTAGCCATGTCGATGATGGGGGCAGTTTTGGCGGATTGTCTGTTTAATCTTAAGGAAATTGACTTGAGAAATCCTTTTTCGGGTCTTCAGACTCCCGATTTTTCTTCCTGCAAGGGAGTAAAGCGCCGGCAAGAACTATTGATTCAAAGAGAGGAATTAATTGTTCTTTCTGACTTTGCTCATCACCCGACGGCAATTTCGGGGACTCTGGAATCTTTGCGTGCTCGTTGGCCAAGTTACCAACTGATCGCCTGTTTCGAACCCAGAAGCAACACTGCAGTTACCAATGTTTTTCAAGATCGTTTTGCAGATGCTCTTTCACATGCTGATGAAGTAATTATTGGTGCTGTTCATCGGGCTGAGAAAATCCCGCTTGAAAAACGCATAAACACGGAATCCATGATTCATCGAATCAGGGCAAATGGCAAGCAGGGCATGTCTTTTCAATCAAACTACGAGGTTGGAGAATATTTGGAATCAATCAATCGGGATACTGTTCCAAGCCTAGTGGTGTTTTTCTCCAACGGTTCTTTCGATGGTGAGATTGACCGGTTTATTGAGTTTTCAAACCAATCCTAGTTCTGAAGGACTTGATCAATAAAGTAATTGCGGAGGCAAAGTTGGCAAACAGTCCGATTCATGGGGTTTCTCATTGGCAGACCGTGGAGAGAAACGGAGCTTACTTGTGTACTTTCAACTCCGCGGATCGGGAAGTGGTTGATTTATTTGCTCTCTTTCATGACTGCATGCGCGAGAACGATTATCGAGACTTGGAACATGGTCCGCGTGCTGAAATTTATCTTCGCCAGATTCGCGACTGGATTCCCCTGCAAGATGAGCAATTTGAAGATTTATGCGATGCTTGCCGTACTCATACTGTGGGGAAAATAGCCAAGAACCTGACTGTTGCAACCTGTTGGGATTCAGATCGCTTGGACATTGGCCGGGTTGGTATCAAACCAAGGGAAGATTTTTTTTCCAACCCGGAGGCAAAGAGAATTGTCCGCAAAAATGATTTTCAAAGCTTGGTCGATTTCAGCCATCAGAATTTGATCTGTCATTCCTAAGTTCTTGAATCCATTTTCGATGCGGTCCGGAAAGGGTAATTTCTTTGAAATTCTCCCAAGTAATCCATTCCAGAGAATATTTTTTGAAGTCGCAGGAAGACTTAAGGGAAGATTTATAAATTGTTTCTTTGTATTCATTGGTTCCAATAGTTCTGCTTTTTTGAACGAGAAGATTTTGATGGCCTTCTAGCTCACCCTCGAGATTTTTGGGCAATTCAAAAAGACCGCTTAATCGTTTTTCTTCAATTCCTCCTTTTTGTAAAAGGATCGAATCACCTGATTCAATCCAGTATCGCTTCAACTTGATCAATCCCTTCTTTTTCTTTTTTAATTTTGGCCTAGTTTCAGGATCCCCTTTTTGACCACTTTTACAATTTTTAAGAACCGGGCAGACTGTGCATGAAGGAGCCTGCCTGTTGCAAATAGTCGCCCCCAGTTCCATGACCGCTTGGTTGTAGTCACCTGGACGGTCTTCATCAATCAATGTCTGTGCCAGAGGTAAAAGTTTCCGCTGGGCCGAAGATCCATCTTTGAAAGATTCATCAATCGAAAAAATACGTGACAACACGCGCACAACATTGCCATCGCAAACAGCGATATTTTGGTCGAATGAAATACTGGTGACAGCAGCGGATATGTAAGGGCCGACTCCGGGAAGTTTTTGCCAGGATTCCGGATCATGTGGGATTATCTTCCATGCAATGAACTCCCGGGCAAGTTTTTGTAAGTTGCGGGCTCGGGAATAATAACCAAGCCCTTCCCATGCCTTCAATACGCTGTTTTCAGGAGCACTAGCCAAATCTTCGAAACAAGGAAACTTTTTAAGCCAGCGGTCAAAATAAGGAAGTACTGTGGAGACTCTGGTTTGTTGAAGCATGAATTCTGATACCACTGTTTTGTAGAGACTTGGATGAGTTCTCCAAGGGAGGTCGCGCTTGTAATCATCGTACCAGGAAAGTAAATGAGTTTGTAATTCCTCTTTCTCATCTGGGAAGCGGAAAAAAGGATTTTTTAATTTTTTTTTCATGCTTGGCGGTTGCATTTTCCCTCTCTCTTTTTCATGGATAATTCAGATATGGCAAGCACGGCTTCAAATTCTAACCCGCAAGAGGAGAAAAAAAAGACATCCTACAACCTGAAGTTAACCCATGAACAATTGGATAAACTTGGGCAGGCCCTCACATCGAGGGGTTGGGTGCGACGTGAAGTTCCCTATGCTCGTCATGCTTTTGATGGCGAAAGTGTAAAAGTAGTTGCCTATGAAAGTGGCAAATTAGTGGTACAAGGAAAAGGAACTGAAGATTTCGTCAGTAATATTTTGGAGCCGGAGATAACCGGTGAATTTTTAATGGGCTACGAGGAAGTGAATAATCCGGAATGGTTTGAACCTCATGCGGGGCTCGATGAGAGCGGGAAAGGAGATCTTTTTGGACCCGTTGTTTCGGCTTGCGTGGTTGCGGACGGAGAAATGGTTCGCAAATGGATGAGTGAGGGAATTCGGGACAGTAAGACCATTACTGACGGGGCGATTTTGAAAATGGCCAAAAAAATTGCGTCCACTAGGGGAGTTGTAATCAAGACCGCATTTAATGCGATGCCCAAGTACAATGAACTGTACCTAAAATTTGGAGAAAATTTAAATAAACTCCTGGCTTGGCTTCATGGACGGGCTCTGAATGAAGCATTGGTCTTGAGAAAACCAAAATGGGGCTTGCTCGACCAATTCACCAAGCAGCCTCTCGTTCAAAATTATGTCGAGGACAAAGACTTTGATCTTCAAATGCGGACAAAAGCGGAGTCGGATCCAGTCGTCGCCGCGGCCTCAATTATTGCTCGGGCCACTTGGTTGGGCCAAATGAAAAAACTTGAATCACTTGCGGGACGCAAAATACCCAAGGGGTCCGGTGTACAAGCAAAAGAATTAGCCCGTCAACTCTTCGAAGAGATGGGGGAATCGCGGATGAATGAATTTTGCAAGTTGCATTTTAAAACCGCCTACGAAGCCATGGGCAAGTCACCGCCGATAAAAAAATCTTGGAATGCCGCCTGGCGTAAAAAATAAAAAAGATGGTTAATCCGAGGTGGACCTACGATCGTAAGGGTGCGAAGGGAAAAGAGGGGGTCATTGGTGTGGATGAAGCGGGAAGGGGGTGTTTGGCCGGCCCTGTTGTTGCGGGTGCAATTCTCTTGCCCACTTGCTTTTTTAGCCGTGGTAAAAACCGGAATGTAACGGCCGAAATGAATGACTCCAAGCAATTCAAGGAAGAAAAACGTGAAAATCTTTATCAATGCATCATGCAGTTGGCTGATGCAGAAGAGTTGTTCTGGGGAATGGGTTTGGCAACGGTTGAAGAAATCGAATCAGAAAATATTGTGGGAGCCACCTGTCTCGCCATGAAAAGAGCCATGGAAATGGTATGTGTTCAATCGGAAGGTCGATGGAAGCCAGAGAAAAATAATCCCGAATCTTTGCTTCTGGAAAATGAATCAAATGAAACTTTTTCGCGTTGGATTGTTCGGGTCGATGGTCGACCAATGAAGAAATTGCCCTACTTGCACCAAGGGTTGGTCAAGGGTGATACTTTATCGATTGCAGTCGCGATGGCCTCCATAGTTGCAAAGGTCACACGTGATCGAATTATGCGAACATTATCGGAAGATTTTCCAGAGTACGACTTTGGTTCAAATAAGGGCTATGGAGCACCCCTTCATTTAGATGCCCTAAAAATGTACGGATCGACAATTCATCACCGTCCTCGATTTCTGAGGAAAATTCTTGATCAAGAGAATTTTCAAGTGAAAAAATCTGATTCGCAAACCCAGTTGAGTTTGGAATGAAAAACAGATACGATGGCATTCTTTTATGATTTTACTTGGAGTAAATGTTGACCATGTCGCTACCTTGCGACAAGCACGTTATCGGGATGAATCAAACACTCATGGAGGGTTTGTAGAACCAGACCCTGCTGCCATGGCCTGGTTGGCGGAGGAAGCAGGTGCCGATGGCATCACCATGCATATTCGCGAAGACCGCAGGCATGTTCAAGTCGAGGATGTGATTCGATACCAGGAAAAGCGGCTGACTCGTTTGAATCTGGAGATTTCTCTGGCGGAAGAAATGGTGAACTTAGCACTTGAGTTGAAACCCGAGAGCGTCTGTCTTGTTCCTGAGAATCGGAAGGAAGTGACTACCGAAGGTGGGCTTGATGTTGTGGGTCAACTCGAGCGCGCTCGGGAAGCGGTCGGTGTTTTATCTGCCGCTGGAATCCCTTCAAGCATGTTTATTGATCCGGATACTTCTCAATTGGAAGCTTCCGCGAAAATCGGTGCCCCCTGGGTTGAATTGCATACTGGAAGTTTTGCCCGTGCATGGTATTCGAAAAATCGGGGTCAACCTGAACTCGAACACTTGCATCTTGGGATGGAGGTGGGAACATCACTTGGTCTGAGAGTGAATGCCGGGCATGGAATTAACTACCAAAATATTGAGGGTGCCCGTTCTTTGAAGAAGGTCTTCGAATTTAATATTGGCCACAGTATAATTAGTCGTTCTATGAACACTGGATTGTTTGAAGCCGTACAAAAAATGAAAGCGATTCTGAACGAATGATCGAACTCCCGGAAATTCCCTCCGGTTGCAATGTTGTCGGCATTGGTATCGATCAAATCGAAGTGGATCGAATTCAGGAATCAATCGACCAGCATGGGTTGCATTTCCTGAGCAAGATCTTCACTGAAGAAGAGCAGAATTATTGTCGGGGAATGGCGAACCCAGTTCCGCATTATGCCGCCCGTTTTGCCGCCAAGGAAGCTGTGTCGAAGGCATTTGGTACCGGGCTTGGAAAGGAATTTGGTTGGTTGGATTCAGCAGTCACCCATGGTTTGAAAGGACAACCAATTATGAATTTTAGTGGCAAAGGTACAAAATTGCTTCAAGAAAGGGGAGCGAAGAAAGCACTAGTAAGCCTCACTCATTTGAATTCAATAGCCTCTTCTGTAGTTTTGTTGGTCAGCGCATGAGAGAGTTCAATACCAATGATCCGATATTGACCTGTTCTGAATCCTTGGCTTTTGAAAAGAAATATTTTCAAGGACAGGAGGAAAAAGAATGGGAGGCGATGAATCAGGCGGGAGAAGCAATTGGTGACCACCTCCTGCGTGACATGCGTGAATTGAGAACCATACCGCATCATCCCCGAATTTTAGTTCTCGTAGGCAAAGGCCACAATGGAGGAGATGCCTTGCTTGCGGCGAAACGTTTGATGAAGACCATACCGACAGCCCGTGCAGTTATTTGGGGCATAGTGCCGTGGGATCAGTGCCGTCCTCTTTGCCAGCGCGCTTACCGGGATTTGATTGAATTGGTGGGTAAAAGAGTGGAAGAGGTTGAAAACTTAAAAAGTCTGTCGGAAATTAAAAAACTTGAGTTGGTCTATGATCGACTAATCGAGAGATCTGGATTCTCCGCATCGATCGACGGGATCATGGGCATGGGTGCCAAATTACCGATTAGAGCACCACTTTCCGGTTTATTTTCCATGATCAATCAATCCGATTGCATTGCGGTTCGTGCTGCGGTTGATCTTCCAAGTGGCCTAACCGAGGATTCTGGGAAGGAAGTTTTAAGGGCCGATTTTACTTACGCTACTGGAGTCGCTAAGACTCCTGTGATTGAAAGTCGAAATCTTCATTGGACCGGGCGACTTCGCTATATAGACCTTGGCTTTTTCGACGAACATTCGCAAGACTTTGAAAATCACAAGAAACGGGTGTTGAGAAATCGTTCCCTAGGAAAATTACGGAATCTCCGATCCGCTTCTTCAGATAAACGATCAAATGGGCATCTTTTTCTTCTCGCTGGATCAAGGAATTTAGCAGGAGCAGCAATGATGTCGGCACAAGCCGCATTGAAGGCGGGAATCGGACTACTTACTGTAGGTATCCCTGAGTCCCTTCATTCCTCTTTCGCTGCCCAACGTCCGGAAGCGATGTGGGTTCCACTGCCGGAGACACCGAAGGGTGGATTGGCACTGGAGGGACTTGGAAAAATCAAGTCATTTCTAGGTTCAGTAGATGCATTTGCAACCGGTCCTGGACTTGGGAAGGAGGCAGAAACTCATGCTTTGATTCGGGAAACTTTAAAATTTTTTCGCGGGCCGGCCGTACTTGATGCCGATGCCTTGCAAATATCGATCCTTTCAAATCTTGAGCCGACCAAGGGTTTAATTCTGACTCCTCACGCAGGCGAATTTAAGCGCATTGCGAATTCAAAGTCGCCCGCTGAATACTCATTGGAAAGCAAATGCGTACTGGTTCTCAAAGGACCTCATACACAAATTTATTTTGATGAGATTTGTTACAATTGTCTTGGTGGAAGTAGCGTATTAGCCCGTGGCGGGAGCGGGGATTTATTGACCGGTATGCTCGGAGCATTACTTGCAAAGTATCCCGCCAACCCCTTAGATTCGTCTCTCCTTGGTGTGCAGTGGCACGGAAGGGCCGGGGAAGTACTTGCCCGTCAGCATGGACAAGAAGCGGTCTACGCCACTGACCTGCTTAATTATTTATCTTTCGCTATGAGAAATGACATCTAAGGAAAGCTCTCCAACTCTTGCAGTTTTGGCAGCTGGGTTAGGCTCTCGTTACGGTGGGCTGAAGCAGATCGAGCCATTCGGTCCCAGTGGAGAAACCTTGATGGACTATTCAATCTATGATGCCCATCGGGCCGGATTTTCCCGTGTTGTATTTATTATTCGAAGGGAAATGAAAGAAGCTTTCGATCGAAAAGTTGGCCAAAAATACCAGAATCTTCTTGAGGTGGAATATGCCTTCCAGGAAATTAATGATTTACCCGAGGGCTTTTCCTCAGTAGGCAACCGAGAAAGACCATGGGGAACTGGGCACGCGGTCTGGGCGGCTCGCAAGGAGCTTGAAAATTGCTCATTCTCAGTAATTAACGCGGACGACTATTATGGACCCGATACTTTTTCCGAATTGATTCTTACTTTTTCGAGATCTGAGAAGCAATATTCTGCTCTGGATTGTGCGATGATAGGATTTCGACTGAGAGAGACATTGTCTGAACACGGAACTGTTTCTCGTGGAATTTGCAAGACCGACAATGGACTACTTCTATCGGTTGAAGAGTGGAGCGAGATTGGATTAGTTAAACATGAAATAAAGGGTAAAAATTCAATCAATAATACAGAGCTTTTGTCTGGAGAGGAGATCGTATCAATGAATGTATGGGCTTTCCCCCCCACCATTTTCCCTCATTTAGAAAATCAATTTTCGACTTTCTTAAGCGAATATAGAAATTCTTTGAAATCTGAATTTTATCTTCCTTTTGCGGTGGATGACTGGATTAGCTCTAAGAATGCACAAGTTAAAGTCTATCCCGCACACTGCTCTTGGATGGGAGTTACCTATCAAAGAGATAAGGAAAAAGTAAGGGATCAATTAGCCCGTTTTAAGAAGGAGGGGATTTATCCCGATTCTTTATTCTTTTGAATTAAAATTCAGGGGTTATTTCAATCTTATCTCCGGGTTTAACCTCTACTTTCCCGCCTTGATCCGGGTCTTCATCATTCCTGTAGACTTGAACAGTAAGGGCGGCATTTTTTCTGGATGGAGACCATGCCCACTTTCCTATTTCAATAAAATTCATCGGCACCCCTTCGTCCCAGCTCAGACCCGGACCCTCTCCTCTAAGAAAAGGCTTGTTCCCAATGCCAATCATTACATTGGCAGTTACTGAAGTGGCTGCATTACTTGGTTTTTTCTCTTTTTCTGGTCCGTTTTTTACTTCCGTATTTTCACCGGCTAATAAAGCGTCAACTTTTCGAAGAGTTTCCTTGGGGTCGGGGAGATCGAGCTCCAATTCTTCTGGTTCAGTCTGCAATTCTTCTGGTTCTTTCTCTGATTCAACAGCAGAATCTTGTCCTTGTTCTACAATGGAATCTTCAACAATTATATCCTCTTCCTCCTGATCTACTTCAGGTAATTCTTCCGGAGTTTTTTCCTCTACTTCCTCCTCCACGGATTCCATTTTCTGATCAATAAACTCCGGGTTCTCGTCAATGGTGCTAGAAAAATCTTCCTCTATCTCAACCACACTATCATCCTTACTTCCAGAAATCTTTTCAAATTTATCCTCCTCCTGTACTTCTTCGGATAAATTCTCTACGGCAACGGCAGGCGTAGGGCTTATTTCTTCAAAATATGAGGATTTTTGTGTAACGGAACTCTCCACGGGCAACGAAGAGGATTCCATTTTTCCACTTACAACCGTCTTTAATTCGTCCAGTTGATTGGATAGTTTTGAAACCGTCTCATTTAATTGATCCAAGGATTTTTTGGATTGCTCAATCATAGGGTCAGGTTCTGGAAGCAGGGGGGAAGAAGCATTTATTCGTTCGAGTTGAGAAAGCTTCTGATAAAGGTCTTTCTTAAGAAGATCAATGGGTTCGCGGAATCCAGAAATGAGGTCCTCACTTTGCTGAATTGTGTTTTGATTATTTGATAGAATTTTATCGACCACAGAGGGCACTTTATCAACTTTAACCGCCAAAGAATCGAGGTCGTTTCTGATCTCTTTAATTTCCAAAAATGTCTTCCTGCTCAAATCTTCATCACTTCGGATCTGAGGATCAAAAGCCAATGAAATGAAACGATCCATGAGATAAGGAATGAAGACTAAAATAGATGCAATTGCCGAAGCAAAAATACAAGTGGTAATTTGCCACTGTCCGAGAACGCCTTCTTTCTCGAAGTGGAGGTATGCAAAGACAAAAACGAGAACAAGAATGAAAAGGGAAGAGGCATAAAAGGGCCACTTCACAACGCCATCCTGGTCATCACTATCCTCGCTGTATTCCATCACCATATCATTACTACTTCATGTTGAAAAATAAGGAAATAACCAAGCGAAAAATTAAGCCGGATTTTTCTCAGTTAAAATCGGTCACGATCGGGAAACCCAACTTTTCGATAGACTTTCGACAATATTTTATAGGCTCTCTTCTGAGCCGACTGGGCCCCCTCAGCAAGAATTTTTGAAAGGTAATCTTTTTGATTGATCAGTTCTTTGTATTTTGATCGGACTGGGGCAAGGGATTCAGAAATAATTTCGGTGACTTCATTTTTTAAAGCACCATATCCTTTTCCGGCAAATCGATCTTCAAGATCAGAAAGGGATTGATTGGAAAGGGCGGAGTGAATCGTGAGTAGGTTTGAGATACCAGGTTTTTCAGGAATTGCGGTGATTTCACTTCCGGAATCGGTGACTGAGGAACTAATCTTTTTTTTGATTAGGTCAGGTTCATCAAGAAGGAAAAGTGTGGAACGTTGATTTTCATCAGATTTCGACATTTTTTTCGTCGGCTCGGTCAGAGACATGATCCGAGCACCAGTCTTGGGAAGGTATGGCTCAGGGATCTTAAATGTTTCTGAATACTGATGATTGAATCTTTGTGCCAGGTCTCGACAAAGTTCGAGGTGTTGTTTTTGATCCTCACCGACCGGGACCAAATCGGCATTGTAAAGTAAAATATCTGCTGCCATGAGTACCGGGTAACATAATAATCCTGCACTAATTGTGGATTGTGACCGCGCACCTTCATGCGAAAATTTTAAGTCGCTCTCATTCTCAGCCGTTTTGAAACCCAGTTTGGAAACTTTGTCCTTGAATTGAGTCATTCTTTGGAGTTCTCCAATTGGTGTAAGACAAGTTAGAATCCAAGCCAGCTCCGAATGTCCGATTACATGCGATTGTACGAACTGATTGCACTTTTCAGGATCAAGGCCGCAGGCAACATATTGAGCCACACACTGGAAAACATTATTTCTCAAAACCGAAGGTTTAATCGGAGTGGTGATGGCATGCATGTCGACAATTCCAAAATAGCACTCATTATTTTCCAACATTTCGGACCAATTTCGCACCGCACCCAAGTAGTTTCCCAAAGTCAATAATCCAGTTGGCTGGGCACAGGTTAGGATTACAGGTTTAGGTTTGCTCATTGAGTCATTATCCGTCATTAATGATTATTAATTATATAATTATATTCTTTGATATCCCATAGAAGTATTTTTCACGACAGTAAAATAAACCCCTGAATAAATGAGTTCGGATTCCGACATTTCCGTAGAAGATGATCTTAAGGATCTCCTTAAAAGATGCCCACCTGGTACTTTTGAGGCCGCTCTTTCCTTCCGAAAAGAAAAGGACGCCAGTAAAGTTGAAGAAATCGTGCTTGGTATCATTGACCGACACCTTGAGCCAGACCAGCGTGATATCCTCAGAAAAAGTGATGATTCCCTCAGAATGTATGAAGATTTGGGTATGGATTCTTTGACTATGCTTGAAATCATCATGCTGGTTGAGCAGACATTACAGGTTAGCATCGACAATGAAGAATTGAGAGATTTAAGAACAGTCGGCGATGTAAAGGCATACCTTGAAGCAAAGGCAAAGGGAGAAGAACCTCCTTCCCGTGCCAAGACCTTCCGCATTGAAGAAATCGCTGCACTCATGCCCCACCGTGAACCATTTCTTTTTTTAGAGTCGGTTAGTTTATCCGAGGATGAGGTAGTGGGAAGTTACAAAATTTCTGGCAACGAATATTTTCTCGAAGGACATTTTAAGGAAAATCCTGTTTTCCCGGCATCGATCATGATTGAAGCACTTGGGCAGTTATGTGTTTTTTATCTATTGAAAGGTAAAAATACTTCTCTGGCTGAAAAAGTTGATCCCAGTACGATCTTTTTCACTTCCTGCGACGGCGTGAAGTGCAGAAGGATATGCAAACCTGGGGATGTCTTGAAAATGAAGGTCGGAGTCACTCGAGTAAGGCATCCATTGGCCTGTTTTAAAGGAGAAATTGCTGTGAATGATGAAAAAACTGCGACTGCTGAGGAAATAAAATTAGCATTCAATTATTACCCTGTTATTGATGGGCAAGCTTCAACAAGAGCAGAGAAGGTGGTCAAGAATGGAAACGGTAGGCATTCGGAGGACTCCCATCAATCTAATGGCTCAGATAAAACCGAATCTGATCTTACTCCCAGATTTGTAAAGTATGACTCTGGGAATTGATTCATTTTAATTTCATTTCTAAATACTTAGAAATTTGGAAAAGGTCGCTTTTCTCTACGCCACTTTTCCTCGTTCCACCGAGACTTTTGTTCGTCGCGAACTACGGGCACTTGGAAGAATAGGATTCACTCCGGATGCATATTCAATTTGGGGAGGGTCTAAAAGTTGGGAAAATCGAAGGATTTACTTGTTTGGAAAATTCAAACTTTGTTTTTTGTTTTTTTGGATTCCCTATTGGATTTTCCGCAAGCCACATGAATTTTTAGAAATCCTTCGATTTCTTTGGTCAAAATCCTGTCCAAATATACAAAACTTCAATGAGACATTTCTAGGGTTTGGTTTTGGACTGGTTGAAGCCTATAATTTCAAAAAAGCAAACTATGGTTTGATCCATGCCGTTTGGGCAACCATGCCAGCAACCGCAGCGCTTTCGATTTATAAACTCACCGGCATTCCATTCTCGATGGGTGCCCATGCCTATGACTTGTTTCGAAGAGGAGGGGATTGGATTTTAGAATTAAAACTGAAGCACGCTTCTTTTGTTCGCACATCCTCAATGTCTTCGGCGAAAAGACTTGAGTCTTTAGGGGTATGTCCAAGCAAGATCAGATTGAT
>PBSV01000029.1 GCA_002726435.1 Opitutia bacterium | reverse complement strand
TACTGCAGCAGACTGGTCGTGGTGGCGAAAGCGAAGGTTTGCTCAACTGGCGCACAAGGCTGGCGTACCCAACATTGTGCACATTCATTCAGGGCAGTTTCACAAATGGATTTCTTCCTCGACACATAAAGTTCAGCGGTTTAACAATACGAATTGGAAAAGTCAATCCCATCTTGTTGTGTTGACTGAATCTTGGAAAGAAAAGTTTCAACCGCTTATTGGAAATGTCACTGTGATTCAAAATCCAGTTAACCCTGCATTGACAATTGACGAATCAATCGAGCGAGAACCACATCATCTCCTCCTTTTGGGTAGAGATGACCCAGTTAAGGGCCATTCATTTGCAATTGATTTGGTACAAAAACTTCGTGAAAAACACCCGCATGTGCGATTAACGATGACAGGGAAAACGGAGAGTCAACACGACTGGGTGGATGCGAAAGGCTGGGTGAGTGAAGAAGATAAACTCAGATTGTTGCAAAAGGCATGTGTGCTGTTGGTTCCTTCGACCTTCGAGGGGCAACCTCTCGTTGTTCTTGAAGCACTGACAGTCAATTGTCCGGTAATTGTTTCAGACTGCGTCCACGGTCTCCCTTCCACGGTCGTAAAGGCAAAATTTGGAGATATACTTTCTTGGGTCGAGGCATACAATTCAATGTCATTGAAAGACGTTTACGAGAGTTCCAAACCTTACGCTGTAAAATCAATTCAGGCGGAGTGGGAAAAATATTACGATGAAATACTCTCTACGAGTACCTTTGCAGAAGAACTCCAAAGTAAGTTTTCTACGGCATAGTGACGGGAAGAATCTTGAAGTTTTTGTAAAGATTCTCTGTCTAATCCAGCCAGCCATTCACTGCAATCAACAATGAATCGTTGTTGAGAAAAGAGTTGAATCCAATCACCTGAATCTTGAATTCTATGCCCTGTGTGATCGATTCCACAGATGATCATGCCTGATGCAAGATATTCTGAACGCTTCAGAGGACTTGCTAACTTCCACACGTTGCTTTCCGGCATAGGTAAAAACCCAACATCGTAGTTTGAGAGTTTTTCGGCTAATGTGCTCGATGAAACTGTGGATGTGACATGAAGGTTCGGTATATCCAATTTTTGAAGCGCGATTAATGCATTCCCGTCTCCATGAATGTGGAGTGATGCATCAACTCCTTTTTCATTTAAAATTTCAAGAATTTTTGGAAGGGCCATGACTCCTCGATGCTTGTCAACTCTTCCTTGATACGATAGTTTCAATCCACCTGATTTTGTCCCTTTTCGAAACATCTCAGTATCTACTCCTGCTTGTATAATGGCAATATTGGCAAGGTGTGTTTTGGTTTTTAAATTGATAAATTCAGCGTGTGCCTGACTGACTGCGGTCCCATAGGTTGTTTTTTTCCATGCTCTTTTCCACTGGATCCATTGAAACCAGCTCAAGAAGTTACGGTCAGCGGGCGGACCTCGATCAATCAGTGTCCACGGTACTGTAATCAGTGGAGTGATTGCGTGAAGTCGCCAGTCAATGAGTACGTGGTCTGAGGAATTAATGTCCTTTATTTTAGAACGAAGCGAACGTACTACTGTACTCGAATGAAGACCCTTTATTGAACCTCGAGGAATCTGAATGTGGCGAAATTGAGAAGTTTCGATTTGACCGGGAGAATAAAGGTTGACAGTGTGGCCTAATTTGCAAAGTTCCTCGGCGATAGAGGTTTGCGTAGTTCCACACAAGTCGTTTCCGAGTACCCTGCCGGACAACCATGAAACCTTCATCGGACAAACCACGCACTGTTCTTTCAAGAAACTATCCGGTATTCATAACAACCATATTTGCCACCATCCAACCATTGGCTTCAAAAACAGAACGCCTAAGGGTTTAGCATGGGATGGAGTCCAGACTTCTCTGAGAAAGCCTCTTCTGGTAAGCTGTCTATCGGGGTTATCGGTCTCGGTTATGTTGGTTTACCTACCGCAATTGGGTTCCATGATGCTGGATTTGAAGTGTGGGGGGTCGATATCTCTCAACGAACAATTGACATGATTCTTAGGGGGCAAAACCCCACAGGCGACCCTGATGTTAACGACATTATCCCGGTCCCTGGTTCAGATCGCTGGAATATTACATCCTCAATTGAAGAGGCGGTTCCCAAGTGTGACGTCATATTAGTTACGGTACCAACGCCTGTGACGGACGACCTGAAGCCTGATTTGAGCTATGTTCAAAAAGCAGGTATCAGTGTTTTTGAAAATCTTGTACCTAAATCACGAACAATTGTTGTACTAGAATCTACAGTATATCCTGGTGTAACTGCCAACACATGGCACCCTGAAATAGAGGCATTAGGCCTAGAGATTGGCGTGGATGTCGAAATCGCCTATTGCCCAGAACGATTCAATCCGGGTGATGCTGCGCACGGTGTACGAAGCGTAGCACGCGTCATTGGCTGTTCGAATCCTACGATTGGTGAAAGTCTCGTGCATCTATATTCTCGTTTGACAAGTGAGGATGTTCGTTATGTTGGGAAATTAGAAGTTGCTGAAGCAGCCAAGGTTATTGAAAATGTACAAAGAGACATCAACATTGCTTTAGTCAATGAACTAGCGCGAATATTCCCAGAACTTGATGTTGATGTTGAAGACGTACTTTCTGCTGCAGCGACTAAATGGAATTTTCATCGATACACACCTGGTGTTGGAGTAGGCGGGCACTGTATTCCAGTCGATCCATATTACATGATACAACGAGCCGCAGACGTCGGAGTTCCAGCGGAATTAATTTCTGCAGCTCGAACAGTCAATCGAACGATGCCACTGCATGTTGCAGGTATCATCAATGATATTCTCTACAAAGCTGGGGTTCCACTCGGCTCCGGGAAAGTTTTGTTCCTAGGTTGGTCATACAAGGCTGAAGTAGGCGACCCTCGGGAAACCCCTGCTGAACCTCTAGCATTGGCTTTACACAACAAGTCTGTACATGTAACTGCATGGGACCCTCATCTCAATACAGAAGATTTTCCGTCGACCGTCGAATGTTTACAAGACATAAATTCTGCTGAAGGTTTCGACCTCGTTGTTCTTGTGACTGCCCACCAAGATTGTTTGAGTATTGATTGGAATCAATTGGTTCACAAAATGAGAAATCCGATTGTCTACGATGGTCGTAGAGTGCTTGACCTCGAACATCTCGAATCTCTTGGATGGCAAGCCCACGCTGTAGGAAGACCTCTTTGAATGGCGTGTTAACACATTGAAGAAGGAATACTGCTAAGAACACACGAGCACCCCCAAAAGCATGGGAGAGAGTTCTATTGAATCTCCTCTCGATGATGTAAGAAGTCCTCTATTGAAGGATTTACATCCAAAAGTTCCGCTTCTATCAGCCCCTTTCGCAATTCAAAAGAATTTGTCCAAACATCGTTATCTTCTCGGAAACATGGTGAAGCGAAATCTCAATCAACGGTATGATAAAGCCCTACTTGGTTATCTTTGGACGCTTCTCGAACCGGCTCTCCTTGCTTTAGTATACTACGTTTTGTTCGTAATTATCGCAGACTACGAGGACCAAAGTTATCCCATGTTGATTCTTTTAGGTGTAATAGGTTGGGGCTTATTCGCTCGTATTCTAAATTCAACTGTTTCAACGCTGGTTTCGAATGCTGGAATGATTAAGCAGTCTGGATTCCCCTTAGAACTGTATTCTGCTTCAGATTCTCGAACAAATCTCGTTATCTCAGCAATCAGTCTTTTGACAGTAATTCCCTTTATGGTATATCTCAATTTACAGCCTTCATCTCATCTTTGGATGTTACCAGTCGCCATGTTCATGCTCTATCTTTCTGCATGGGGTGTTGGGCTGATGGTTGCATCTGCCAATGTTGTGTTCCCAGATGTTGCACATGTGTTTCGTTTCATAACACGCGCTGGATTTTTTGTATCTCCTATCATGTGGACCTACGAACTTCTCATCGAGCGTGCAGGTGCAGATTCACCCTATGTTGATATCGCCATGCTCAACCCAGTCGTGGTACCTCTTACGATGATGAAGCACTCAGTATTGGGGACAATTCCAGACTTTGCGACGCATCATATCGTTTATGCTGTTGCTTTCCCAGTTGTTGTTTACATCCTCGGTTCGATGATATTTTCCGCTACTTCTCGAGGGGTGGTAAAACGTCTTTGAACGAACAGGTTTTACGTCTTGAAGACGTTGAACTTCATTTCCCACGAAAAGAAGGGGCGTTGTCCATTCTTAAGCGCCTAGTTATGGGCTTTTTCGGAAAAAGCGAACGAGGCCCTCGAAGTTGTGGCCTTTCAGAAATTAATCTCACTATTCAGAAAGGAGAAATCATTGGAATCATTGGACGTAACGGCTCTGGAAAGTCGACTTTACTTCGAACAATTGCGGGAATTTACAAACCAGATTCGGGGTGGATTGGTATTGACGGTCAAACTTCACTGTTAGCCGGAGTTGGAGTGGGTATGAACAAGGATTTGACGGGGAGGGAAAACATCCATCTTTATGGCAGTATGCTGGGACATGAACGAAGCTATATGGATTCGATGATGGAGGAAATCATCCAATTCAGCGAACTACAAGAATTCATTGACGAACCTCTTCGGACATATTCTTCTGGCATGAAGGCTCGATTAGGTATTTCAGTTGCAACTGCGGTTAAGCCTGATATTCTTCTCATTGACGAAGTGCTTGGAGTTGGCGACCCCGGATTCAAAAAGCGGAGCCAACAACGGATTCGAGACATGATGGACGACTCCAATACAGTAATACTGGTGAGTCATTCTTTTGGTTTACTGAAAGAAATCTGTTCAAGAATGATCATGATGGAGAAAGGGAAAATGAAGTGTATTGGCACCCCTGATGAAGTCATTGGCGCGTACCATGAAGCAGAGGGGTGATGATTTCAATGAGCTTACTCTTTTGGCGTAAATCGAAAAAATCTTCATTCCAACCGGTTGTCATAGATCTCACGATTGGAGCGTCACTAGCCGACGACTATTTTCTACCGGAATCCATCAAGATGGCACTCAAGAAAAGGAATCTACGACTCGATGTAACCGTAGAAAAGGCAGAAAATCTGATTGAGGAATGGGATGATGAATTTTCAATATTGAACATTCGCAGTGCCTATAATTCTAAAGACTGGCCTATGGTATTTGCACTTTGCGAAGCAAGGATGAATGTTTTCGAAGAGATTGAAGTCCACATCCACCTTATCCGGGCCTATTATTCTGGAAATGATTGGAGCAATTGCATGAAAATTTGCAATTCGCTGCTTACTTTTTCTGAAGGCAATATTGAGGCGTATCGTTTCCTTGCTCGATGTAGTAAAAATAAGTCGGAGATAGATTTAGCCTCGGAATTTTATTTGAAAGTACTCGAAATTTCGGCGTCGGATACGGATGCCTTACAATCTCTCATACGAATTCGATACAATCAAAATGAGCATGACCGAGTGATTGCTCTTTCGAAGCAACTTATCGATGAGAATCCACAAATACGTGATGGCCATCTTTTCAACGCTCGATCCGAGATGGTTTTGGGAAATCATGAAGCTGCAGTTGAGCCGTTAACCGTTTTGTTAGAAATTGATTCGCAAGACCTTGAAGCGTTAGTTTCAATTGGCAAAGTGCTTCACAATCTTGAACGTTATGAATCAGCAATGTTATATCTTGAAAGAGCGTTAGATATTGACCCTGAAGAGCGACGTTCACGGCGCACTTTAGCAATGATTTATGACCGTCTTGGCATGCCTGTAAAGGCACTCAAACTCTATGATAAAGAATGTATTTTTGAACCGATGATGTTTTCAAACTGGGAGAAGAAAATTAATCTTTTATACAGGATAAACCGCCAAGATGAAGCACGAGAAAGTATCCCTCAACTGTTAGAATTAGAGAAACATACACTCGATGCCTATCTACTAGCGAACGAAATTGCACTGAGCTTCTATTGGAATGAGATATCATCCACATTATTGGAGCATTGTACAAACACATGGAGTCATCAAGAAGATTATTATTTCAAAATCGCAATGATTACTTACAAGTCTGGTGAACTGACTAAGACTTGGCATTATATTGAAAAAGGACTTGAGATGAACTCGAATGACACAAATTTGTTACTTCTCAAGGAAGATCTACTCAGTCTGCTAAAAGAGACAAATACACCGAAACAACTTCTCACAGAAGCTGTCAAGAATAGTATACCTTTGCTTAAAGTCGAGTGTTATATTATGCACTTAATCGAAACAGCGTCCAAGGTTCCACGATACTCACCAACAGAAAGTAATTGCAATGTAATTATGGTATCGTCTTCATTAGGGCGCGGTGGTGCGGAAAGGCAAGTCGTTTCGTGCCTCGGTGGATTGATGAGAGAAAAACAATTTCAAGACACTGTCCTTTTTTGTTATTCGCTTAGTGGTTCTAGGGGTCATAAACAGACATATGAGGCTGAAGTTCGAGCAACAGGAGTCGATATCAAAGAATACGGATCACGAATTAATTGGAATTCAGAGTTTGAAGATGCAGATGCCTTACTTGCCCCCTGGAAGAAATACCTCGATAGATTACCTGTTTCGATGCAAAGAGAAATAGAGCCATTATTCCTAAATTTCACCCTGAAGAAACCTAAGATTGTCCACGGTTGGCAAGATCAAACAAATATCAATGTCTCAATTGCTGGATTAATGTCAGGCGTTCCAGGTATTGTTATGTTCGCACGTTCAATGCGTCCTGACGGAAAAACGATGATGCATATCCGAAATCGTCCTTATCTCCGTAGAGCCTATGAAACTCTTATCGATTCGTCCAATCGGCCTTTACTCTGCCACAACAGTATTGCAGGATGCCAAAGCTACGGCGAATGGCTAAACCATCATTTTGAAAATTTTGAAGTAATACATAATGGCGTTGATTTTGATGGACTTGAACGCTCAAGTGCTGGAACATCTATGTCTGATGTGTTGGAGATTCCAAAAGATTCTTTCGTCATAGGCGGAGTGTTTCGTTTGGTTATTGAAAAGCGCCCGCGCCTTTGGGTTGAATCCATTGCCAAGGTCATTCGAAAGAGGGATAATGTTCACGCAATACATGTAGGGGGAGGGGGTCTTTCAGAACTTATTCAATCGCATATTATCGAGCAGGGGGTGAAGGACAATATCCATCTCATTAGTCAAACCACTCAAGTTAAAGCCTGGCTCGATGAGTTTGATGTGTTTCTTCTTACGTCCATTGTTGAAGGGTTACCAAATGTTCTGATTGAAGCGCAAGCCTTTGGCGTTCCAGTGATATCAACAGATGCTGGTGGCTCAAGAGATACGTTCATCGATGGAGAAACTGGTTACTTAGTCGATGAGCCCAATTCAGATCAGATTGCTGAACTGATTCTTACATGTATCGATAATCCGGAATGGATGGCTGATGCACGTAAGAAATCCAGGGAACAAGCCCGAGAAAGGTTTAGCCAAGAAGCGATGGTGGAGAGATTAAAAGAAATTTATTCAATTGCTGTTCAAAGAATGTGACGCTCTCTTCGACTTTTAGTTCGGCTCATCACAAGGTCCATTTTTACGACCAGTGATTCATCTGCGGCTTCTCCTACGGTTCGATATACTGACTTCTTTTCGGTGTACTCTCCCGCTTCTGAACCACTAAAACCGCAATTAAAACCAACTTTTTGCGAGTCATCAAAAGGATAGTTATGTTTGGTCATGTAGTTGTAGAGAACCGACTTGTAGTGTGAATTTTTTAACTCAGGTTTGAGCCATAAAAATTCTTGCACTACGTCACGGTCGAGGAACGGATATCGTCCCTCAACACCATAAGAGCCGCTCACGTGTTCTTCTTTCATCAAGTAGGCTCTTTGTGTATTGTCGAAGAAGTTCTTCCATGGAAACACAGTGTCTAAGTCTTCTGGGAATAATCCTCCAATGGTACTATGCCTGAAGTGTTTAATTCCACCAAAACCGTAGTCGCTAAAAATTTCGTCGGCCCCACTACCGGAAAGATAGATTAATTGCCCCTCTTTCTTTCCTTGGCCACATATATGAGACATACCTATTGCCCCGTTGTCGTTGGTAAGTACTTGGGCTGATTTACGGTACTCGATTGTCTTAGTAATACTTGGAATTCTGTTTGCCAAAGTGTCTCGCTTGTTTCTCAAGGCCTGTACTTCTTCGCATTTGATGAACCATGATTTGTCGTTGTACCATCCTAATTGCTCGTTCAATAATTGAAGTGGAAATTCTAACTTCTTTTCAAGTTCAGCATGTTCGATAATGGTGTCTTCTAACCAGTCCGCATCCCCATTATCAATCCGTAAAGGATATTCTTCGCAATTTTTCTTGATATAATCACGGGCTGCCATGAATTGTTCCATTTCCAATTCGAAGAGCCTAGGGTCACTAGTTCGTGCAATACGCGCATCAATTGTGTCTTTCTTCTCTGAACCCACGATGCTGTATGCAGTAAACGGAACGTTTTGGCGTTCAAGTTCACATGCGATAGCACCGCTATCGTATCCTGATGAAAGACCTATGAATATACCGTGTTTAATGTTTTGAGTACGTTTTTGTATAGAGCGAGCAAACGCTGCTTCCCAGTCATCATAGGAGTCCTTATGCTGATTAAGGTCGAAAGTATAGACGTCAAGTCGGTCTATTTTCTCTAGAGTTGAAAGTCGTAGGATATAGGTTGAATTTGCTTCAATTTGAAGAGGTTCTGAGAATCCAAGTCGGTCTAAACAAGACTTGTATGAGGATAGACCCCAATCAGTTCCTTCCTTGGCAAACCACAACGGTTTCATAGAGAAAATATCAGTTGAAAGGAGTAATGTATCTTCTTTGAAATCAAGAATGGCAACTGCAAATTCTCCATCCAAATGCTGAATTGCTTTCCAACCAAACTTTTCATAGACAGTAAGAAGACATTCCCCATCAGATTCAAAATCTCCAAAATCTCGATAATTGTAGATCTCACCGTTGAAAAAAGCCACACGGTTTTTGTCTTCGCTGACAAAGGGTTGTGGAGTTGGCGGTCCAGTCATCGATAGCAGCGTATGTACAAAGTTGACACCGTTGACTTCAACTTGGTTTGTTTGGTCCGGGCCACGGAATTTAAGATATTCGATTATAGTGGGTAAATCGATGATGCCACGATTGGTTGCGAGAATTCCACACATGCGATGTCCCTAAACGCGCTGATGTAATTCTCCTTATTGAGTATGAGGGAGGGATGGACTCATAACCTACATGCCGTACGAAGATTCATGACAGATGTGCTCACGAATGCACGCATCCTCGTCACAGGAGGGGCTGGATTCATTGGTTCAAATCTCTGTGATGCACTTTTAGCTGAGGGTTCCGAAGTTGTCTGCCTCGATAATTTCCTCACTGGTAAAAGGGAGAATATCGCTCATCTACTGGCCAATCCTAACTTTACCCTTGTCGAAGGCGATATTCGCGACCTCGAAGTTTGCCGAACTGCAATACGCGGATGTACACATGTTTGCCATCAAGCTGCTCTTGGGTCCGTCCCTCGTTCGATAGAGGACCCTAAATCAACGAATGACATCAACATTTCAGGTAGTCTGAATGTTCTGATGTCAGCTCATGAAGAAGGAATTAAGCGATTTGTTTTCGCTTCGAGTTCATCCGTGTATGGCGACGAAGCCACAATGCCCAAGGTTGAGGATAAAACCGGTTTTCCTCTTTCACCATATGCTGTCACAAAGATGGTCAATGAATCGTACACTCGAGTCTATCATCAAATTCACGGTATGGAAACAATCGGGCTTCGATACTTCAATGTGTTTGGCCGTCGCCAAGACCCTGAGGGCCAGTATGCTGCAGTGATTCCTAAATTTGTAGAACTTATGCTGCAGTCTAAATCCCCAATTGTTTTCGGAGATGGTGAGCAGACCCGTGATTTTACCTATGTAGATAATGTTGTTCAAATGAATATTCACGCGTTATCGACCTCTAACGAAGAGGCCTTTGGGCAGATATTTAACGCCGCATGTGGAAGTCGAATTTCCATTAATGAATTGTTTTCTTCGATTCGAAACCTGCTCTCGAACTATGATCCCTCTATCGCTCAAATTGATGCGACGTATATTGGAGAGCGCCCAGGTGACATTCGGCATTCACTTGCAGATATTTCAAAAGCGATTCGACACCTTGGTTACCAACCAACCCACGACTGCCAACTGGGCCTCGAAGAGGCAATGGAATGGTATTGGAACGAACTTCGTGGAATTGTGGTAGAATGAGAGTCACAATGTATGCTGTTTCGGGAATCCTAAGATTCCAATTAGAGACAGAAAAAAACGATATTTTGGAACCGTCAGAAAAATTTAGACTTGGCTCAAGGATTGTTGAAATACACTTGCCTTCGGGACTTGACCCTGACTCAATTCACCCTGACCATATCGCTCTATGCATCATCATGATCACTCACCCATTTATCGGCGACTCACTCGTACTGCCAAAGCCAGTTAGTGAGAGATTCTCAAAGTTTCATAATCTAAAATCCTCTCGTTACTCGATTGGACCAGTTGATCAAAATCTGAAGCCATGGGAGCCAGGTATAAATTACAGGCCAGGGTTAGCATTCAGTGGTGGAGTAGATTCAACTGCGGCGTTAGCAGTTATGCCGCCAACAACTGCCCCTGTATTCATGGACCGACCGACTGGAAAGAAATCACTGTACAACAAAGATGCTGTTATTCAATCGTGCCTTCAAGTCCAACGCCTTGGCTATGATATGAGGCTTATTCAATGCGATCTTGAATATGTTCGAGACCCCGTCGGTTTCCCCGTTGATGTCGCTAATTCGGTCCCTGCAGTACTCATGGCAGATTATCTCAAACTCGACTGTATCGGATTTGGGACGATCATGGAGTCGACATATGGGACGGGCCACCGCCTTTTCCGCGATTATCCTAATGGCACTCATTACACATATTGGGGTGGATTATTCAAAGCTGCAGGTCTGCCCTTCATCCTTCCAGTAGCAGGCATCAGTGAAGTAGGAACTTCAATCATAGTGAGTCAGGCCCCCCTCGGAATGGTGGCGCAGTCCTGTATGCGTGGGGTTTGGAAAAAACCATGCTTGAATTGCTGGAAATGTTTTCGAAAACAACTCCTTGATAATGCAATTCTGAAGAATCAAGTTGAAGCGCAGTACCTCGATGAACTTTTCAATAATAAAGAAGCATCTAGATTCTTGGGACGGGTTCCAATTAAGCATGAGAATGTTCTTGCTTGGTCGACTCATAGGCTAAATTCCGAACACCAATTGTATTCACTACTCAAGGAGCGGGTACAAGGACATAAAGAGAAACTTGAATGGCTCGAGAAATGGTATTCGCCCTCAATCGATTTAATACCTGAAAAATATCAAGAAAAAATCAAAGAGAAAATCTCCCGATATCTTCTAACGATGAACGAACTAGAGGAGCAAGAACTCACTTCATGGGATATGAATGATATTATCTCATCGGAAAAAGTGGCCAAGCAATCCTTGCGCCTTTCACAAGAAATGAGTTCGAGACTTAGACCTCGTCGATGAGCCATTTAGCCAGCTGATTTGCACCATTTGGCTGATGGAGTTGCTCACATCTTTCCCGCATTGTCCTTCGGACATCAGCATCCATCAATCGTTCAATAGCAATTTTCACTTTAGCCACAGTTACCTTTCGCAGAACAATCATGGCACCGATATTTTCTGCGATTAGTGCACGTGCCAACTGATCGTCCATCCCAGTATTCATGTTTGGGATGCATAGCGTAGGTAGTGAGAATCGAATTGCTTCATGGTACGAGTTGTATCCTGCAGCCATAATCGTAAAATCAAAAGCTTTGAAATCAAGGGAGTTTGGATATTCTGATATGATTCGAACACGTCCTCCAATAGATGGAATACGCTTACCAATCAATGATTCACCTAGAACGACATAGGTGTTTTCATATCCTTCCAGAATGTTCAGACAGGTGTTGATATCCGATTGAATATCATTAATTTCACCAGCCCCAAGCTGGAGATAAACAAGAGTAGCATCATGCGGGATTCCGAGCCTGTCTCTTAGATCGTTTCGTGGTCGCAATTCGCTTTCATCGAGCAAGAGGATGGGGTCGCTACGAACAATAGAGGGCTTGAATTCGACGATATCGTCATGGTCTTGTTCAACGCTGTCTTTTGGATGAATCACATAATCAAAATGGTTGATACTGTCAACAGGGATTTTCGTGCCACCTTTTCTGAAAGTTCCACGACGCATCCATACTTTCTTTATGTTCGGATCAGATTGTATTGCGTTGAGCATACCTCTGTAGGGATATGCTCCGTCAAAGATGAAAATTGAGGGACGGTGAACTGCAAAGACCGTAGCAAGAGTTTCTTCGGTTAACATATTCCAGGTGGCAGCATCCATGTTATCGAATTTTTTCCTACCCGGTATGAAGTAAGCTGCAATTCCTTCACGCTTTAGCAGATGAAGCGTTGGCATTGTGGTAAAGAAAATCACTTCGACACTCGGGTCAAGTTTACGCACTCTACGGGCAAGTGCTAACATTCGAGTAAAATGGCCGAAACCAACACCATTTGTAGGGAACATTACAATCGAGCGGCGAGGTTTAGCGTGTTGGAGCAGATCTGTGTCGTTAACAGGATGCGACCGCCGTCCTAAGCGCTCGAGCCCAATGGAAAAAATCAGCCATGGTAGAGTGAGAATAAGGAATGGAAATTTCCAAGGCCTTTCGATGGAACGTATAATATGAGTTCCAATGCGAAAGGAAGTAGATTTCCGAATGCGTATAACTTCGCGACGATATTTGTCTTCGGAGGCATTTCGTGTCTTCAATGACCCAAAAGAGACTTCTTCTCTTTCCTCCATGATTGTCGCAACGGAACAGAGTTATTGAGTATTGCCAACCGAGCAGTCTTCCTAGTCCTATTATTGGTTGATGTACGCAAGGACTTCTTGCAAGACTTGAGCCATAACTCGAACGTTATCTTGAGTCAAGTGCGGTTGAAGCGAGAGGTCGCACGCAAATTCGATATTGGCGATGGTTTCGCCTAATTCTTCTTTGTGTGCT
>PBSV01000028.1 GCA_002726435.1 Opitutia bacterium | reverse complement strand
GTGGAAACTTCGGAGAAGGCCGATTCGTCAATTTTGTACAGATCCATTTCTGGATGAGCCCCCTGGAATGGATCCGGGGTGGAGGGGGAATCAGAGCCTCCAGTTACATTGGCGGGCGGGCCAGTGGGTGAAGTGAGTGCAGGTGCGGGAACATCCAGTGAGACTGCAAGTTGCATGGTGTCGAAAGAAAAAGAATTGGAAGTGGATTCCGATTGTTCAATTTCGAAGAATACATTGGAGGCAATCTCATGAATCATTTCCCACCCTCCCCCACCACTGAGCGCGCTTCCACCAAGTAAGCCGGTGGCGGAAGTGGAAGAACTGGAAGAAGATGAATCGTCCGCACTTTCCTGACCATCCGATATAGTTTCTGGAAACAAGGCATCGATCGAAGGCGGAACTGCCCCACCCGTCAGAGCAGGACCAAAAGTGGAAGAAAGATCGACCAAACCACCGGTTGAACTTGCAATTCCATCCCCAAGTTTACTGGTTGCGGTAACAATTGATTGGCCGGAAACTAAGCTTACTGATTCCCCGCTGACATTTGTAAAATCAATGTCCCCGGAAATTAAGTTCACTCCACCGGTGATATTACCAGAGACCGGATCACGAACAGCCATTAATTGAAACATTGTGCCTCTAATACCGGCGGTCCCCAGTGGACTCGTGAGAATCATTTTCGAATTTTTCTTTAGTTTTGGAGCTTTTACAATCAGCTCGCCAAAATCAAGATGAGCAAGTAATTCAGATTCGCTTGGTTCTTCCTCCATTTCCGATGGATTTGTTCCTGAGATTGCGGGGACGATCTTCTGGTTGTATTTCCGAAGATAAAACCTGGATCCCGGCTTAACCGTGATGAGGGCACCATTTGAAAATAACAAGCCCGCTTTGCCAGTTTTACCAGTTGTAAGTATGGTCTTTGCAGAAAATGTTTTTCCGACCGAGGATGAATCAAGGGTAACTTTGAACTCATCCTGAAGAGAATAAGTATGAACTTCTCCCTCAACCGAGGCGACAATTACAACAGGCTCGACCTTGGCCGCTTTGAGTGACGATAAAAAAAGAAATAGCAGACACAATAAAATCCCAAGAAACGGACTTTGAAATGAGCTGGTAAATCTTTTAATTAGGCAATAACCCACAATAACTTACAATCTAGTGCATAATGGGCACTTGTCGCAAGTGATTTTTGTTTGGCAAGGTAGTCCGCTTTATCCAATTTCTGATTTATACTCCGCGGGATTTAAAAGATTTTCAAATCCCTGACCTTCAATCCCAGTAATTTTAATCATCCAACCTTTGCCGTAGGGATCTTCATTTACACATTCAGGAGAATTATTCAAATCCTCATTAATTTCAGTGACTTTTCCTGAAAGAGGCATGTAGAGGTCTGAGGCCGCCTTTACAGATTCCACTACTCCGAACACTTCGTCCTTAGAAAGATCCTGACCGACGGACGGGAGTTCGACAAAAGTTACATCCCCCAAACTGTCTTGTGCATGATGGGTAATACCAACGGAATAATCACCGGAATCAAGTTTTTTTATCCACTCGTGCTCTTTGGTATACTTTAAATCTTCTGGAATTTCGCTCATAGAAAAGCAGGTTTATTGTGCCCACAGGTCATCAGCAACTTTAAATGAAAAAAAATCTACTCGCTTCCAATGGTCGTGCCGGAACAAACCATCGCATTTTTGACTACTACAAGCACGCCATCCCTGATGTAAACATTTTGTCCATCATCTGCCCACCCGTCTTCCAGACCAACCGGACTAAGTCTGACACCGTTTCCAATTCTAGCGTTTTTATCGATGATTGCGTCTTGAATTTGAACTTCATTTCCGACCCCAATGGGAATATCAAAATTAGACTGAATTTCCTGTTCTTTGCTTTCCTGATGATCAGCGCCCATCATCACGACATTTTTAAATCGACAGTCATCCCCTATTGTTGAGCGAACTCCTAAAATACACCTTTCAAAAGAGGAATTGCCTACTAGACATCCGCTTGCAACCGAGGTTCCTTTCAAATTACACTCCCCCAATTTAGCAGTTGGTAAAACATCGGGGTAGTTGTAAATAGGTAATTTTTCGTCATAAAAATCAAAAATGGGATTTTTATCGGTTAGTTGTAGATTAGCGTCAAAAAATGATCGGACTGTTCCAATATCCTCCCAATATTCATCGAATACATGACACCTTATGTCCTTATCCTCGACTAAGGATGGAATTATTTCTTTACCAAAATCTTTGGCATCCCCGGACAAAGCATCAAACATTGCTGATGCTTTGAATGCATAGATTCCCATTGATGCCAAACATCGATCTTCAATTCCTTCCTTTGCCTTCAATTCCGGTGGAACCAGTCGGGCAATGACTTCGGGGTCAGTTGGTTTTTCGACAAAATCAACAATACTGTCATCCTCACCAATCCTCAATAAACCGAGTTCAGATGCTTCACTTAAAGGAACAGGTTTCGCTGCCACTGTAACTTCTGCATTTCTAGCCAAGTGCTCATTTACCATGGAAGAAAAATCCATTCGATAGAGTTGATCACCGGATAAAATTACAAAAACATCTTCTGGATGAGCATGAAAATGAATCAAATTTCTGCGAACCGCATCAGCAGTGCCTTGGTACCAGTCGTCTCCATGTTCAGTTTGCTCAGCGGAGAGAATCTCGACAAATCCTTTTCCAAATCGATCAAATCGATAGGCATCCTGAACATGACGATGCAAAGAGGCTGTATTAAACTGGCTAAGAAGATATATCCTGTTATAACCGGAATTTATGCAGTTACTTATTGGTATGTCCACCAACCGATACTTTCCAGCAATAGGCACAGCCGGTTTGCACCTTAATTTCGTCAATGGATAGAGACGAGTTCCTCGTCCACCGCCCATAATCACGCAATGTACGTTTCTTTTCATGATTTCCTCTCGAATATTCTTGCTCGTGACGCCGATTTTAGCGTCTTTCCTAACTATGCATATCTTAGCCAGTCCTCTGCAAACCGAAAACGCAACATTCTTTTTTCTAAATCCTACATTTAAGTAACATTGAAATATTTCCTTCGGTTTAATATTACTAAAGCATGAAATTTTCTCCTTCAAATGAAGAATTTATTGAATTATCGAATAATTTCGATGTCATTGCGGTGGAGGCAAAATTCACTGCTGATGCAGAAACCCCTCTTTCCGCTTATCATAAAATCTCCGGAAATAAACCTGCTTTTCTTTTTGAATCAGTAGTCGGAGGCGAGCAGGTCAGCAGATTTTCATTTGTAGGATGCGACCCTCGAAAAATAATCTCTTGTAAGCAGTCGGAAACTACAATCATTGATCGAAAATCTAAATCCCGATCGATTCAAACTCCTAAGGATCCCCTCAAATTGATTGAAGAGGAGATGGATGGAATTAGGTATCATGGACTGAGTGGGGACAATCGATTTTCCGGGGGGGCAGTTGGCTATATCTCTTATGAATACGCCTCAAGAATAGAAGAGTCCATTCCCCTGCCGGAAAAAGATGAGCTCGGTTTGCCTTTTTTATTCTTTGTTGTGGCTGACCTCATTTTAATTTTCGACCATGCCTGCCAAACGCTCACAATTTGTGCCAATGCATACTGTAAGGATAATGCCGAAAATGCATACCGTGAAGCTTGTTTGAAAATTGAAAAAATAAGTGAATTACTTTCCAGTCCCCATAAATTCGTTTCAACACCCCTGATAGAATATGAACCCGGTAAAGATCCAACTGGTAATTTCTCCAGAGAAGAATTTGAACGATTGGTCGAAAAAACCAAAGAATTCGTAAAGGCAGGTGACATAATACAGGCCGTTCTGTCCCAAAGATTTTCTCTTCCTTTCGAAGGAGACCCAACCAGTCTTTATCGTGCAATCCGAGCAATTAATCCCTCTCCCTATATGTTTTTATTGGAAAGTGATGATTTTGCCATTGTTGGAGCATCTCCGGAGGTGCATGTCCGTCTGACCAATGATGATGTTATGATCCGACCGATTGCTGGTACTCGCCCAAGAGGCAAAAATAAAGAAGAAGATCTTCTCTTGGAAAAGGAATTGCTTAAAGATGAAAAAGAAAAAGCCGAGCACTTAATGCTTGTTGACCTTGCCCGCAACGACATCGGAAGAGTTTGTCAATCGGGCACCGTGCGGGCTGCAGAATTTATGACGGTGGAGAAATACTCTCATGTCATGCACATCGTATCTCAAGTAATCGGGAAATTAAGAACTGGTCAAAATGCCTTTGACTTGATGCGTGCTACTTTTCCCGCCGGCACCGTCAGTGGTGCTCCAAAAGTCCGAGCAATGCAAATAATATCGGAATTTGAGAATTTGCAGAGAAATGCCTATGCGGGCGCTCTTGGTTATTTTGGTTTTGAAGGAAATCATGACTCATGCATTGCAATTAGAACCGCAATGATCACCCAAGGGCAAATCCATCTCCAATCAGGAGCAGGTATAGTTGCTGATTCTAATCCTTCTGATGAATACCAAGAAACCTTGAACAAAGCAAAGGGCATGCTCAAGGCACTTGCTATGGCTGAGCAAATGCTCTAACGACTGCCCTTCTTCCTTTTATACTATGCAAAACCACGAGCAAGAATCTCTTCAAATTTATTTGCAGCAAATTTCTGAGATTCCACTTATTTCCGTTCAAGACGAGATTGACCTAGCCGCGAAAATCAAAAACGGCGACCAAGACGCCCGCGAAAAAATGATAACCGCAAACTTACGGCTCGTTGTAAAAATCGCCAAAGAATATTCTAATATTGGACTTTCTCTGTTGGATTTAATTAATGAAGGAAACATTGGACTAATGAAAGCAGTAGAAAGATTCGACCCCACCAAAGGGGGGAAACTGAGCACCTATGCTTCTTGGTGGATAAAGCAGTCAATTAAAAGAGCATTGGCCAATCAAAGTAAACCCATTCGCCTTCCCATTCATATGGTTGATCGGGTCACTCAAATTCGTCGAACAAGCACTTCACTTGCTGAAAAACTGGGACGAGATCCAACGGATGATGAATTAGCAGCGGAAATGGATTTGCCGGTTTCTCGAATCACTCACTTAAAAGCCGTGAGTCAAAAACCTGCATCCTTGGATTCTCCAATTGGAGATGATGATGGATCCACACTCAGTGAAGTTGTTCCCGATGACAAATCAAGATCTCCCCTTGAGCATCTTCAGTCAAAAAGCTTAATTGGAGATATCAGTAGTGTACTTGATCAATTAGAACCAAGGGAGGCTGAAATCATGAGACTTCGTTTCGGATTGGAGGGACTTGATCCTCATACACTCGAAGAAGTGGGTGAAAAAATTGGAGTAACTCGAGAAAGAGTGAGACAATTGCAGCAACAAGCACTTCGGGAACTCAGAAAGAGCATGGCAAAAATGGAAAAACAGAGAACTTTGGAAGAAGTGAGGCATGACAACCTTGTAAATGAGAGAACTAATATGCTTAAAAGCATACTCCAAAAAGCGAACTTTAACACCTAAAGTGTTAAAGTTCTTGAACAATCCTAAGGCTAAAAATTAGCTTTCAGATTCGCTGGCGGTTGCTTCATCAAGCAAATCACCCAAAGAAGTAGTCAAATCTTCTCCCACTTCGTCATAGGCAGCAACTTCTTTAGCCAAGGCATCCTCATCGTAATCAGCAGCTTTGATACTCAGACCAATTCTCCGCTCTTCCTTATCGATTTTAATTACGCGTGCATTGACTGCATCGCCTTCGTTCAGAAAGTCTTTAATTTTCTCGATACGCTCTTCACTGATTTGACTGATATGTACCAGACCGTCAATATCATGATCTAATTCAATAAATGCACCGTAACCCGCTACCCGTGCTACTTTGCCTTTCACAAGATCGCCCATTCTGTAAAGACGGTCAATGTCTTCCCAGGGATCTTGAGTGAGTTGCTTCATACCGAGTGAAATTCGCTGATTTTCGACATCGACTTCAACAACGATTGCGTCAACCTCATCGCCTTTCTTCACCATCTCGCTTGGATGGTTAATCTTTCTAGTCCAACTCATGTCAGAAACATGAACCATTCCATCAATTCCTTCTTCCAGTTCAACAAATGCACCGTATGATGTCAGGTTACGGACTTTACCACGAACACGGGCACCAGGAGGATAATTGTGAGTGGCCATATCCCATGGATTAACATCAAGTTGCCGCAACCCGAGAGAAATTTTCTGATCATCTTTTTGAATACCCAAAACAACAGCGTCTACCTCGTCTCCCACACTTAAAACCTCTCCGGGTTTGGTGATTCTTTTGGTCCATGACATCTCAGTAACATGAACCAATCCCTCAACGCCTTCTTCTAATTCAATAAATGCACCGTAGGGTACCAGATTAACAACTTTACCACGAACTTTTGCATTGATTGGGAATTTTCTTTCAATGTCGTCCCACGGATTAGAGGAAAGCTGTTTCAAGCCAAGTGATACGCGTTCTCTGTTTTGGTCAATTTCAATAATGCATACGGTAATCTCTTCCCCAGTCTTAACCATTTCACTTGGGGGTGATACACGTCCCCAACTCATATCGGTGATATGGAGCAGACCGTCCAAACCGTCGAGGTCTATGAATGCTCCATAATCGGTAATATTCTTAACCATTCCACGACGGGTCTCTCCAGGTTTGATTTTGTTCAGAATTTCGCGTTTCTTGTCTTGTCGTCGTTCCTCAATTAATTCACGACGCGAGACCACAATGTTTTTTCTCTCACGATTAATTTTAACGACTTTAAAGTCAAAAGTTTGACCGACAAATTGGTCTAAATTTTTGGGAGCCTGAATATCGACCTGTGAAGATGGTAAAAATGCGTCTACCCCTATATTGACGACCAATCCTCCTTTTACCTTTGAACGAACTCGTCCGGTGATAACAGAACCTTCTTCACAAGTATTAACAATTTTTTCCCAATTCTTCTTTTGTTCCGCTTTGTCAAAAGAAAGTTGTGGATTACCATCCCTGTCTTCGAGCCTTTCAAGAAATACTTCAAGGTCTGATCCAATTTCAAGATCTCCAAGGTCGAGAAATTCATGTGCCGGTATTGTTCCTTCAGCCTTGCCACCAAAGTCTATGACGACTTCGGTTGGTCGTATTTCCATTATGGTTCCAGATATGACAGAACCTTCTTTAAGTAATTCTATTTTGCTCTCGGCGAGCAACTCTTCCATGACAACGCTCATGTTGGTATAAATTTTCTAGCCGGTCAAATGATGCAAAAATCGTCTAATAAACGAACAAAACATTCAAGCGGGTTGAGGGTTAAATTGAGATTATTTTAAAAAGAACAAAGTATAAAAAAATAGGTTTTCCTCAATCAGGACAAGCCTTAATTTTACATGTGGAAATGATAAATTTAAAGTTTATGTAATCTTCATTCGACCGAGAACAGAAAAGATCATTAAAGAACAATCTTATTGAGGGGGTATTCGACGATTCCTTCTGCCCCGATTTTCTTAAGGGCAGGAATCAATTCACGGGAAACCTTTTTTTCAATTACAGTTTCAAGTGCAACCCAGTCATTTTCGGTAAGCGGTGAAATTGTAGGTCTTCGTAATGCTGGAAGTAAATCTTTCACCTCATCCAATCTGGATTTTGGAATATTTAATTTTAAACCAACCTTAGCTTCTGCATTTAAAGAAGCTTGTAACATCAAAGCGATACTTTCTATCTTAGCCTTTTTTATAGGATTTTTCCAACTTTCTTTGTTGGCGATAAGTACAGTATTAGTCTCCATCAAAACTTCAATAATTCGAAGATTATTGGCCCGTAAAGAACTCCCAGTTTCAGTTAAATCCACAATCGCATCAACGAGTTCAGGGACTTTAACCTCAGTCGCTCCCCAGGAGAATTCCACTTCTGCCTGAACTCCTTTCCCATTCAAGTAATCCCTGGTTACTTGAACTAATTCCGTGGCAATTGATTTGCCCTCTAAATCTGCAACTTTGTGAATGTTTGATTGCTCGGGAACCGCGAGCACCCATTTCGAAATTCGATTTGAAGACCGACTGTAAATCAAATCTACAACCACTTCAACATCGGACCCATTTTCTTTCACCCAATCTCTACCTGTAAGCCCACAATCAAAGAATCCATCCTCAACATAACGACTCATTTCCTGAGCTCTTACAAATCGCCCATCAATCTCAGAATCATCCCAGCACGGTTTGTACGAGCGAGAGCCCTTAGTTATGGAAAATCCGGCTCTTCCAAAAAGATTAATGGTTGGCTCTTCCAAGCTTCCCTTGGGGAGTCCAAAATTTAGTATGGCATTCATAAAGACCAATCATGTGTGTCTTTATTTCTGAGAGAGGCAAGAAAATTGGAGCCTAACTTTTGTTTAATCCCTTTCATCTCTGCGGATTGCTTCTTCCCATGACTTATTCATTTCAAGCTCACTCATAATCGATTTTAGCTGCTCCATTTCTACTGCTCGATTTTTTTCGATTTCAAAAACAACATCATCCTCTAATTTTATTAGTTCTCGATTAAGCATCAATAATTCTCTCTTTTCATAAACAAGGCTGCAAAACCTTTTGGGTGACAATCTACCTGC
>PBSV01000027.1 GCA_002726435.1 Opitutia bacterium | reverse complement strand
CCACAATTTTTTCTCCTTCCACTACAGTTGTGGTGCCATCGACATTCGAAAGTACCCACTTTCTACCTTGAAGAGTAACTGTTCGGTCAGACATATTATACAAGGTTATGAAATAGATGAAGGCATGCAGATTGATGCCCTTCACTTTAGATTTTTCTCGATGATGTACTAACTTGTCTAAAGTTGCTTGGAGCCCTTCTAATTCTGTGCTGTGTTCACTCACGGGGTTATAAATTTTATATCTATTGTATCATAACATTATAATGACAAAGACCAATTCTTTTTAGAATAACTTAATAAATTCAAAGAATTCGCTTGCTCAGAACGCCAGAGAAAACACAAGGGAAGTAATGCCAAAATACGCTCTTATTTCAGTAAGCGACAAATCCGGGCTCGTTCCTTTTGCTCGTTCCCTGGTCGACGATCTTAAATTTGCTCTTTTATCTACTGGAGGAACCGCACGACTACTGCGAGAGGAGGGGATTCAAGTACAGGATGTGAGTGAAATCACAGAGTTCCCAGAAATGATGGATGGTAGGGTAAAGACCCTGCATCCAAAAGTACACGGTGGACTGCTTTGCTTACGAGACAATGAAGATCATATCTCTGCTGCTGATCTACATAATATCGAAATGATCGATCTTGTTGTGGTCAATCTATATCCTTTTGAAGAAACCATTGCTCGCTCGAATGTATCCAAGGAAGAAGCAATCGAACAAATCGACATTGGTGGACCTTCTATGCTCAGAAGTGCGGCTAAAAACCACAAGTTTGTCACCGTAATTTGTGACCCTATAGATTACACGGTTGTTCTTGATACAATGCATCTCGGGGAAGAAAAAATGAATAGTCTACGTTCTTCTCTGGCTCAAAAGGTATTTGCACGCACTGCTTCTTATGATGCAGCAATTGCTGAATACTTGGTCAAACAGGATGCGAGTGAACCAGATTTGGATTCTATTTCTGGTTTTCCTGAAAAGTTGGAGTTTTCCGCCACTAAGGCAATGCCTCTTCGTTACGGAGAAAATCCACACCAACAGGCATCCCTCTATGGAGAATTTCTGGATTATTTTGATCAGTTGCAGGGCAAGGAATTAAGCTACAACAATATACTCGATATTTCCGCCTCTGCATTTTTAATCGGGGAGTTTGAACGCCCAACGGTCGCGATCTTGAAGCATACAAATCCATGTGGTGTGGCAAGTTCGGATAACTTGATCGATGCGTGGGAATTGGCTTTTGCCACAGATCGACAGGCTCCTTTTGGTGGAATTATCGTGGTTAATAATACGCTGGATATTGACTTGGCTGAAAAAATTGGGGAAATTTTCTGCGAAGTTATTATAGCACCCGGATTTACGGATCAAGCACTTGAATTATTTCAAAGAAAAAAGAACTTGCGACTGCTGCAGTCCAAGTCCGGATTTGGTCCGGAAACTCTTCAGGAAGTTCGCACTGTACCGGGCGGGTTTTTAGTGCAAGATCGAGACCAGAAAAGGATTAATCCAAAAGAATTCAATGTGGTTACCGAGAGACAACCCAATGAAAAGGAGTGGCGCTCGATGATTTTTGGTTGGCGTGTAGTGAGGCATGTAAAAAGTAATGCAATCGTCTATGCGGGAGATGAGCGAACACTGGGAGTTGGAGCGGGACAAATGTCAAGGGTTGATAGTTCAAGAATTGCAGCCTGGAAAGCGGGAGAAGCAAATCTTGATTTAGTGGGTTCAACAGTTTGTTCAGATGCATTTTTTCCTTTTTCCGACGGATTGGTTGCCGCCGCTCAAGCAGGGGCAACCAGTGCGATTCAACCAGGTGGCAGTGTAAGGGATGAAGATGTTATTGCTGCAGCCAACGAGAATGGGATGGCGATGGTCTTTACCAATGCTCGTCATTTCAAGCATTAATAACGCACCAACTTGAAACTATTAGAATAATCCGTTATTTTAAAGAAACGATGATTAAATTTTCATCGAGATTCATACTTCTACTCTCTCTGATTCTCTTTTATTCGGGATGCGGATCGGCAATGTTGTCTGATGAGTACTTGGCTAGACATTCGAAAGCACAATTTTCGAGAATGAAGGATAAAGATTCAGTTTCTAGTGATTCCAATTACCGTGAAATGATTCAAAGAATTGGAGAACGAATTGCTGGTGTGGCTCAAGTTGACCTGCCTGGTACGGAATGGGAGTTTGTCGTTTTTGAAAAACCTGAACCGAATGCATTTGCGATGCCTGGTGGAAAAGTTGGGGTGAACAGCGGATTGATTAAACTGGCCAACGAAAATGAGGACGAAATTGCTGCGGTGATTGGACACGAGATTGCTCATGTTGCCTTTCGTCATAGTAATAAGAGAATGTCTCAAGCCATGGGAATTGCCCTCGGTGGAGTTATTCTCGATACTGCAATGCGCAAGAAAAGTTCGTCGGAAAGAGTCTTGGCAGGCGGAGCTTACGGTATTGGGACCAGTGTTGGAATGGCCTTACCCTTCAGCAGGAAGCAGGAAAAGGAAGCAGATCATCGCGGGTTGTATTACTCAGCAATGGCTGGATACGACCCCAGGGGTGCGATAAGTTTTTGGAAAAAAATGCAAAATGAAAAAAAACGCAAAATGCCTGAGTTTCTTTCCACTCATCCGAATCCAGGCAACCGGATTGAATTTCTTCAATCGAACATGGACCGTGCCTTTGCATTGTATGTTAATGCAAAAAAAGCTCGCGGCGAAAAACCCAACCTATGACCCAATTACTTGACAATCCAGTAGAGGCTTTAACTCGATATGTGGAACAACCCAGTGTATCCGCTGATTCTTCTTTTGCGGACGGAGTTCAAGGTGCCCGTGAATTTGCCTGCGAACGATTGATTGAATTAGGATTTTCCATCGATTTGGTGGAAACTCCAATTAATCCGATCATATTGGCTACAAGAGGAGATCCTGCATGGCCAAAACTAGTCATTTATGGACATTATGATGTTCAACCTCCCGATCCCCTTGACCTTTGGACTTCTGATCCATTCAAGGCCGTGGAAAGGAATGGTCGCTTGTATGGTCGTGGTGCAGCTGACAACAAAGGCCCGCAAATTGTTCACATGACGGCATTGCACCGGGTTTTAAAGAAAAATCCAGACCTGCCGCTTCACATCACCTATTTAATTGAGGGAGAGGAAGAAATTGGTAGTCCCAGTTTTCGTGGCTTTTTGGAAGAAAAAAAAGACCGGTTAGCAGGTGATCTTCTTTTAGTTTCTGACACCGGAAGTCCAGGACCTGAACAACTTGCAGTCACCACTGGTCTTCGTGGATTGACGGCGCTGGAAGTAAAAGTGTTTGGCCCGAAGCAGGATTTGCACTCTGGAGTTCATGGGGGAGCCCTCATGAACCCTCTGCAAGCAATCATGATGATATGTGCTGGTCTTCACGATAAGGATGGAAAGGTGTCAGTTGAAGGATTTTATGATGATGTTCGTTTGCCGAATAATTGGGAAAAAGAGGAGCTGAAAAAATTGGATTTCGGAGAAGAGGATTATGCTAAGTTTCTGGGAATCTCTGAGTTTTTCACACCTCCTGGGTATTCCGCACTGGAAGCGATTCGATTTTGTCCGACATTAGAATTTAACGGGGTAGGTGGGGGGTACCAAGGAGAAGGTTCTAAAACGGTAATTCCTTCGGAAGCTTTTGCTAAAATCACATGCCGGTTAGTCCCCGATCAAAACTCCATTGATATTGCCAGAAAAGTACGTCTTGCAATCGAGCGTTTGTCTCCGCCTTGCGTTCGGGTGGATGTGGAAGTGAAGGGCGGGGGTGACCCCTATGTAGTTATCCCCCCCGGTAAACCAGGGGGAAATTCATCAAACTCGGCCTTGATGAAAAAGGCGTTTCCATTGGCAGAAGGATGTATACTTGCAACATTTGGTTCAAAGCCCCTCTATCTTCGCGAGGGAGGCAGCATACCAATAATTAGAGACTTAAAAGAAGTGGCTAATTTGGACGCACTGATGATCGGGCTTTTTACAAATGAGGATAATCTTCATGCTCCCGATGAAAGTTTTCACTTGGGTATTTTAGAAAATTCAATCAATGCTTTTGAGCACTTTTTTGAAAACCTTGCCGAAGTTTGAGGTTATTTTTAATCAAATAGTCGGGGCAACCGAAAATCAAATCCCCTTAGACACTACAAAAGCAGCTCTTCTGTCTAATCGGGCATTCTCACCGTCAGCATTTGGAATTGCTGTCTCATCCCCAATGGAGACGGTTTCAATTCTCAGCGGATCAGCACCCAACTCTATCAAATACTCCTTGACAGTATTTGCTCTTCTTTCACCTAAAGATTTGTTGTATGCCGGAGTTCCTTTCCAATCACAATATCCCTCGACCAGTAACCGAGCGTTGCCATTATCTCCTAAGAATTGAGCGATCTCTCCAAGCTTAGGTCTTTCCGAAGCACCCAAGTTGTATTGATCGAATCCAAAATATACCGGCTCAAAGGGACGAATAACATTGAGGGGATCATTAAAAGCTTCAAGACCTGGATCCCTTTGCGACAAAAGATTGGATCCACTCAAATCTCCCGATAAAGCATTTCCAACGGGAGAAAAATCATCCCCTCCGCTGTTAAACCCTCGACTTGGATCGGTGAATTCAGAACCTGTGGACGACCCGATTCGGTTGAGAGAAGTTTCTGGTTCGATTTTCTTAGAACAGGAAGCAAGAACTACCGAGAGAATGAAAGAGAAAACAAGTACCCGGATAGACAACTTCATTAGGAATCCCGAAGAACTAGAAGTTGTGCTTTCCTCTCTAGTCCTGCGGTCGTTGGGTCGGCATTGGGTGTGGCCAATTCATCACCCATTGACAAAACCTCAATCCGTGATGACTCAACACCTAAATCAACGAGGTAATCCCTTACACTCGATGCACGGCGATCGCCCAGGGATTTATTGTAGGCAGGTGTTCCTTTCCAATCACAATAACCTTCGATAAGAATTCGTGCGTTTGTATTCTGTGCCATAAAATTATTGATGTCCTGCAGTTTGGTGCGTTCAGCAACTCCGATGGAGTATTGATCGAAACCAAAAAAGATGGGTTCAAATGGTTTTTCAGCATTATCAAGAAAGGAAGGATCGTCCCAAAGTGGGTCCTGAGGAAGCAATTCATTGGAACCTTCCAATCCACTAATTGACGCTCCAATTGGAGAAAGCTCGTCTCCCTCTTGGGAAAGTTGAGAATTTTCGATTGAACCAACGAAAGAGCCTCGGTCAGTTCCCTTGATTAACGCGGTGTCTTCAGGAGACGGTCCCTTACTTTTCGAGCATCCCACAAAATAGACCGCAAACGCGATTGACACTATCATCCACATTGAATTTTTCATAACTTATTCCCGCTTTACTGTTAATTGATTAAATTCCCATATTTAATCTTTACTATAACCGATTTCTTGCGCGCGGGAGGATCTTCGTCAATGGGAAAAAGTTTTTAAAAGCGAAAATCTATCGGTGTACAACTTCTTGTTATTCTCCGAGGATGGGTTCAGGTTAGTCTAATCCTTGTTCTATTGAAATAAAATCTTATCCTTTTTTGAGAAGCGATACAGAATAAAGAGATTTTTGGTTTATTCCTTTATATCTCTGCCTTTGCGATAATAAAGAAGGTAGTGTGGCTGAAAGTTTCTTGCCAATTCGGCTTCGGTTGGAGCAAAACAAATTGTTTTGGAATCATCAATCGATTGTTGAAATTTCATTAGAAAAAATACTGCCCGATAAAAGTAGAGTTAGTTTTGTTCCTAAATTGCAAGTCAATTTGCTATCATCCATACCCCGAAAAGTAAAATCGCAGAGCCAATTGCCCTGCGAACAATCAGACTCTTTGGTGACTTTCCTTCTTTTAACCCAATCTTTCTTCCGATCCATGCAACTAACAATACTGCCCACATCCCCCTGCAGGCGTAGAAAACATTGGCTTCTGTCGGGAGTTGATACAAGCCAATTGCCAGAGACATTAGAATTGCTTGGATGCCCATGAACACGGCAGATGACCACATCCAAGGATCACCTTGTGGACGGTACGATCGAAAATCTCCTTCAGCCCATGGAATAAGTGCCAATGAATAAAGTCCAACCGATCCAAAAATAAAAAATAAAACATTCAATGGATCGGATTGAAAGGTGAAGTAAGGAACGAGCGAATCGAGCAGACCAAACGAAGCCGCGGTGAGGAGACCAAGAATAAGCCCAAGTATGGAAATGGAGGTTCTTTTTGGAGGCCAGCACAACAAGCCAATCGCAAGAGCAGACAGTCCAGTTGCTGCCCAAGTTTCCTGATTAATTTCATTCTGACTGAGGCCATGTAGAATAAGAAAAAGGGCAACAAAAACTGGTTTTGCTCCCATAATTGGGGTAATCAGACTGGCGTCCCCTTTTTTAAGGGCGAGGAAACAAAAGAATTGTCCGAGAAAAAAAATAAATCCGAGCCCAGCTCCAGTACTCACTTCCGAGAGATGAATAGTTTCATTTGACAGCAGGGGGTAGGGGAGGAAAAAAGAAGACATTACAACATTGGAGTAGACCATCGATCTTACCGTGCCCGCTCCTAATTCAAGCCCTCTTTTGCATAGAACTGCACTCAAACCATAGAACATTCCGGCACTTGCGGCCAAAAGAAAGCACGGCAGGTTGTCACTCAAAGTAGTCTTGTGTTAATGATGAGTGTTTTGATGAAGAGGGTTTATAGGAAAGTTTCGTATTAGTGAGAAAAACTTTCCTGAGAAAGTGCAATTTTTGGAAGAAACATAACAAGGAACGCTGAAAATAGTCTCTTGAAAACATCATTTTAAAATAATCGGCCTCACGATTTTATTTTTCATTTTGGATTCATAAAACTCGAAAAATTTGAATTAACAAATAATATTTTGAAAATGTTCGTACTTTTCAAATCCTCATTTTTAGGACTTCTCTTGCTTCTTGGTGCGCGGGGAGTTACAGGAGTGGTTGATTTTGAAAAACAGGTTTGGCCAATCCTTTCGAAACGGTGCGTTGAATGCCACAAATCCCCCCATGTGCAAGCGGGGCTTCTCAAGGAACCCAAAGCGGGGTTACGATTGGATGGGGCAGCCTTCATCATGCATGGTGGAGATAGTGGAGAAGTAGTAGTCGTTGATCACCCGAGTCAAAGTTCTCTGTATCAAAGAGTGATTTTGCCCATCGATGACAGTGAACATATGCCCCCTAAAGGTGATCCACTATCCCGAAAACAAAAAGAAACCTTACGCAAATGGATTGCTCAGGGGGTTGATTTTGGAACCTGGGAGGGGTCGACTGATGGTCTGGAAGAATTGAAAAAGAAGAGTGAAAAGAATGATCAGTATATTCCTGACCACCTCCGGTTTTTTAATAATCTTGCTCAAGGATTGAAGGAATTACCGAAAGAATTATTGATTGAATTGGCGGATGAAACGGGCTTATTAATTCGTCCAATTGGATTGGGGAATCCTTTGATCGAGGTGAGAATGGTAACAAGTTCAGTCATAATTACTGATGAAAAATTATCGCTACTTGCACCTCTTCGTAATCACTTGGTCAAACTAGACCTAACCGGTACGGATTTATCCGATCTTGGGTGTAGGGAAATTGGTGACTTCCCACAATTAACCCACCTGAATTTACGCAGAACGAATGTGGGAGACAATGGTTTAAGAGATTTAGTGGCACTGGGTAGTCTGCAAAGTTTAAATCTTTGTGAGACAAAAGTCTCGGACCAGGGAGTTGGAATGCTGTTAAGCATGGAAAATTTAAAAAGCCTTTATCTTTGGAAAAGTGAAGTTTCTGAAAGCAAAAAAGATATCCTTCGCGAAAGATTAAAAGGTGTCGAAATATTTCCGTAGTGAAAAATTGGGATAGTTATTCGCTCAACTTCCAAAGCATATTGTCTGATCGTACGAACAACCCGTCTTTGGCGAGGGCAGGCGTAGAGAGAATAGTGTCTTCCAAGTCGATGGTTTCAATGACCTCCCCGGTGGACCCACCCAGACGAATTATTTGTCCAAGGCCGGTCTCGCTAAAGACAAATAGATGGTCTGAAGTTACCACTGGAGAACTGCTAAAAGGACCTTTGAGTCTTAGCCTCCAAAGAATTTCACCTTTTTCAATAGAAGCACAGGTTAGAACATTCGCATTGTTTACCACATAAACTTTCTGATCTATAATGGCAGGGCTTCCGGTTCCAGGCTTTAATTTGTTATCCTTCCAAATCTGATNGGGCTTATCACCGTTGGTAGGAATTTTTAGAGCAGTAATTCCATCGGATGGAATNAGGATCAATCCTTGATCAGACCAAGCNCTTGATGGAATTGTCGAAGCACCCTTGTNGAATGACCAGATTTCTTCACCTGTGGTAGGCTCAATGACGGAAACCCCATGNTTGGACTGAAGAGCAACGAGTTCCCTCCCCTTTGATTTCATTACTATNGGAGAGGTCCAGTTTGCACCGCGGGGGCGATCTTTTTTCCATANNGTNGTACCGTTTTGAAGATTCAGNCCACAAGTAAANGAATACGCATCATTTTCCACCTGAACGATTCCAACGCCCTCTGCAATTAAAGGAGAAGAGGACATGCCCAATCCATTTGCCGCGTTGGGATAATCAAAAGTCAATCCACGAAACCAAAGTAAATGCCCGGACGGATCGAAACAAAATATATCATTAGAGGAAAACTGGGCGAGAATCACCTTCCGGTCGCTAGCCAAAGTGGAAGCGGCAACGCAAGTCTTGTTATGACAAATTGTACGGCCCGTGGCCTTGAATTTTCTTTCCCAATTTAAAGTTCCCGATTGAGAGTCGAATGATAGGAGGTGTAACGTTTCCTGATCTGCACCACTGGAAGAAGTAAGATAAACAGATTTGTCCAGTAAGATCGGGCTTGATAAACCACGGCCAGGGAGTTTATGACTCCAGCTCCGTTCACTTGTTTTGGATAAATTATGCGGAGTCGGTAAATGAGAAGAACCATTGCCATGATTTCCTCGGAACCCGAGCCAATCTGCTTGCAGATTAAGTGTGGATGAAAAAAGAAAAAGTGTAAGTAATGAGAATTTCATTTTTAAAAAGCGGCAATTCCTGGTCTTAATTTGAATGTGAGCGGATTGGGGAGCCAGCTGGATCAGTAATACGCAAGCAAAACTCCCATTGTTTGGTCCATGATTGAGTTTGTTCATTCTGACATACCTTTAAGAGCACTATATTCTCCCCCTTCTTTAATTCACCTTCAACAATGAATTGATCCACTCGAGTGCTCCCTCGATGATACTCGTCGCGAGCGAAAAGAAGGTCCCCGTTCAACCAAATCTTCCAGGCATTCTTTGAACCAATTCTAAATTGAGCCAGTCGGGAAGAGGAAGAATTGAAACTGGTTTTTGCATAGGCCAAAACTTCCTTAATCTCACCATATAATTCGTTGATGTTCACCATTCCCAGAGGGTCCTTGCTGGAAAATGAATTCCAGCGGATATCTCCGTTTTTACCCTTGTAAAAAGATTGAACTTTTTGTTTTTTTTCTGGAGGAAAGATCATTTCGAAGCCTGATCGCTCGGAGTTGTCAAACGGCCCAATCAACTCCCAGTTGACGAGAAAGCCCATCAGTTCGATTAAATCAATGCTTTCCCCCAACTCATTAAGAGCAGAGCTTGCCTCTTTGATTTGAGAAACATCTCTTCCGTACGACAAAATCTTTTCGTACAGGAGTCGAGAGTCTTTTTCGTTTTTTGAGGATTTAGCCTTCTCCAAAAGTTGAGCAACTGCTTCTCGACGAAGACTAGGTTCTGGATCATTCATAAAACCTGGTACGATTGAATGAGCTAGTTCTGGATCATGTTCGCGAAGAAGTTCAAAAGCTGTTCTTCGAGAACTACCAATATTTTTTTGATTTTTTGCAAAAGCAAGGATTGCAGTCTGAGGAAAAGAACTCATTTTGGATTGATCAATTATTTCAGAAATTGAAGCACGAATCCAATTGTCCCCCAATGAATTGGCTTGATTCATTGCGTGCAGAAGGGGAAGGATTGAGGATGAATTGAGCCCTTTGATGAGAGGCATAATTAGAGCGGCTTTTTCATTGCCGGATCCCCTGGGTCCGATGGAAGTGAGAGCCTCGATGATTTTTCTCTCGGAAGTTACTGAAGATTCTAGATAAAAGGGCAAGGTAATAAGTAGAAAAAAAGAAAAAATCGGTTTCATGATTCATCTTTCCTTGCGGAAGTTCATTCAATTCGCCAACAAAAAAAGACCAATTATTCTTTTTTGTTTTGCAACTTTGTAAGGGTTTCATCGAAGTAGATGAATGAATTTTCACCCCGTTCAAATTATTTGGTTTTTTTTGCCTTTTTCTTTTTTTGGTAACGAAGATCATCTAAACCTGCCTCTTTGGCCGAGTAATCCTCCGGGTGAAATAATCGGATTAATTGGGCCCGAGGAAGTGATCGACCCCAAGCCTGGACAGACAAAGATCAGAAGGATTTCGAATGTTACGAAACCAATGATCACTCATTATCCTGCAGATCCGGACAAGTCGAATGGCACCGCTGTTTTAGTCTGCCCTGGAGGGGGGTACAATATACTTGCTGACGAACATGAAGGGACCGATGTTTGCCATTGGTTGAATGACCTTGGGATTACTGCCATTCTTCTGAAATATCGGGTCCCACGGCGACAGGACCGCCCCAAACATGAGGCTCCTCTGCAAGATGCACAACGAGCAATGGGGTTGATTCGGGCACATGCTGAGAAATGGATGATTGATCCAGGTAAAATTGGAATCCTTGGATTTTCTGCAGGTGGACATTTGTCCATAATGACACTTACTTCTTACCACTCCCGTTCCTATCCCCGTGTCGATAATTATGATGACTTGTCATGCCGACCAGACTTTGGGATTTTAATTTATCCTGCCTATCTGGTTGATCGGTCATCTCGAGACCAGCTTTTTTCCGAGGTCAATATTTCTGAAGACACCCCACCATGTTTCTTTGCTCATACGGGTGATGATCATGTTCCGGCAGAGGGGAGTATATTGGTATACCTAGAATTGGAGAAAGCCGGTGTTCAAGGTAACGAACTTCATGTTTTTCCTTTTGGGGGGCATGGATACGGAATGCGGAAGTCCGAAAACCCCGTTTCAACTTGGCCGAAACGGGCTGAACTTTGGATGAAATCAATGAGTTGGATAGAATGAATTTTCAATATGACTAACCGGGCGGTACGCTACCACCAACATGGAAATCCTCTGGATGTCTTGTCCATAGAGGAGATCGATTTGCCCAAGGTCGGGAAGGGGGAGGTCTTAATTGAAATGCTTGCCGCAACCATTCATCCCTCTGACTTTGGTTTGATTAATGGAACTTATGGAAAGTTGAGAACACTTCCTGCGACTGCCGGGCGTGAAGGAGTGGGGAAGGTCGTAGAAACTGGAAGTGGAGTCGACTCTTCGGTGGTGGGTAAATTAGTTGCCATGCCTGAAGCAAATGGGGTTTGGTTGGATTTTTCAAAATCCAAAGCGGAGGAGTTAATTCTATTGCCATCCTTGGTGCCACTTGAACAGCTGGCGATAGCGATCTTGAATCCTCTTAGCGCATGGCGTCTGCTGCAAGACTTCGAATATTTGCGTGAGGGAGACTACCTCATACAAAACGCCGGTAATTCCGCAGTTGGACAATCCATTATTCAGTTTGCAAAAAAAATGGGTGTTTCCTGCGTTAGTCTGGTAAGAAATGAGGATCGAATTAAAGACCTTGAAATATTGGGTGCTGAAGAAGTTTGGTTGGATGATGAAAATACTGCGAAACGAATGAATGAATTCACTCACGGGAAAATGTGCTCTCTTGCACTCAATTCGATTGGAGGACGCAGTGCCTTGCGTTTGGCGAAATCACTCCGTCCTGGAGGGGTCCATGTTACTTTCGGGGCAATGGATGGTTCACCCATCCGATTCCCCACCAGAAATCTTATTTTCGATGATTTAAAATTCGTTGGATTTTGGCTCGATCGTTGGAAGGACAGACAGACTCCGGGAAGCTTAAGAAATGCAATCGAAGAAGTATTACAACCACTCGCTCTCACTGAAATTAGTCATGAAATCGACCAAGTTTTCCCTTTGAATTCATTCGCTGATGCACTCGTTAGAAATTCGAAATCTCGAATAGGAAAGGTTATAATCGAACGAGAAGAGGGAATAATAAGGAAAAACTAAGAGGAGATTCTTTTCTTAAAAGAGGAGAGGGAAAAGTACTTGCCCGGACATGCGGTATGGCCTGGATGAAGGATTTTGTGAGTAGTTACTTGGCTGGAACTAATGTTACATTTTTTCATTAGGTATTCACATAGTCCCTCCAATGATTTCAATTGTTTAGATGTGGGTGCCCGAAGTTCAAAATTTCCAATTAGGCAGATTCCAATACTGGTTTGATTCCAGGATAACTTTTTCATATGACCACCATCCAACTGGGATTTCCATCTCTCGCCCAAGTAAATTTCTCCATCACTTGCCTTGCGTGATCCGTTGGAAATTACAAAATGATAAGCCAAACCATTTCTCATTCCTCTCGCCTTATGGACCCTATGCATATTGAGGGCATCATCGACGGGAGTGGCTGAATGATGAATTACAATCCTTTTCCATTTTCCTGATTTTGGTTTAATGGAATTTAAAGCTGATAGGGTCGGGACATTAAGAAGGGAAGTAACAGGTGAAAAGGCACCAGCGTTCAATGGGATGACTATTTTCTGTCCGATTTTAATAAGATCGGGTCGGTCAATCTTATTGATCATTGTCAGGGTGGAAAGAGGGACCCCGTACCGGGTTGCAAGGGAACCAAGACTGTCACCTTTTTTAACGGTGTAGGGAATTTTGCGGATTGTACTGGAGGGAATTTTAAGTTTCTTTCCAACAAAAAGTAGATTGGGGTTTGAAATTCCATTGTAGGCTTGAAGCGAGTTGGTAGAAACTTGATATTTTTGAGCAATTCCGCCAAGAGTTTCACTTTTTTGAACCACATGGATGCGATCGGCCCCATTTAAGAGACCAACCAAGCAAGTAACCACCAAGCCAAGATACAATATCCTCATCTACCTGATCTTTTTCTTTTCCAAACAACTGCGATTGGCAACCTAGAATTTTAGGATCGCAGGAAAGTAAAGAGAACTTCTTTGCTCTTTTTATTAAATTCAATATCAGAGAGGTTGATGAAAATGAAAACGAAAGCTTGGCTCATCTCTCAGGGACTTCTCTTGTTTACTGCCTTTATTATTCAGATTACATTCTATCGTGGAATAAAGGTGGGCCCAATATTGGGTATGCCCAAGCGAGAATATTCTGAGATTATACTTGGTATAGAACCAGTAATACCGGATTCGATCCTTTCTCAAAATCTCCCTCCTGAAGCATATGACGCCAGGCTTTACCTCACCCCGGAACAAATTAAGAAGGCGAATCTTGGAGCCTACAGAAAAGCTGCTCAGCAGGAAGAGGGCCTACGAACCGCTTTCAAAGGTGGTTTACTAGTAAACATTATTTACCTAGTGGCATTTCAAGTTTTGTTTTCCTTTTTTGAAAAAGAAATTCAAAAAGGAAGAAATCGCACCCCAGGATAAACTTTTATTATTTAGTGTTGCTTAAAGACGAAATCCTTTTTCGATAGATAGATCATCCAGACCATAAGCTTCCAAGATTGAATATGCCTATTTTATCCATTCTCTTTTTGCTACTATCCATCCTGTTGACAAACACTCTTTTTGCTCAGTTCAACAGAGACGATGTGTACTTGCCGCTGTCTTCACAAAAATCCACGATCGATTACTTCGAGACCGTTGACGAAAAGAGTTATTACCAACGTCAGCGAATTCATGGAATGAAGCGTGATATTAATGACTACTCTCAAAGATTGCACACTTTACAGCGTCGTTTCGACGAAATTTTCTATGGTCTTTCAGGAAATAAATCTTTCGATACTCCCTTTGATCTTTCCCAAAAACCAACCCGTCCGGTTAGTCGGCAACTTATTGAGGAAACCACGGTATCTCCCGTCTTGAATTCACGAATTGCTGAATCTTTTCCTGTCAGTGACCAGTCTGATTTAATTGAACCGTCTACAATTAACCCCCCTGAGAATCAACTGGCATTTCAAGTCGATGGTCCTGGTAGTTTCGTGCAAGACGGTAAGTCTATGGGACTATTAAAATCAACCGATTCAAACCCTGCGGAATTTGGGAAGTACTTGATTGTCTCCCCAGGTTTGGCAATCCCTTACAAAATCCACAGGCCCATTCCAGGTATGTTTAAAACTTCTTACCGAAGGTATGATCCTGGTGTGAGCTTGAATCTGTCTGGTGGGTTTGAAAGAAATGGATTTCGATTTGGATTAGGGGGGATGTTCAAAACAAACAAACATCATGGCAGCTCT
>PBSV01000026.1 GCA_002726435.1 Opitutia bacterium | reverse complement strand
CAATTTCTCCTTTCAAGCTCCAGTTTCTTTGCGATCAGCCTAAAATTTGTGGCATTGACAACAATATCGGATCTTTTTTCTTCACCTTTTCGCCAAGGTCCAATCCCAAACGATTCTTCGATGGATCGAACTGGGCGTTGGGTACAAAACCTCTCTTATGATTCTTGCGACGGAGAATCAGGTAAACTGTCCGATTTCGCTCACAAAAAAGCCTTAGTGGTTGCTTTTGTGGGATCCTCCTGTCCCATAAGCAGAAAGTTTGCTCCCACCCTGGCAGGTATTGAAAAAGAATTTTCTAACCAGGGAGTTGGTTTTATTTTCGTTGATCCCATCACAACCAAAACTACGGAAAAAGATTTAAGAAGCTTGGCGGAAATACAGGGCTTCAAAGGCCCAGTGCTTGTCGATAAATTCAAATCATTTGTAAAAGCATTTCGGGCGAGAACGACTACTGAGGTTTTCCTGCTGGATTCATCCCGTACGATTCTCTACCACGGTCCAGTTGACGACCAGTACGGCATCGGCTACCAACTGGAAGCACCTCGGACTCAATACCTTAGACTTGCAGTAAATTCACATTTAAAAAATAGAAAGATCAAAGAATCCTCCTTGTATGCTCCAGGATGCGAATTGGATCTTCCACCAGAGAAAGAATCCAATTTGAAATGGACTTATCATAATCGGATTTCACGAATCATTCGTTCGCATTGTACTGAATGTCATAGAGTGGGCGGAGTTGCACCTTTTTCTTTGGAAAATTTTGGGGATGTAAGTGAAAATGCAGGGATGATTAGAAAAGTGGTCGCCGAGGGTATTATGCCTCCCTGGTTTGCATCTCCCCCACCGAAGGGTCATGCTACGCCATGGCATAACGATCGCTCTCTTCCACAAGATGATAAGAGGGACTTGATAGCATGGATTAAAAATGGAAAACCCGAAGGAAATCCTTCCAATTCATTGCTTCCTCAAAAAAGAAATACTGTTTGGAGTATTGGAAAACCAGATGCGATTTTTGCCTTGCCGCGTGAAATAAACATTAAGCCGACTGGAAAAATGCCCTATGTTTACCTTCGTGTGCCAACAGACTTTCAGGAGAACCGATGGGTTCAGGCGGCTGAAGTTCGTCCCACTGCTCAATCCGCGGTGCATCATGTTATTGTTTTCGTAAGCGAACCAGGGCGGGGGAATGGTGACCAAGGAGACCCACTCGCCGCCTATGTTCCAGGAAATACATTTTTTGAATTTCCTGACGGTGTGGCCAAAAAAATACCAGCTGGCTCGACTCTTCTTTTTCAGCTTCACTACACCCCAACAGGCTTTCCCACAAAGGATCGTACAATGATTGGGCTTCGTTTCTCCAAAGAGCTTCCCAAGAAGGTCGTCAGGACACTTCCAATCGCTAATAAGCAGATAAGAATTCCTCCGAATCATCCTAACCATATAGAAACTGCGTCTCGAATCTTTCCTCTCGGAACAGCCATTCGAGCTTTCTTGCCCCATATGCATTACAGGGGCAAAGCGATCAGGTATGAGCTTTTTTCACAGACAGGAATTATTGAAACTCTGCTTGAAGTCCCCCACTTCGATTTTAATTGGCAATTACGTTACGAATTAAAAAAACCAATAGAAATTGATCCGGGAAACAAGATTTTAGTAACAGGTACTTTTGACAACAGTACTGGAAATTTGGCAAACCCGGATCCTAACAAGACTATTCGGTGGGGTGACCAATCAGACGACGAAATGTTAATCGGATATGTCGAATGCGAATTTAATCTCGATCAATCAGAAGAAAAAGATTCCTCCGCAAACCTCAATTTGTTTAACCGGCTAGACCTCAACAAAGACGGTTTTCTAGTCAAAGAAGAATTTAGTAAACCCAATCTTTTCCCTCTTTTTGATTCCAATAAGGATGGAAGAGTGACTATGGAAGAAGGGTTTATTGGGATGAAAAAGTTAAAGCAAAAGGAAAGTCAAAAGAATCAAACCAAAGGTTTTCTCAAAAAAATTCTTAATTTATTCCGCTAAATTCTGGGATCAACTTCAAGAAGCCGTTCAACAATCTGTGCCATTGCCAAAGGAGGAATTGATTCACCGATAACTTCCCTGATTAATTTTTTGGAAAAATTTTCTCCGCTTTCCATTCTACCGTACGGTATCCCTTCAAAGGAATAATTGTTTTTCCACTTTGGATGCTGCAGAGTAGAGAGAATAATTATTTCCCGTAAAGAAAGTACCCTGTTTTGTTCAGGATGACATTTCAAATCGCTTGAAATTACACCACTATTCATGGTTAATGTCCCCGCTGGTTTATCCCACCACATTCGACGATAGGAAGAACGAAATCCATGGATGAGGCGAAGTTTCCCGGATTTAAAAATTTGCGGCCTTGGAAGTGGAAATCCGCAAGCACACTCAATTTGGCTGGAGTCGCTAGACGCCTTTCCGCATTTTACACACTGATCATTGTCATAAGCGGTTTGGCCCTCCGGCGTCGACCGCATCCAAAAATATTGATTATCATTCCACTTGGGTATGCAATGATAGGGGTCTTCTGGATCAACCAGTTTGTTTTGAGCGTCCAAAATTGGGAGGTGTCCAATTGCATCCCTAAGAGTAATCAAAGGAGGTTGCCCCAGTCCACCGTGCGAGAAACTTGCATGGAAAGGACTGGTTTCCTTGGAATAAATAACCTCAACCGGTTGATAAGTTGAAACGATTTCTGGAATGCGGCATCCAATTGTAATCAAACGCTCACGATGGTGAGGAACTCCGAAGCCTTGAAAATTCATCATGTTTGCACGGATCGAATACCCTAAAGGATGAAGACGACGACAAAGACAGTCCAAGATATTTTCAACTTTTCCATGTTCATTTCGGATTATTGTATTTTCCATTCTTCGAACATTTTCGAGCACGAACCAGTCTGGTTTTAGACTTTCCAATATATCGATCCCTGGAAGGATCAATCGATTTCGTTGATCTTCCCTGGGCCGATTACCCTTGCGTATCGATGAAGAAATTCGCCCCGCTCCATTTGATGACATGCCTTGACAAGGTGGAGAAAGTGTAAGTAACCAGGGAGACTTTAGGTTTAATTTTTTTTGAAAAAAGGAAATATATTGATCCATGGTTTTCCAAATATCGCCCTCAAAAACTTTTGTTTCCGGAAAATTCTTTCGAAGGAGAGCTGCCCGTGAAGAAACCAATTCACAGGTTCCCAATACCGGGACGCCTGCTCCCCATTCTATTCCAACATCCCCCAGGCCACCGCCCGAAAATAGGGATCCAGCAACAAAACTGGTTTGCTTGTCCAGTGAATGAATGTTCATACAGTCAAAAAAATTGGTTTCTTCTTCGCTATCTAAGCTAATCAGCTTGGTCAAGTGTCCAGACCTTTCGCTTAATAATAACTTCTTTTGAATGGACGTATTCCGTTTGGGATACAAATTTTAGTTGGACATTACTAATTATGAAATTTCTAACTAATATTTTTGCCATTTTCCTCTCAATTTCAGGTTCCCTGCCTGCTCATGACCCCGCTAAGGAAATGACAGCCGCAGCAAATCGCTTCCTCAAATCTTTAGATTCAAAAAATAAAAAGAAGGCATTTTTCAGCTTCAATTCTAAAGAAAGAGAAAACTGGAATTTCTTCCCTGGAAGCTTCGTTCAACCGAACGGCCGCCAAGGATTGTCGCTCAAGGAAATGAGTCCGGACCAGAAGATTTTGGCTCATAGTTTGCTTGGGTCAGCTTTGAGTCACAGAGGACTTCTCGAAGCGTCCGAAGTAATGTTACTTGAGCAAATTCTTTATGATCAATCAGGCAATGATATCCGCGATGTCGAGCTTTACCACATTGCCATATTCGGAACTCCAGACCAGTCAGGTACATGGAGTTGGCGGTTCGAAGGACATCACTTGTCCTTAAACTTCAGCTTGGTCAGTGGGAGGATTTTTTCTGTCACTCCGAGTTTTTTCGGAGCCAGTCCGGCAAAGACAAACGAGGGCAGACATTCTGGAATGAGGGTGCTCCAAGCTGAGGAAGAAAAAGCTCGCAAGCTAGTTCGTTCTCTCAATTTCCCCCAAAAAAAGATGGCTTTACTATCGAATAAGCCTCCAAGGGAAATTTTGTCAGGGCAAAAAAACACGATTGAGCGAAAATCTTTTTTACCTGCAAAGGGATTACCCGTCACGAAAATGAATCCTCGGCAAAGAGGGTGGCTGGAAGAGCTGATTTTCGCTTATTCCGCGAAGCACAGACCCGAGATAATCAAACAAATTTCCCTTGGTAAACCACTCATTGATCCGAAAGAGACTTTCTTTGCTTGGGCTGGGGGTTTATCGGAAGGAGAAGGACACTACTACCGGGTGCAAACTCCAGATTTTCTTTTCGAATATGCAAATACTCAGAATAGCGGCAATCATGTGCATGCCGTTTGGCGAGATTTCGAAGGTGATTTTGGAAGGGACTTGTTGGCCGAACATTATCAAAATAATCATCAAAATACCAAGGGATGGGTTTCGATGTTCGATGGCAAAACTCTTAAGGGATGGAAAGCAAACGAGGATGAAGATTCATTTGTTGTTAAAAATGGATCAATCGTCGCAAACTCGCCAGGACGTTGTCATTTATTTTATGAAACGGCAGAACCCTTTAGAAATTTTGAGTTCAAGGCCAAGGTGATGACTTTACCAAACTCTAATGCCGGAATTTACTTTCATACCCGATTCCAAGAAGAAGGATGGCCAAAGGCTGGATTCGAGTGCCAAATAAACAATACTTACCACGACCCAAAAAAAACAGCCAGTATATACGGGGTAGCAGATTCTCTGAATGCCCCCGCTCGTGATGACGAGTGGTTTGAAATTTATATTAAAGTAAATGGATTAAAGGTAACCACCAAGGTTAACGATCGAACAATCGTAGAGTGGACACAGCCTGAGGATTGGAAAAAAAGCGAAAAATTTGAGAGGATCTTGGGAGAAGGTACTTTTGCTATTCAGGGGCACGACCCGGGCAGCACAGTGCTTTTTAGAGATTTGATGGTGAAGAGACTGCCATGAGCTTTTCACGAATAATTTACCTTTTTAGCTGCACACTTTTTTTCACTTGTCTCTCGAATGGTCAACCATGGCCGGAGTGGCGGGGACCTGATGCTTCCGGAAAAGCATTTGATGGGAAGTTTCCAATACAATGGTCTTTGAAAAAGAATCTTCTTTGGAGTTCTCCACTCCCGGGTCGGGGGCACTCCTCAATCGTTCATGAAAATGGATTGGTTTGGACAACCACTGCTTTTGAAACCAAAGCTACGGCAGAGGAGCGGGAGGTACGATTGAAAAAAAACGAGGGATTGCCTTCGGTAAATGTTTTATCTGAGGTCAGTTTGCGGGCTCTTCGCGTGGATTCCAAAACGGGAAAGATTATTAAAAACATCGAGGTGATTCGAAAAAAACAACCGCAATGGGTCCACACCCTTAATAGTTATGCATCCCCAACCCCGGTAATTGATGAAGGTCGAGTTTACCTTCATTTCGGTGCTTATGGAAATGCTTGTCTGGATGCCAAGAGTGGTAAGATAATTTGGAAAAACAATCAGAAAGAACTCTGGGTTATGCATGAGAATGGACCTGGTAGCTCTCCCCTACTTTGGAAAAATCTGATGATTTTTCATTTGGACGGGAGTGACAAACAAAGCGTGGTCGCGTTGTATAAAAATACCGGGAAAATTGCTTGGCAAACCAAAAGGTCGGGAGAACTTCGTGACAATCCACAGTTCCAAAAATCCTACTCGACTCCGATTGTTAAAATAATCAATGGAAATCCTTTGCTAATTTCCTGTAGTGCCGATTGGATATATTGCTACAATCCAGAAAATGGAAAAGAGCTTTGGAAGATAAAATATAACCTACTCGGATTTTCTAATGTCTCCAGACCCATCGTAGGACATGGCATGCTTTATATTTCCACCTGTTTCATGAAAGGAGAAATTCACGCTTATAAGTTCAATAGATTGAAAAAACCTCAATTGGCGTGGAAAATAACTAAGGGTGCACCTAAAATCCCTTCCCTTCTGCTTGTAAAACAGAAATTGTACATTATCAGCGATGGCGGAATTTTAACCTGTGCTGACGCAATTACTGGGGATATTGAGTGGCGAGAAAGATTGGGCGGGGAATTCAGTGCTTCGCCAACTTTAGCCAATGGACTTCTCTATTTTTCAAACCGGGCTGGTCAAACAATCGTTGTAAAACCTGGAAAAAAACTCGAGATAATCGCAGAAAACATTCTAGATGGAACCCCCCATATGGCCTCCTTGACGCCGTATCGAAATTCTTTTTTCCTGCGCTCTGAAACATCTCTTTATCGAGTCGGACTTTCAAGCCAAAACTAGTTTTCCCGTAAGCTTGAAAATACAGGTCCAGTAGGCTTCTCAGGTAATGAAGCAAGCCATACATCGAGTAACCCTAATAAATGCTCCACGACTTTGGGATTAGACTCAGCAAGGTCCATCGTTTCGAGGGGATCATTGATGAGGTCAAAAAGCTCAGTATATTTTAAGTCATGGTTGGCACAAAGCTTCCACCGCTGGTCTACCACCGCGAATGACGCCCAATGATCGGGCTTAGTCTCGCGTGGTGGCCAAGAGGCACTAATTTTCCAAAAAAGCGGTTTGGTTCGGATAGATTTGCCTCTTCCTTTCAAGGTTTCAACCTGACTTAGCCCATCAGTTATATAATCAATTGGTAACTCTGCACCCGCAAGCTCGCAGAAGGTTGGTAACAAATCAACCGCAGAGATAATTGATGTCTTGTCTACCCTTCCTGCAGGTACTTTGCCTGGCCATCTGACAATAAATGGAACTCCAATGCCACCTTCCAGCAAAGCCCCTTTATAGGCACGCCTTCCACCTGTAATTCCTTTGGCTGCCCCGATCCCATAACCTAAACCAGTAGCGGAGTCGTAACTAAGTTTCAGCAATGAGTTTGGAGCTCCTCGAGCAGGTCCATTATCGGAACTGAAGATCACGAGGGTTTCCTCGGTCAAGCCCAAGCGGTCCAATGCATCCAGTAATTGACCGATTCTGAGATCAGCATGATAGAGAGTCGCTGCATAAATTGCGTCTTTGCAACCAAGTTGGGTAAACCTTTTTTGTAACTTGGGATCTACATGAAAAGGGGTGTGGGGCTCATGCATCCAGAGGTTTACAAAGAAAGATTTTCTGTCTGCCTTACTTCTTTCAATGAAGGGAATGACACTTTTTACATCGTCGTGAACAAACATCTGTGGACCGGCACAATTGAAGGAACCATATTCATCATATCCATAGGCAATTGGTAAAGGGGAATCGGGAATCATGTCATTGGCAAGATGCCATTTTCCATAGTGGGCGGTTCTGTACCCAATATCTTGAAGGAACCTTGGTAACAGCGGAGCTTCTGTATTCAACCAATCAGGCATGTTTCTCACTTGGTTACTCGAAACCCAAGCAAAGTGACCATCGATATTGTAACGGGCAGGAAAGTGTCCTGTCATTACTGCGGTTCTACTCGGAGAACAAACTCCGCTTGCTGCTGTAAAGCGATGAAAATCGGTGCCTTCTTTCGCCAAACGATCAATGTTAGGAGTTTCGATATAAGGGTGATCGTGACATCCTAAATCTCCCCATCCCCAATCATCGGCAAAAATGAAAATAATGTTTGGTCGATCTCTTCCGAAAATACTCAGGAATGAAAACGAGAAGGTGAGAAATAAAATTGGCTTCATAAAAGTAAGAAGATTAGCAGTTATTTGGAATGTAATAATGAGGCATAGTCAATTATGTGGATTGGAAATTGTCCCCCAGGTTTAAACTCTCCATTGTTGCAAACGAATACATGGCTCGGGTGCGTTCCTGTCATCAATACACAGCGGGGAAGAGTGTAAACGGGGCTCCCAGAATAATACCGAGTGAAACGCATACCTTCTTTAGCCATCTTATCTATCTAAGGGGTGCGTATTTTCTTTTATCCCTAGCTTCCAAGCTCGTTATAGCCTAAATCATCTGCTAAAATTAAAATAAATATGATATATCTGCCTATTGAAAAAATTAAAATCCACAATTGTAAGAAATGAAGAACAAACACTCTCATTTCTTCGGAAGTAAGATATAAATTAATCATTAACAAGAGAGAAAGAACTTTACCGATAGGAATTCCAGCTTAGATATGTTAGGAACCTGTCCACCCTTAATTATTATGAACCGTCCTATTTTTATTTTCCTTTCTCTAATAGTTTTGACTTTTACAGTAATTCAAACTCATGCCGCAAAAGTTATGTTTTTGTATGGGGATCGTAGCCATAAATCTGGAGACCATGAATTCAAAGCTGGTTCGCACCTCCTTGCCAAGCACCTGAACGCACAAAAAAAGGTCAATCTTACTGCCAGCGTTCACAATGGATGGCCTGAAAATGAAAGTATTCTTGATGATTTCGACGCCATCGTGATCTATGCAGACGGAACGAAGGTGATTGGAAACGGCTGGAATAAAATGGATCAGCTTGTCAGAGAAAAAAGAATTGGACTCCTTTTTATTCACTATGCGGTACATCCAGATGTGGAGGAAGGTGAGAAATACTACCTTCCTTGGATAGGTGGCTTTTTCAAAAATGGAATTTCAGTTAATCCTTTTTGGAGAGCGAATATCAAACCGCTGAAAGGGCATGAAACTGGAAGGGGAGTTGGTCCAATCAAGGCAGTTGATGAATTTTATTTCAATATTCAACTTGATCCCGACTCCCTCAACCTCGGAGCAGCAACTCCCAATGAAAAAAACCTCCATCATATTAACAACATCTGGACTCGGGCTGCTTACTTGGCAAAAGGCAAAAAACAATCCCTACTCTGGGGAATTACTCGGCCAGGTGGTGGACGGGGTGCTGGCTTCACTGGAGGACACCACCATCGAAACTGGGCAATTGATGGATATCGGCAACTGGTCCTCAATGTAATTGCGTGGATTGCCGGTGAAAATGTCCCCGAAAATGGTGTGCCTACTTATGCTGTCACCGAAGATGAATTAAACGAAGAACTCGATGATTATGGTGAACAAACAAACCGTATAAAACTGCCCACTAAGGAGGATATTACTTTTAACCCCGGTCCGTGGATGACTCCCGAGGAACATGCCGAATCTCGAAAAAAGCCAAAGACTAAAAAGAAATAAAATCCCTGAAATTTAATAACCCAATCATTAGATGAACAAATTTGTATTAGTTTTACTCACCGCATTCGCCTTACAATCCTTCGCTGAGCACCATGAATCTAGTGGATGGAAGTCACTATTCAATGGTCAGTCTCTCGAAGGGTGGACCCAACTGAATGGCACCGCTAGCTACCGAGTCGAAAAACGAGCAATTATTGGAATGACAAAGGAAGGCAGTCCCAATTCATTTCTCTGTTCGGACAAGTTATATGGAGATTTCGAGTTGCATTTTGAAGTCAAGTTGATGGATGACGAGTTGAATTCCGGGGTCCAGATTCGATCCAATTGTAAGGAGTTGACAAAGAAAGAGAATGACAGAGGAGACAAACATGGACGAGTCAACGGCCCGCAAGTAGAAATTGAATCAACCAAGGGGAACGGTGCCGAATCTGGCTATATCTATGGAGAAGCATGCGGGGGATGGATGACCTCGGAGGATGACCTCAAGCCCCACAAGTACTTTAAAAATGGAAAGTGGAACCAGTACCGCATACTTGCAAAAGGAGCTCGCATTCAGACTTGGATAAACGGAAACCAAGTCTCCAACTTGGTCGACGATGAAAAGTATACTACTCATCCAGTAGGATTCCTTGGTTTGCAAGTACATGGGATCAAAAAAGGTATGGGTCCTTATGAGGTAGCTTGGCGAAAAATCAGGATCAAGGAATTGTAAGTTCGACCTTGTATTTTTACCAAACCAAGCAATTTCATGTTAATAGGTCCAATCAACTTGCTTAAAAAGGATTTTCAATAGATCAATAGTTTATAGGCATAGATGAATTTTTTATTAAATCGAGATAATCTTAATAAGTGTTTGCGGTATTTTGTCCTGAACCTTGCAATTATTGCAAGCAGCTTCAAGGTTGCTGACGGGAACCAATTTGCTTCTATTTTGGTTGCTTCTTCTGGAGGCAATTCATACCAAACTCCAACTCTCGTTAATTTTGGTGATTTAACTTCTGGAAATTCAAGCTATGAATTTCATATCACCGCGATTAGGCTTGGAAGAAAGGCAACCCTTGCGGGTAATTCGTCCTTTGCCATTAGACTCGAACAATGGAACAACACAGGTGTTTTCGGTCTTACAAGATTTGGTGTTTCTGATTACAGGTATACTCCCGTCCAGGGAAGAAATGTTAATTCAATTTTTGGAACTCCCGTGCATGTCGTCGTGACCAACAATCCATCGTCAAATACCAGCAAACTTTTCATAGATGGAGTTTATTCAGGAAGTTGGGGAGGCTCTTTTTTGATTTCAGGTGATACCTATCTCATGTCTTCTTCGAATTCTGAAAGTATGGCAAGCGGCAGCGTTTTGCATTCATGGGCTACTTACTCAGAAGAACTTTCCGACCAGCAGGTGCTGCTTAGGTATAATTCTTCAACTAGCTCGCAAAATCCTGTCTCAAGCTACCAAACCCCATCCAGCGGATATTCAACCGGTGGAGGAAATTATCAAACCAGTGGGGGTACTTACTCATCGGGCAGTGGTGGATATTCATCCGGGGCCGGCGGGTACTCCTCAGGAGCAGGAGGATATCAATCAGGGAGTGGTTCTTTCCAAACCGGGGGAGGAAATTATCAAACCAGTGGGGGTGCTTACTCATCGGGCAGTGGTGGATATTCATCCGGGGCCGTCGGGTACTCCTCAGGAGCAGGCGGATATCAATCAGGAAGTGGTTCATTCCAAACCGGGGGAGGAAGTTATCAAACCAGTGGGGGTGCTTACTCATCGGGCAGTAGAATATGGACCATTAATCCAGCGGCTTACCCCAATAATATGTCATTGACCGTTAAAGTAATGATCGACGGCATCAACAAAACGAATGGGTTTTTGGCTGCTTTTTCAGGATCTGAGATTTGCGGGCTTAGCCCAGCTCCAATTCTTGTCCCTTTCGGTACTCATATGGGAAGCCATGTTTTCATGTTAATGATCTATGGTGACTCTATTTCAACGCCCTTAACTTTTCGATGGTCTCCAATTGGTATGGTAGAAGATTCAATCCCGGTCTTTAAGCAAGATGGAACAGAAATTTCCTTTGTCACCAATTCAATTCTAGGCAGTGCGACCGCTCCTGAAGTGCTTATTGGATCAATGAGTTCGAGCAACTATACGTCTTCAGGAAGCACTTACTCATCAGGTAGTAGTGGGTATTCATCCGGAGGCGGTGGCTACTCCTCAGGAGCAAGCGGTTATCAATCAGGGAGTGGTTCATTCCAAACCGGGGGAGGAAATTATCAAACCAGTGGGGGTGCTTACTCATCGGGCAGTGGTGGATATTCGTCCGGGGCCGGCGGGTACTCCTCAGGAGCGGGAGGATATCAATCTGGAGGTGGTTCATTCCAAACCGGGGGAGGAAGTTATCAAACCAGTGGAGGCTCTTACTCATCGGGCAGTGGTGGATATTCATCCGGGGCCGGCGGGTACTCCTCAGGAGCAGGAGGATATCAATCAGGAGGTGGTTCATTCCAAACCGGGGGAGGAAATTATCAAACCAGTGGNGGCNCTTACTCATCGGGCAGTGNTGGATATTCATCCGGGGCCGGCGGGTACTCNTCNGGAGCAGGAGGATATCAATCAGGNNGNGGTTCATTCCAAACCGGGGGAGGAANTTATCAAACCAGTGGAGGCNCTTACTCATCGGNCAGTGGTGGATATTCATCCGGGGCCGGCGGGTACTCCTCTGGTGAAGACATCTACACTTATCCAGGTCCCGGTATCAGTTACCCAAATGAATACCAAACTCCCTCCGGTGATTACATCTCACCCGGTATCGGCATCACATATCCCAGTTACCAGACACCCTCAGGTAACTACCAATCTAATTCGAGTGAACAACTTACCCCAGAACCGATTTTACGCCCTGTAGTAAGAACGATTGGTCATCAACATGATCAATCTCAAACCATTCTCTCTGGGGAAATCCTTCAAAAGAGTGAATCAGACTTCAGCGAAATCGAAGTTGGATTCTTGATTTCTACTCAAGTGGAAATGGGACCAGCTTCACCCTCAGCACAAAAAATTAACGGCTCGTTTACGAACGATGGATTATTTACCGCGAGTTATGGAATTGCTCTACAAGAAACACTTTATTTCAAAGCATTTGCCGAAAATAAAATTGGAATCTCTTATGGCAATGTTCGAAAGATTTCCATTGCGAAACTCTCCAGCACTCAAGACTTATCACCATCACAGAATGCTCTAAAGATCATTGAAAATGGGAGCCTAAAGATGGATGGTGGATGGATTCAGAGTCCATGGTTTGGATTATTTAAGGCTGTTGATAATGGATGGATTTACCATTCAAACTTAGGCTGGTTGTATTTATTCTCTGATCATTCAAATGGAATCTGGATGTGGTCGCAGTCAAGAGGATGGTTATGGATGACGAAGGAGCTTTATCCGTTTCTTTACCAATCAAACATAGGAAATTGGATTTACTTTTTTAGGTCCAGCGAGGGACAAAATCATTTCTTCAATTATTCTTCAAATTATTCGGAAAGTATTCTTCCATAATTAATGATTTTTTCTCTTCCTTTAGAAGAAGTAAGTTAAGTAGTCTGTCTCGGCTAAGCTAATTTAAAATGTACGGTTTTTTTAGAATTTCACGCCGGCTAGAATGAATAATAAAAGTCCAGAATCCAGTTTTTTTGAGGGGACACTTTGTGCATTATCCACTGCCCTCTTTATCATCACTCCTTTATTTTACTTAGAACTTAAGCAGGATGAGTGGGTGACTGGTTTTATTCCAATTCGCATGGTGAATGCAGAATTAAAATTGTCTGTTTTTGTACTCTTAGGTTCTCTCCTCATAGGTTTGATCTGGGCTCGGTGTCATCTGCAAAAAGGAATCAATGCTTATTCTACTCCATTTCTATTCTTTACTGGAATATTTCTTCTGAGCGTTATTTTCTCCACAATTTCCGCTCATAATACGAGTCGTGCATTGGTTTCTTCATTTACTTGGCACATAATTCCAATTCTTTTTGCAATTTCATTCACTCAAGTAAAATGGACATCCAATAAAATAATTACACTTGTTTCTGTATTATTATTGGGTGGAATTTTATCTAGTTTAGTCGTAATGGATCAACATTACCAATTTACAAATTGGAGCCATAAATTACCACGGGTGGGATACGGAGGTTTAATTTACAACCAAAATTTTGCCGCTGAATATCATGCCCCCTTTCTACCTTTGCTCCTAGGGCTTATTTATTTCACACGCATTCGTGCTTTCAAAGTAATTCTTCTTTTTGTCCTCATTGTAATATTACTACCCGCTCTTTCCCTATCTTTAGCAAGAGGTGCCTGGGTCGGTTTTATTATGGGTTGTGGGCTGACAGGAATAATTTTACTTTTCCTTAATTTCCTAGGAAAATCTTCCAATCGTAGGGAATTTACAAATGTACTAAGAATCCCTCTTAAAGGCGGTCTTGTCATTGGATCATTCCTTCTCCTCGCCTTGGCTCTCCCTCTCTACTTAACAACCTCCAACTACTGGAAAAAGGGAGCTTTCTCAAAAGAAATCAAACCAGGAGAATCCTCAGCCGAAACGGAAGAGTTTAAAAGTATAACCGATCTTGATAAAAAAGCGTCTGGGGGTGCCAAACGACGATTTGTACTATGGCAAGATGCCCTAGAGGCATCATTATCGAAAGATTTCCTTTTGGGTAAAGGAACTGATCATTACGAACTTCACTTTCATGAGAGTGCCAAGCTTTCAGATAGGACAACAGGAAGTACTTTAGTTCGTTTTGTACACAACGACTTTTTACAAATTCTATACGAGAATGGAATCATCGGACTAATTGGATTTCTTGGGATGTGGGGAGTGGTATTAATAAAAGGATTCAAAATGTCCTTTGAATGCATGAAGGAAAAAGATTTTTCACATCTTGGATTGATCATTGGACTCTTAGCCGCCTGTTTAACATTCTTAATTGAAAGTTTTTTTGAATTCCCTACCCGCTCTCCTTGTGCTCTACTTCTGGGATGGACTTGTTTTGGGCTACTGTTAACATTATCAACAAATAACAAAAATACATATAGGATTGGAAAAATTTCCAATCTTTTTGTTGGAAGCGGTTCAATTTTGATAATTCTATTCGGAGCTTTTCTCGCAAAAAATCTTTTTTGGACGAATGTTTATCATTTCCAAGGTCGAATTGCTGGAGACTATGGAGAGAAAGACAAAAGTTTAAAATTTCATAAAAAAGCAATCAACTATGCACCATGGGAGCATCATTCCAGAAAATTTGAATCTTTTTATCTCCTTACTCACAAAAAACATTTTCCTGAAGCACTGGATGCAATTAATCAAACCATTCGAGTTCATCCTGGATGCTTAGTTGCGCACCAAAATAAAATCACAGTTTTACTGAACGAATTTAATGATAGGAGTCAGGCACTTGAAGCTTACCGCGAAATGAAGAAAAATGCTCCTTTTCACCCTTACACTAAAAATGAATCCAAAAAATTTGCTGAGAATAAAAGATGAAAGTTTATGGAATACAGTTTGATTCAGAATGGGAAAATAAAGATAAAAATTTTGCGACCATAAATTTACTGCTTAAGGGTACGGACATTAAAAAAGATTCACTTCTTGTTTTGCCGGAGATGTTTGCCACAGGATTCAGTTTAAATGTTGAATTAACATCAAATGACGAGCCAAACAAAACCGAATCGTTCCTTTCTCAATTAGCAAGAGATAAACATTCATGGGTTTTAGCAGGAATGGTTTATCCGACCGAGAAAAAGAATAAAGGGGTTAATTCTTCAGTCATTTTTAATCCTGATGGCGAAAAAATTGGCTCTTGTTCAAAACTCAAAACAATTTCCATGTTGAGGGAAAACAGAGTCCATATCAATGGTGACAAAATAGAAACCTACGCCATTCAGTCTTTTCGGCTTACTCCATTTATTTGCTATGATCTGAGATTCCCAGAGTTTTTCCGCTCTTCCTTTTTAAGAGGAACAAATCTATTTGTTGTGATTGCCTGTTGGCCAAAAATTCGAATGAAACACTGGATTAACCTGATTCAAGCAAGAGCGATCGAAAACCAATCCTATGTAATAGGAGTGAACCGAGTGGGATCTGACCAGGAACTTGATTACTGTGGACACTCTCTAATAGTGGATCCTATCGGGAATATACTTGTCGAAGGAGGGTCAAACAATGAAATCATAGAAGCAGACCTTGATAAAAAAATTATTGATGCCTGGCGGCATGAATTTCCATTTTACAAAGAAATAAAAGACGGGATTCACTCCCCATGAAAAATGATCCCACGATAGACTTTTTTTCTAGGCCCAAAGGGATTTGGGCAGGTTTATTTTGGCCAATATTCGATCGATTTTACGAAGTTCATCAACCGAAAACTCAGCTTGTTCAAACATTTTAACATTTTCAAGAATTTGCTCAGAAGTACTTGCTCCGATCAAAGCACTGGTTACTCTTTGGTCACGTAAAACCCAAGACAAAGCCATCTGTGCAAGTGATTGTCCGCGTTGCAATGAGTGGTCATTGAGTTCTTGTATGACCTTAATGTTTTGGTCGCTAAGTTCATTTTTTCTCAGAGAAGAATTTTGGATACTTGCACGTGATCCATCAGGAATTCCATTTAAGTACTTGTCGGTAAGCAGTCCTTGGAATAAAGGACAAAATGCAATCATTCCAAGTCCCAGTTCGCCGCATGTATCAATTAGACCATTTTCAACCCAACGATTCAGCATTGAATAGTTTGGTTGATGAATTGTAAGTGGAGCAAATCCGTTAGACTTGCAAATTGAGGCCGAATCGCGAGTCATTTGATCAGAATAACTACTGATTCCAACATAAAGTACTTTTCCTTGACGGACGGCTGTATCCAAGGCCCCCATAGTTTCATCAAGTGGAGAATCCTGGTCTGGTCGGTGCGAATAAAAAAGGTCGAAATATTCAACCCCTACCCGCCTTAAGGATTGATCAAGACTTGCCAACATATGTTTGCGCGACCCCCATTCCCCATATGGACCCGGCCACATATCATAGCCCGCCTTACTGGTTATTAAGATTTCATCCCGTGGTAATTCCTTTAAAATTTTTCCAACGTTCAATTCAGCTGATCCATACGGAGGGCCATAGTTGTTAGCCAAGTCAAAGTGAGTAATTCCGTGATCAAAAGCGGAGAGTATCATCTCTTTTTGATTCCGAGTAGGAGAATCTCCACCAAAATTATGCCAGCATCCGAGAGTAATAGCGGGCAACTTCAGACCCCATCTACCACACTTTCGGTACGGCATTCGACCGTTGTATCGACTTGGGTTAGGAAAATTTTTCAATGATTACAATTTTAGGAAGAAAGAAATTTAGGAATCCTTTTTACTGGATTTATCTTTTTGAGAATCTCTATTTTCAGCATTCCCTTTAATTTGATCGCCCAAATATTCGCGAACGCTTAGATCGCCGACGAAAGAATGTCCGTCTCGACGTTCCACGACATGGTAACGTTCGACATATTTTTGAACGACATGAATTTTAGCGTCCAATGGCTGAACAATTAATAACTGTAAATGAAACTCTTTAAACAAATCTAAAAGATATTGCGAAAACTCATCGTCCGTTTTGCTGAACATTTCATCAACCGCTACCAATCGAAAGGTCTCTGTTTGTTTGCCCCCAACATCAATTCCATATTGATAAGCGATTGCTGTTGCCAAAATTGTTGAAGCCAATCGATTCTTTTCACCACCAGATTTTCCGGTAGCTCCACTATAACTTTGCCGTAAAGTATCTTCATCCTTGTAGAATTCATCCGCTCGGAACTTGAACCAGTTGCGGACATCGATTACCCGTTCTGTCCAATTAGTATCTTGTTCGAGTTCACCGAGGAACTGTTCGACTCTATGGTAACGCTCACGACGACGCTCATCTTCGTCATCTGATTCTAGATCTCCTTCAAGAGCATGCCGACGGATTTTCTTAAAACGCCTAACACCATCGTCACCAGCATCCTCAAATTTTAATTGAATATAAGTTTGTTCTTTCCGATCAAAAGTTACCCGAGAAAGATGCTCATTTAACTCGTTAATTCGTTTACGAATACGATCCCGATGGGATTCCAAAGCCTCACTGAAACCTGAAACTTCTTCAGGAACTTGTACACGAAGTAAATCTTCGAATCTTACTTTGTTCTTTGCTAAATCTTCGAGTTCGATTTGAATTCTTATCTCCTCAAAAGAGCTGTAAGTAGAATCTGAATATCCCTCTTCAAGATTAAGACTTAGTTCATCCCTGAATGCTTGATTTCTTGCATCAGCAATGAATCTCTGCATTGCAGCAACATTATGATCCCTGAATTTATCTAAGCCTGATTCAAGCTTATATATTCGAGCATCTAGCTTTTGTTTTGCGGATCGTGCAGACTCTTCAATTTCATCTGGTTTTGCATCCGGTTTCCCAAATTCTTTCTCAATGTCATGATAAAGCTTTTGAAGAGTCGACTCTGCATCTTCTATTTCCTTATCTGTCGGCTCTCGTAATGGCTCGCGAACAGGAAGAAAAACGTTCACACTTTTTTCGAGCAATGATTTTAGCGATAAAATTCGAGTTTCATTTCTTTCTGTCCGTGCCTCTACTCCACCAATTCTTTGCAGAATTTCGTCTCTCATTTTCTGCGATTCATCAAGTTGTCGGAAAACATTGTCATAATCATCTTTTAGTTTTTTTAAGACATCTGACCCCCCAACGATGACTCTTTCTTCTTCTTCCAAATCGGAAATACGACTTGCTAAACCAAGAGTATCGATATCAGAAAATTCATTCGCGCATGCTTGTAATTGAGCGCCTGAACGTAATTTAGATCTGTATGATTGCCTTTCGGTCTCAAATTCTCGTAAAGCGCGGCTAGAACGATCTACTTCTTCTCTCCATTTCAAAAGGGCTTCGTCTAAGTTTTTCTGTTTTGGATTTATGTCCCATCCAAGTACCCAAGAACTAGCATCACCGAGAAACATAGTATCGTCCTTCTCGATAAGCATTCCATTTGTTTTAACCAGACCCTCTAGAGTAAGAGCATCAGGATTATTTAAGAAAAATTCCTGATCCCTTTGATCTGCACAAATGTGAGGGAAATATTCAGCCAGAACGGACTGCAACCATTTCTGTCTACTCTTTTGCATTTCGGGAAGAAAACACAATTTCCTAACCACTGAATTACTATGAGGTTTGTAATCTTTGTCTTCTAAAGACGGACATATGAATGCAAGACGGTCACCATGATAATTCTCTTCTAAATAGTGCTCTGCTTTTTCAGATAACTTACTTGGCAAAACGATCGTCAATGAAAAGTTTCTGAGTAAACGTTCAATCGGCCCAATCCATTTTTCGTCTTCTTTGGCAACCTGAATTAACTCGGCAATGAATGGTAATTCGGCAACATCTCTGTCCAGTTCATTTGCAAGAGCGGTCCGTAATCGAGCGATTTCGACTGGTACATTTGAACTATTTTCAATAAGGAAAAACCTTTCATCTTCTAAATTTTCAACTTTTTCGTTTGCTCGGCGCAGCTGGTAAGAAATCTCAGGAATTTTTTCATCCAATTCCTTAACATTTGCCTCTAACCGTGGCAGCCTGGAATCCAATTCTCGACGCAAGGTAAGAAAATGATCTTCTTGCTTGATAACCATTCCTTTTTCCCAAGATCCTAGGTGCCTCTCAAAAGTTGCTGATCTCTTGGTAACCACTTCCCTTTTATCCCGNAGTCGATCCATTTCAGCACCTACCTGTTCCAACCTTCTATTTTCATCACTTTCCGACAATGCCCTTTCCAAGTGGTTTAATTTATCACGTAACCGAGTAACTTCGGACCGAGCAGTTTTGAGCCTGGCTCTTTCTGCTTCTTCCTGATGTTTTAGCTCATCTACCCATTCAGACCTTCGATCATGTTCGGATTGTGCAAAATAAGGTTCCACTGCTTTCCGAATTCGGTCCGCATGGTCTCTTTCTTTTGAAGCCTTTTTAAAATCAGAGTGTATTTCTTTAATCTGATCTAGCTGCTCGATTTGAATAGCTGCAGTTTCAATCCTCCTATGAGTACTTCTTAAATCGTCAAACCTCTCTTGAAGGGCAAGAAGTTTTTCTTTGGATCCGCCATCGTCTAGCATATGCTCCCGAATAAATTGAGTAAGATCGCGTACATCTTTAATACAAACTGCCTGATTAAAAATCGACATGGGAGATCGATTGACCAGATCAGTTTCCAAAAAAAGCATGGACTCTAGCTTTTTGTGATAAGCAGTGAAGGAGTCAAAGGTTGCAAACGATCTTTCTTTAATAAGTCGTCTTATATTATCAATGTCTGTTAAATCATTGAAGTTTTCTTCTATTGTAAGCTTTCGTTTTTCAACAATGTGAATCTTCTCGATTTTACCGCTTGGCAGGCACCAAAGAACTTGGACCAAGGAAACATCTGTTTTGTAAGCTTCATTGTAAAAATGTGCAAGCAACACGGTGTATGTTTCGCCAGGATTACGAAGAGTCTCCTTGCGGCCTTGTCCGGTAATTGAATCATGGATTTCCGAGTGTGCACCCAAAACATAATCCTTTTCATTACGTTCGCGACTACCAGCCTGACTGGAAGCGACATTGTAGTTGCGTACTCGATTCGGCACGAGCAAGGTGAGTAATGCATCGACAATTGTGGATTTACCAGAGCCATTTCTTCCAGTAATCATCGAAGTTCTTCCATCCGGACGCATCGAATAGACTTTTTTGTGGAATGTTCCCCAGTTTAAAAGCGAAAGTTCGTGAAGGCGATATCCAGCAGTTGATTTATCAGGAGAGAATTCAAGTTCAAGTTGAGATTCAAGCATTGTCTTTCTCCATTTCGTCTTCTAAATCGTCAGTCCTTCTTTTAATTTGGTCTCTTACTTCTTGAAGTTTTTCGGGTGTTAGCTTTGCTTTTATTATTCTTTCGACACGATACAAGCCATCGTCTTGTTCTTTCACCTTCTTAAGCATTCCCCAGTCCTCAAATTTAGAAACCAGTGAAGCTATTTGTCGATGAATTCTTTTTTCATCGTGGAGTTCTGGGTAATACGGAACCATGATTTCCCTTAAATCTAAAGCACTTCTGTAGAGATGGTCACCCTCTTCTTGGTTTTGTTCGAAATGCATAAGATCCTCTCTTAAAAGTATCATTAGCATAGTTTGGTGGTAACTAAGTCTAGTCCTTCGAAGCACCCTTGGTAGTGGAGCCTCTTTAGAATCTTCCCAACTTTCTTCAAACTCTTCTTCCTTTTGGCGGAGAAATGCGTATCCGGCAGAATCATCTCTTGCTACCTCCATTCCCATTTGAATGAAATGATTTTTGATTTTTTCCCATTCCGCCCCAAGTCGACTCCAAAAATCAAGATCTTCTTGGTATATGGGTCCATTCAGTAAACGGATGATAACATGTCGGTGTGTAATTGCTGGATTCATAAATTAATTCTTTGGAAAAGAAGTTCTTCAACTTCAACATATCGAGGTTGGGTGGGTCGGTTTAAATCAAGATTCACAAGTTCATGATTGAGAATGACATGCCGGATGTCTTCGCCTGCAATAACTCGGTAGCAGACAACATCGACGATGCCTCGCTCGAGTGGGTACATTTGAACGATTTCAGATAAACTAACTTGATTTTTCCCTTCCAGGATTCGGTTTACCCGATCCCTGAACTTGTCAAGATTCAAGGGCTCTCCTACCGAATGAAGGATTTCACTTACCCAACTGGTTCCTTCAACTTTTGCACTTACCACAGGACCAAATGGTTCCACCGACTTAGGCTCCCAAAAATCGGCTTCCATAAGTGAAAAGAATTGTGGTCTTGTTTCAATTTCAAAATCCCAGTCCTCAGGTGGAGTATCACGCAATTCAAAGGCTTTTACTCTAATTTCCGATAAGGTTTCACTGATTTGACGTCCTCCACCTGTATGGTCTCCTACCACTTGACGAAGCTTGCGACTTATTTTTCCATATGCCCCATGGGCTGCTCCCGCCTCCCCAAATAAGCGTTCTCCAAGGTTCGCAAATGTTTTGTTTGAATCCAAACCTCGCTTTCGTGCTATATCAGAAGTTTGCTCTGCAAGAACACGGAGTTTTCTAGCAAGGGATGGGTTAGTCATCATTTCCCGAAAGCCGAAATAACTTTTGCCTTGGTCGCAGGAGCGTAATTCTTCGTCAGAATCTAATACATGTTCGACTATGTCACCTTTCGAAGATAAACCCTGTGCATAGAGTTTTGCGATTTCTTTGGCGTGGTCCTTGAAAAATTCTTCAATCGCACGAAAATCTGATAAAAAATGTTCAACCAGATCAGAAAGATCGTAAACTTGATCTCGAATTACATCTTCCCCAAAGACTGGTGCTTCTCCGGTTTCCTGAATCCGTTTAATTTCTTCGTCAATGGACTCACGCTTCGCAACAAGATCACGAATTCTGGCTTCAGGGTCCGAATTGACCCCATGAGTAAGATTCTGCATCTCAAGAATAATACGGTTGAATCTCGATTCCGTGGTTGCATAGCCCCGATGCTGCATTGCGAACAAATCTTGCATCCAACTCAGTGCTTTTTCTGAGTGTCGGGTTAAACGAAACACATATTCTTCACGATCTTCATTGAAGGTCTTAGTCAAGTATCGGTGATCTTCATCACACCATTCGTCAAGGTAATCTTGGGCACTTCGCTTAGGGGCATCAAAATCTTCAAGTTCTCTTACCTGTTCCAAGTGTTCCATGAGAGTCGCAGCCAATTCTTCTTCTGATGCTTCAACCACTTCCCATTTTTTAAAAGTTTTAAAAAAGAAGCCTACGACAAATGATCCAAGCCTTCCCCTTATGAGACGCAGTGAGGGTGAATCGTCAAAAATGTGAAGAAAATCTTCGTCCATTGTAAATCGCTATAATTGAATCGATTTACATACCTTGAACCCTGACAATTTCGTGTCAAAGAGAAGTTATTACCAAACTTTTAAAGAAGTGTTAAAAACTTATTTTGCTTCCGTATTGTAAGCATATTTTTTAGGAAAGTTATATTCTAGCTGGTAAACATATACGATAAATTCCCCTTCCCCCACATAGATAAATAAAACCATTGTGAAAGATAATTGATTCTGC
>PBSV01000025.1 GCA_002726435.1 Opitutia bacterium | reverse complement strand
CTCCGCGAGGAAGGTCTTTTCGAGTTCCCAAAAGTCCTGCCATTTTTTTTCGATGGAGGTAAAATCGTACTTAATGTCTTGGTCCATTTTAATTAAGTAAATTATTTTGAGGAATTTAAATGAATTTGGCAAAAGCAAAGCCCTACAATCAAATATTTTATGATTAAAAAGGATTAAGGAAATTTCTTTCTTTCTTGAAGAAAAGCCAGACAAATGGTGAAGATTTAAGAATGACAAATTGTTTGATTTTATTTTTTTGCTTTTTTTATTCGTTTTTTGGATTTGCCGAGAAAAGTCCGAATTTCATTCTTATCTTTACCGACGATCAGGGCTACGGTGACCTCAGTTGTTTTGGCTCAGACAAAATCAAGACTCCAAACATCGACCGTATCGCCAAGGAAGGGCGTAAATTTACCAATTTCATGGTCGCTTCACCGGTTTGCACCCCTTCTCGTGCAGCTCTTTTAACCGGTTGCTATCCGAAGCGTATTGGAATGCATAGGCATGTATTGTTTCCTAGCTCCCCAAAAGGATTGAATCCAAAGGAGTTTACCATGGCTGATCACTTCAGGTCTATTGGTTATGCCACCGCATGCTTTGGGAAATGGCATCTGGGGCATCACCCTCAAGTTCTACCCACTTCAAACGGGTTTGATACCTATTATGGTATTCCTTATTCAAACGACATGAACCATCCGGACAACAAGGGAAAGCCCAAGGGCGGACATGTTGGCATGGACACTCTTTGGAATGACCCCGAATCCACCCTGACCAAATGGAACACCCCTTTAATGCATGATGAGAAAATTGTAGAATTACCGGTCGACCAAAGGACAATCACCAGAAGGTGCACGCAGAAAGCAATTGATTTCATGGAGGCGAACAAAGAGGAATCTTTTTTCATCTATCTTCCACATTCCATGCCACATATTCCGCTTTATGTTCCGGATGAGGTTAGGGATCCTGATCCCCAAAATGCATACATCAATACAATCGAGCACATAGATTCTGAAGTCGGACGACTCCTCGATTCTATAGATAAATTTAAACTAGTTGAGGACACTTATGTGATTTACACAACTGACAATGGACCTTGGCTTTCCTTTAGGCATCATGGTGGATCTGCTGGTCCTCTCCGTGATGGAAAGGGAACAACTTTCGAGGGAGGCCAGCGAGTACCTTGCGTGATGCGGGGACCCGGGATTCCTGCTGGAACCACATGTTCCGACCTGATTGGAACTATAGACCTACTTCCCACTTTTGCTTCATTATCGGGCAAATCTTTGGCTGGAAACAAAAAAATAGATGGGATGGACCTAACAAATTTATTAACTGCGGATAAAAAAATTGCCGGGCGCAATGAGTTTCTGCATTACACCTCGCAAGGAGAAATTGAAGGGATTCGGCAAGGTAAGTGGAAGCTTTTGAGGAAAAAACAAAGAAAAGGAAATAAGTCTGAGGCTCTGTTTCTTTTTGATTTGGAGAAAGATTTGGGGGAACAAAATAATTTAGCTGAACAAAAAACAAAGAAGGTGGAACAGCTAACAGCTAGAATGTACGAACTGGACACAGAGATTGAACGAAATGCCCGAAGCCCTTGGCTGTTGGAATGAAATCGGTGGATTAGATAAATTAACGAAGGATTTCGACCGCTTTCTTAACCGCTTTAACAAAACGTTCGGCTTCTTCTGTGGTATTGTATAATCCAAAGGAAGCCCGGGCGGTCGCCTCAACTCCAAGTTTAGTCATGAGAGGTTGACAGCAATGATGACCGGTACGAATAGCAATCCCTTCAGCATCTAAGATAGTTGCCAAATCATGGGGGTGTATTCCATGAATGGTGAATGACAACACTGCAGACTTATTCGGGGTCGTTCCGTGCTCAATAAAACCATCAATTTCTTCCAGACCAGACCGAGCGTATAGCAAAAGAGAATTTTCATGACTTTTTATTTGATCCATTTGAAAATTTTGCAGGTACTTGAAAGCTTCACCTAAACCTATCGCACCCGCAACATTTGGTGTACCTGCTTCGAATCTTTGCGGGGCGGGTGCAAAAGAAGTACCAGAGAAACTTACTTGATCAATCATGTCTCCACCACCTTGATAAGGAGGCATTGTTTCAAGAAGTTTTTTCTTACCGAAAAGAACTCCGATTCCCATGGGGCCGAAAACTTTATGCCCGGAAAACGCAAAAAAATCGCAATCTAGTTCTGCTAAGTTTGTACTTTCATGGGGTACACTCTGGGCACCATCGACCACAACATAAACCCCGTTTTCGTGAGCTTCGGAAATAATTTCCTTCATTGGATTGTTGGTTCCCAAGGTGTTGGATATCGAACAAAGAGAGACTATCTTAACCTTGTCCATCAAAAGAAATGAACTTAATCTCACACGATCCAAGGATCCATCGGGCAGGGTCGGCACAACCTTGATTGTCGTGCCTAATTGCTGGCACAGAATTTGCCAGGGGACAATGTTTGCATGATGTTCCATTTCAGAGAGGACAATGATATCATCAGGCTTTAGCACGGATCTTCCAAAACTGTTGGCGACGAGATTCAGGGCTTCGGTTGCCCCGCGTGCAAATATTATTTCATCAGGTTGTACCGAGAGATAATTTGCAATTTCTTTTCTTGCACCAATGTACAGGTTCTCCGCATCCTCTGCCAATTCATAAATTCCTCGGTGAACATTGGAATTGTTGTTTCGATAATAATTAGAAATGCTCTCAATCACAGGCAAAGGCTTTTGCGAAGAGGCGGCGTTGTCTAAGTAGGCAATCGGTTTGCCTCGATTATTTCTTGTTAAAATCGGAAAGTCTTTTCGTGCTTCGTGAACGTCGAAATGCTTGGTCATTGATGGAATAAAGTTAAAATTTGATGATGATCAACATACCCCTCGAGGCTGAATCGACAACATTCGAAGAACCAAAAGAGGTTCTTAAATCAATAGATTTGCGACTCACAAAAGAAAAAATGTTTTTAACGATTATTGAAATGATTTTGAGACTTGGACAAGGGATTGATTGAAAAGGTTTAGGTCGTAAGGAAGTCCTGATAATAATAATATTCCGGGATGTTTTTACGAGAGGTTTTTTTACTCAGCCAGAGAGCTGCTCGTGATCCCATTGAAAGAAGGGAAAAGCTGAAATTCTATAAACCGGCTATTATTTTAGTTTTTGGGAGTGATTTGCGAAGCATTTCAACTCCCTTTTCAGAAACTTCAGAATTCCAAAGGTATATCTCCTCAAGATCCGTCATCGTGGCTAAAGTCATAATGCCCTTGTCGGAAACTTTTGTGCCTGATAGGTTAATGTAACGAAGAAATTGTAAAGAGGGGAGTGTCTTCAATCCGTTGTCAGTAACCATGGTATTTCTTGCACTTAACCATGTTAAATTAGGGTATGAACTTGCTCCCAGTATGGTCTTATCGGTAATTCTGGTGCGGGAAACATCTAGATGAGATATGTTATTTTTGATCCCACCAAAAGCAGAGAGGGCGGAATCATCAATTTCGCTAGCAAAAGAGGAAAACTCAGCACGAACTAAAGAATTTCTCTCTGATAATTGGCGAACTAACGCTCCAGTCTTTTCAGCCCCAGCAATTTGAGTGCGGGAGGGAATCTTGGCACGTCTGGCGAGGCTTTCAAGTAATGTTGGTTGGTTTTGAACCTGGTTCAAAACGACTTTTGTTTCCTTAGGTTTAGGAACTGCATTAGGATCGGCAGCAACCGCAGCAGGCTGCTCTCCTGCACCTTCAAGAATCCAACGTTTGATCATAGTTACTTGCTCCTCTGAAAGGGGATCACCCTTTGGTGGCATGATTTCTGGGTCGTCTTCATCTAAGGTGATTACGCTAAAGAGAGTACTTTCGAAATGATCCCCGGGCGTGACTATTGTTCCGTCTAGATTTCCTTTTAATACCCATTCATAAGTATCTAAACGCAAGCCCGCTTTTGGCTTAATTGTCCTGCTGTTCTTAACATAGGGTGCACCATGGCACTCCATGCATCTTTGTTCAAATAATGGTAAAATGTGATGATTGAAACTAACAGGTTCGTTTGCATTAGGAACGCCTCCAGTAGTCGGAGAAACACTACTTTTAGATGGTTTTGCACCCTCAGTGATCCACCTTTTTATAATGTCGATTTGATCCGTGTCCAATGCGCCGCCTTTAGGAGGCATGAACATATCATCGTCTTCAGGGAGATTGATGACAGTATACAAGTTGCTGTTATCCAGATCATTAGCCACAACGACCGGACCATCAAGATTTCCTTTCATTACCTGCTCGTAGGTATCGAATCGAAGGCTTGCCTTCGGGTTGACTAGCCTTCCACTTCTGTCAAAAGGGGCATGGTGGCAATCGTTGCATTTCTGTTCTAGAATCGGAAGGACATGGCGGTCAAAATCAATAAGTTCGCCTGGCTTGGGTTTAGCTCCTTTAGCTTTTGCCATGGCCTCATCAGGACTCACCCCTAAGGGCACTGGAAGGTGCGCGAAGAAAGATCCAACCCTCAGCAATTCTTTCTTGGGAGGTTTAGGTCGACGAATTTTTTCAGTGGATTCTAATTCGACACCATTAGGAGAGATGGATCTCGCAGCATTGTCAGTGGATGATCTATTTTGATCCATACGAGATAATTCTGACGCAGAATTTACGGACGTGCCGGAAGATTGAGACTTAGGCATCCCCTGAGGGATACGCTTCGCTTTTACCGATTCGACCAAGTAAACTTGATCATCGCGGGAAAGTGAAGAAAGTGGTATTTTAACAAACGAACCGCCTTCATCGGCTAGGATAATGGTTTGCCCTTCATACCCAACAGCTTTTCCGTTAAAAGACTGTCCCTGAGGAGTTCTGTAAATACGAAAATCTTCCGCTTGTGCGGCACACAGAGAAAAAACCAAAAAAATATATAACCCGAGTTTTTTCCCAATCATTTACATAGAATAATTTAGGCAAGTATGTCCATCAATGGTTCGCCATTATGAGCAAGAGTAAAAGGGCGACCGGAAGGTGAGTATTGAACATCGTTAAGAGGAAGACCAAGGTTGTAGGCAATCGTAGCATTGAGGTCTTCAGGCTTGATCGGTTTGCCTTCAGCAGGAGTTCTTCCTTGGTCATCAGTTTCTCCGTAAGTGGTACCGCCTTTAATTCCACCACCTGCGAGGAAAGCGGTGAAGCAATAAGGCCAGTGATCTCTTCCATCACGACCATTGATGTTGGGTGTGCGTCCAAACTCAGAAGTCAGAACAACAAGAGTTTCTTTCAGCAAACCACGCATTTCAAGATCCAAAAGCAAGGCGTTGAGTGGTTGATCGATACCATTTTCACCACCGCAATTCATTGAAACAGCTTCGAAGTTGTTATCGTGTGTGTCCCATCCCCCGCGGGTGACTTCAACATAACGAACTTTGTTTTCGATTAGCCGACGAGCAAGAAGACAACCTTGACCAAAATTAGAAGTACCGTAAAGATCATGCATCATCTGAGGCTCTTGCGAGATATCAAAAGCATTTAAATCCTCGCTTTTCATAAGCTTTACCGCATCCTCGTAAAGTTTAGAATATGCACGGACTTGCTTCTGTTGGTACTGGGTTGAGAAGTTAGTATTAAGCTTTTCTGCCATAGCAAGACGGTTTCCGAACTTACTATCGTCTAAGTAGGAGGCCATCTTACTGTTAGCTAAGCCTGATTTGGGATCACCGATCGGGAGAGCACCGTGCTCCGCTTCTAGGAAACCTGCTCCGCCACCACCTCCGCCAATTTTAACATTCCGAGGAATAGTGCGATTGATAGTACCTGAAAGTTTGGAAACCCAACTTCCAAAAGTGGGGTGAACAATAGTACCTCTTTTGAGATAACTAGTATGCATGAGGTAGCTGGCCTGCTCGTGGGCACCCTGACTTGTAACCATTGTTTTAATAATGGCAGCGTTGTGCATGTGTTTAGCAGTTAGAGGGAGATACTCAGATAATATAACGCCATCTGCACTAGTGGGAATGGACTTTACGGGTCCTTGTATGTCGGGGTTATTTGGTTTAGGGCCAAATGTGTCAAGATGGGACATAGCACCTCCCATATTAAGATAAATGACATGACGGGCCTTAGCTGGCCGGGCACCAGGAGTCAATGCCTTGACGCTGTTGTGAATGTAAGAGCCTGCCATGGGCATAAGGCCCACTCCCAAGCAAGCTTTTGCAGCATTTGCAATAAATTCTCTGCGTCCTAATTCATCTATGTTGTTTATGCTCATGTTCATGATAAAGCCCGTGTTATATTATATTGTTAAATGGTTTATTGGACAAATAAAAATTCGTGACTGTTGACTAATGACCAAATTAAATCTTTGGTAGGATCTTCGCTGGATCGGATTCCGTCCTTGAAAATTCGAAGTTCAATACTGGAAGGTTCCCGGTTCAAAATTGCTAAGAAAGCATTACTTATCTTACTTTCGACTGTTTTGCCTTCGTCAACATTTTTGATGATTGTAGCGTCTTTTTTCTTAAGTAAACTGGTCTCGATATATCCATTGAGCATATTAAGAACCTGAGTAACTGAGGCTTGTTTGTGGCTACCTTCGATTTGTTCGCGGTCAGATCCTCCAAATTCTTGGATGATGTGACCAGACGGTGCAGGTGAAGGAAGTTCAGATGCACGGATGCTGTTGCGATCCTTTACATAGTTGGAGTTGTCATAGGATGCGGAAGCAGACATCGTTTTTGGCTTTGCTTTTTCAATCATTTGAGCCTTGAAGCGATTCAGGCAATTTTGGCAGCAAAATCCAATAGTTTCACCATTCTCATCGAGTGCAAGGAGTGTAGGGTCAATCGCACGACCTGGTTTGAGAGGGCAGGTTGTATTAGTAGGGGGTCCAAACTTAGCAGCCATGACAACGGGCTTTGCAGGCATATTGTTCATGAGAGAAGCTATCGTTTGAACAATTTTATCTCGCTCTTTGTCAGTTGGTTGAAGCTGCTGCTTTTTCGGAGGCATTTCTTTACTTTGGATATTGTCATGCAACATCTTCAACATGCTGGAACTGGAGGCTAAACTACTAGGCTTTTCGTGGTATCTCTCGATGTCGATATCTCCTCTTGATTTACTTGAATCATGGCAACTCATGCAATAGAGGTCAGCAAATTCAAGTACCTCATCAACCGCTTTCTTTTGCGCAGGTTTGAGCTCAACGGGAGGAGCATTGGTCATTGCTGCGGAAGCACCAGGAGTAAGTCCAGCTTTGGCCATTGCAAGTGCGAAGAGATCCTCTCCGGACATCGTCAAATAGCTTTCATAATTTGCGTAATCATCTCTTTGTTTGAGTTTTCGAGTGTCAGCATCGGGAAAATTGAGGGTTACGAGTGAATCCCAAAGCTGTTCGCCAGACATTCTATCAAGCATAGGTCCTTGGTAAAAGTAGGGCACGCTGTATTTGGTTGGAGCACTAGGATTAGGACCGGCAACGACCCATTTTACTTCGGGAGGCATGACAGTATCTTTTGCATCTCTTGACATCAATTCTCTCGATGGAGCTTCCCGTTGAAACGCTTGAGTGTTGTATATAATTCTCAAAAACTCTTTAAGGTCATAGTTCAAGGCCACCATTACTTTCTCCAAATGGCGCTGTAGGGCTGGATCGGTAGCCATAGTGTCATCAAACATGTTATCGAGTGGTTCGATCAGAGCTAGTCCGAAAGCCTCTTTCCAAAGTCTGTTTACAATGACAGTTGTGAATCGTGGATTAGATTCAGACGCCAACCAATTGGCGTAAGATGCTCGTGATCCCTGTTCGTCTAAATTTTCGTCAAGTGTTGTTACAAGTCCAAATATTGTTTTGGCCTCAAGTTGAGCTCCAGGCTTAGCGTTGTCGTACTGATAATCGAGAGGAAGCCTGATCTTGCCCGTGCCCATGCTGGCGAGGCCAGTTTCAACCATCTCGCGAATGTCACGAACACGGTTTCTGATATTAGTGGAATCACGGTTTCGATCGCTTTGGCTTAGCCTTCGCTGTTCATCCCTGCCTAATTGTAAAAGAGTTTTAATGTTGTCGCTTCCAGTCCGCATGTTGATGTTACTCGCACCGTCGGTAAACGCAGCCATTTCGTAGAATTGCTTCTGAGTCCAACGATCAAAAGGATGGTCGTGGCATTGAGCACATTCGAGACTAGTCCCAAGAAAAACACGAACTGTGTTTGACATGTTGTCCAAGGGCATTCCTCGGTCACGGGCGAAGTAACCAACCCCGCCGTTCCCACGTTCCCACATTGCACCTGTAGATGAGAGCATTTCGCGAACCCACTGATCGTAAGGTTGGTTGCTTGCAACAAAGTTTTTTATGTAGTCAATAAATGGCCGCCCTGAAACCCGATTTCCGAAATTATCTTTGGCTCTCAAAATGTCTGCCCAAAAGTGAAACCAGTTGCTGACATAACCAGCAGAACCTAGCAATTGGTCGATTAGTCTGGTCCTCTTGGTAGCACGATCGCGATCCTCAAGGAAAGTTTTTGTTTCATCAAGTGTTGGGATTCGACCAATGATTTTGAGGTAAGCACGTCTTAAAAAAACCTCTTCACTTGCTTGTTTGTTAGTACGGAGATTATACGACTTGAGTTTCGACTCAATCATAGTATCAATCCAACGGGCGTTGTTTAATAAATCGCTCTGGGATAGGGGAAGTTTAAAGTCAGGAAGTAATTCGCGGTTAGGTGCAAAGTTGTTTTTCACGAATGCCTGATCATCCTCGGTGAAAATATCAAGTTTGATCCTAAATAATTGATTGTCGATCGTTCGTCGTAGGAGGATATCACCGTTAGGGAAAAATTTTTCAACAAGACCATTAATTTTCTGTCCATTTTTCGAATGAAAGTCCCTTTCCGCGTTCGCGAACAAATTTGCAGACAGATATAAAAAACAAAAGCAGGCAATAAACTTTTTCATTGTTATAAATTTGTTATAATTGATCTGATACCGCAAGATAAATTTGTAGTATTTTAGGAAATCTCAACATGTAGTGATTGGATTAGGTTTTTTCATGGCTAGTGTCAAAGATTCAGAAGTAATGAACTCGTTTTTTAGAATAAATTTTACATACATTAGTATATTGTATTGAAAAAATGAAATTCCCACATTTTTTTTGATTCGATGGGCAATTACAAATTATAAAAGATGATGATTGATATATGCGGCAAATTAATTAACTAAAAAAAATAACAAGATCCTTGTTGGCAGATTTTAAGATTACTTCTCGTCTCTGACGCAGCGAAAACCAGCATGATTGGTTGGCGAAAGATTCTCGGCGTAGTGTCGGGCAGCAGGGCGATACCGAAGACAATAATCCCAATGACAAAGAAAGGATCCGCCTTTGCTAACATATAAAAAAGTAAGTTCGCTCGTTCCCTCACGTGGTTTTGGACAAGTACCATATCGATTGAAGTGTTGAAGTTCATCGCTGGTGATCGCATCGTTTGGACCTTGAGGATTAGGCATTGGATCGGTAATGAAAGATTGATAGTAAGCAGGGTGATAGAAATCACTGCAAATTTCCCAAACATTTCCAGACATATCAAAGAGCCCATATCCGTTCGGTGGAAAGGAGCCAACTGGTGCGGTTCCCAAATATCCATCTTGGGCAGAGTTTTTTGCGGGAAATCTACCTTGGAAGCAATTTGCCATCCACAAACCTTTTGGTTTGGGATCATTGCCCCAGCAAAACATTTTATCTTTTAACCCTCCTCGGGCAGCGAGTTCCCATTCTGCTTCTGTGGGCAATCTTTTCCCCGCCCATTTTGCATAAGCTTTTGCATCATCTACATTTACACAAACTACTGGGTGGTCCATTCTCTGCGCAATGTTCGAACCATCACCTTCAGGTTGTCTCCAGCAAGCACCTTTACGGTAAGACCACCATCTCCAAGCATCTTCGGTCGCCCAAGGATCAATTTCTTTTCGAGGAGGCGAAAACACGGTTGCTCCTGGAATCATTTGATCAGGGGGTGCATTTGGAAATTCCGTCGGGTCTAGTGGTTTTTCAGCAAAAGTAATGAATCCAGTTTCATCAACGAACTTTTTAAATTCCGCGTTTGTAATTTCATATTTATCGATCCAAAAACTGGATACCTCAACTTGATGAATCGGAGACTCTTCCGGATACATCTGTCCGTTCCCAGGATTGAATTCATTCCCCCTCCTGTAGGATTGACCTGGTATGTAAATCATTCCGTTTTCTTCAATTACCTCTACCATCTCAATGGATCGTATTCCCGCACCATCTTCCACATCCGTCTGCGTGCACGAGAAAAATAGAAAAAACAGCGGGAAGATCGGAAAGAATTTTAAACTTAAGGGGGATAAAAGCGAATTTTCGCGGTGAATGTCTTTCTGAGTGTAAGATTTAGAAACGAATACACTATTCATATTGATTGGGACTTCACAATTGAGACTATTCTGATGTAAGTTTAATCGAATACGGAAAAAGATTGAAATGGAGCCACCTGTCAGAGTCGAACTGACGACATCCTCATTACAAGTGAGGCGCTCTACCAACTGAGCTAAGGTGGCAAACCATTTTGTCCTTGTAAGCAAAGAACTTGAAAAAGGCAATCGGAGAATCAACCATGAATTATGGTGATGATGAATTCATTTCACAAAGAAAGAGTTTTTCCTGAGGCAGGAGATCAAGCAATAATTTTTTGCAAACCTGTAACCGATTGTGTTCGAGTTCGGGTAAATAGGTGGTTGAGTTATTTTTATTGGTTAGTTTTCCGGCAAACAAAGGTTCGTGAGGATATAGTTTTTCAATTCTGCGAAAAAAGGATGTGGGCATGCGAAAACTTCCTAGTGATACAGAATGAAGTGAAGGAAGAGGTAAATCTTTTATCAACTGATTGAAAAGTTTAGCATACCGGTTTTCGAAATCGATACAGTCGATTACAGGATCGATTCTAATTCCAACTAACCATCCTTGACGAGCAAGTTCCAGCATGGCTTTGATACGGGATTTGACTTTGGGGACTCCATTTTCCAGTTGTTCGCTTATTTCTTCTGGCGTAAAACTGAATGCGGTTACGATGTTGGGGCTGGGTGAATACTTTTTTAAAGTTCTAATGTTTACGCTTTTGGTCCTTAATTCAAGGTGTGCATTGCGATTCTTGGCGAAAAGCGGAAGAAAGAATTCGACGAATCGAGTCGTTGATTCCATCGCGAGACTGTCGCAATCATACCCGGAAAAGAACCATGTCGGTATTTCTGAACTCTGGCTGGTTTTTTCAAAAATATCATCCCAAAATTCTTCGTAATTTACAAATAATACATAATGGGCGGAAGGATACATTCCCTGAAGAAAACAATAACGACAGTCGTATAAACAATTCAGTAAATGTGAGAAGTAAAAATTTTGCTTCCCTCCAATCCCATAACTTTCGGGAATAGATTGAATGCGTTTCCCATTTTGCTTTGCGAGAATGAGGCCGGGCTTTTGTTTTTGTAGTCTAAAATTTTGGCCGACTGGATTGAATACCTCTTTGTAATGAAGGCAGGGAGTAAGAGTGGCTTTGGGGAAGCGTGCAAAAAATTCCTGAGTCCGCGGGTGATCCTCAATCTCCTCTTCAAAATAGATTTGATCAATCATTTGATTACACGATGGGGCTCAAGAATTTTTTCGAGATTACGAATTGCTTCTTTGGCCGACTTTCCGGACCGTAGCCCGGCCAAAATTATGGACTGATCTATTGCAAGCGAGTGGGCGTGTCTAAAGAGCCGATCGAGGAGGTGGCGCTGAGTCTGCGAAAAGGGATGAATGGAATAGCCGATAGTCTTAAATTCGATTTCTTCCGATTTCGGATTGATTTCTTTTTCCATTGATTGAAGTTGACCGCAAATGGTTTGGAAATCAGGGAGGCTCCCAGCAATAAGCTGAGTGATTTGATCGCCATCAATTTGTGCAATCGAATGATTCGGATTGTCGGATACAACCTTGAATACCTGGATTAGTTCCCGGGTAGTGCCAAGGCATGCAGTGGCAAAGAAGGCATGAGCCTCCATGTCATAGCCAATCTCTTCAGGATAGTCAGTAACTGGCTTCGAAACCGAGCACAGAGGTGACTTTCTAATTCGAGAGCTAATGATTTGTGGTGGATAGTAGTTTTCAGACTCTTGGTCGCTGATTATTCGGGTAGCCAAAAAAGCGGACCCCAGAGGAAGACTCCCATGCCCCGCAATTCCGAAATTTAGGAAGACTGGACAGGTCGATTGATTTCGTCCAAGTAGATACCCTGTCGCACTTGACGCTCTATTTTTACCAACTCCCGAAATTACCAAAGTATGAAGATCGTTTTTGTACATTGGAAATGGGGTTTTTTGCGAATACTTCTTCAAACCAAAAGCTTCTACAATAGGCTTGGCTTCTGTAGGCAGGGCGACGACAAAATTCATGAGCTACTTTTTGCGAATTCTGCTTCAATCATCTTGTGGAAAATCGCCTTCTTTTTTTTGTATTCGAGGACTTGGTCATTCCTCCCTCTTTTTATTGAACCTTGAATGAGAATCCCTGATTTCTTAACCAAGGTTTCGAGGATTGCCTGAGTTTGATGCACAGAGAGTTTGGAATGATCCAGTAACTTCTCCAAGGATTTGATACGAAATCGATCCATTCCCCAAGTGGTAGCGGAAAGTTGATCGGAATGGCCACCATGCTTGATTGTGAGTTTTTTATCTATGAGTTCAATTTTTTCTTCTTCTGCTAACAAGCGAAGCCAAAAGTCATAATCTTCGCAAGCAGTTAGGGTTTCATCAAAAGAACCAATTTTTCTAAAAATAGATCGATGAATAAATGCGGAGGATGGGCATATTAAACAGCGTGTAAGTGAGCGTTGGAAAAGTTCATGATTGGATTTGTCCAAGTATTTCGGTGGGACTACTTGGTTGCCATTACGGATCCAAATTTCGTTTGTGTGAGAGGCAAGTAAGTCAGGTTTTTGTTGGTGAATCCAAATATGAGATTCCAATTTTTCAGGAGTCCACTCATCATCTGAATCAAGTAAGGCGATCCAGTCACCAGAGGCATTTTGAATTCCAAAATTACGAGCGGAAGAAACACCCCGGTTCTCTTGTGTAAGCCATTCAACTTTTGGAAAGAAGGGGCTTATTTGTGGTTCGAGGGGTTGCTCCGAGCCATCGTCAACGACGATAATTTGATCCGGTTGTTTTGTCTGTTGATAAATGGACTTGAGTGCCCGCTGAAGTTCAATGACTCGATTGAGGCAGGGGATGACAACGGAAATGCTAAATCCAACCGCTCCAGCGGTATCGCTCATTGGAACAGAGAGAGTCGAGCTGTTTTAGAAAACCCGGATTGGAACCTCGACGGAATCATAACCTGGAGCGGTAACTATAAGTTTCCCCTCCCCGGGTTCACCACCACGAATGGGAATGTTTACGGTTTTATCACCTTCTGAAATCAAAGCTTCCGGCATTATGACCGATGAGGGAATGTTTGTCTTTACATCGATCGAAATTCCACCACTGGGGGCTTCATAATCAATTTTGAAAAGGATAGTTGCGGAATCTCCGGATTGGATTTCCAGAGCACTGGGAACGACTCCGAGCATGCTTTCGTCGATTCTGAAATTTCCAACATCCAGTGCCCCATGAGGACCTCCAATTAGCTGGACTGGATAGTCAATGCCGGCAGGTAGGGGAGGAATGTTAAAGCGAAGCTCATTTTCGGAAAGATACCGGGTGCTGGTTTCTTCGCCACCAAGAACAATAGAATCGTATTTGGTCAAACCGCGGCCCTGCACCGCAATTTCAGCCCCGACTGGACCACGGTAGGAGGCAAGATTTCCGACATATCGATTTTCAAGCCGAAATACTTGCAATTCACTTTTGACCAATCTTTCGGCTTGATTTCCATTGTCCTGAGTGGTGATGTATTCGGCTTCAAAATAATAGGTCGCCTCGTCAAACCCACTCGGAAGTTTATAATCACAACTCCAAAGAAATGTATTGACCGGATCTTTAACCATGGGAATTGATTCTCCGCCCACGATGGCAGAAACTTTTATACTATCCTTCTGAACTTTTCTATCTTGTATGTCGATTTCTGTTTGTAAGGTGTATATACCCGATGGATTCTGACTGATGTTAGTGGCAGTCAGGTTGATAAAACTTGGGCGTTTGCAGCTTGTAAAAATAAACAAGCTTGCTGACAAGGTGAGAAAAGCGAGTAGTTTGAGGATGATGTTCATGATTAATTATTCTGATAATGTAAAGGGAGCTCTATAGATGCCCGAAAGAGAAGAGAAAACAGGAAATAATTCCGATCTCGGTATGTATTTGCATGTTCCATTTTGTTCTACCACATGTGACTTTTGCGCATTTTATCAAGAGAGACCAAGCAAAAAGGGATTTGATCTCTTCTTTAATGGCCTGGAAAAGGAAGTCGAGCGATTTCCAGCTAATCATTCTTTTTCAACTGTTTTCATTGGCGGCGGAACCCCGGGGTTACTTAAAGTCGATCAGATTAAGCGATTGGGCGACATAATCAATTCACAGGACTTGCAAGAAGATGCCGAGTGCTCAATGGAAGTGGCACCTTCTGAAATTACTAGCAAAAAATTGGAAGCCATTTCAGAGATTGGAATAAATCGCATTTCTTTAGGTGTTCAGACTTTTGATTCCGGATTGATGTCGGAACTTGGAAGAATGCATGAAGTAAGTAAAGCGGTCGACGCATTCCAAATGATTCGGGAGATCGGATTTCGATCAGTAAACTTGGACTTGATATTCGGGGCACCGGGTCAGACTCTTGAACAATGGGAAAACGATATGATTCGTGCGATTGAGTTACAACCTGATCATCTTTCTACTTACTGCCTAACTTTCGAGGAAGATACTGCATTGTATGTTAAAATGGCAAAAGGCAAGATTCCTTTGGATTCGGAGAAAGAGGCTTCGTTTTACGAAAAAGCGTGGGATTTTCTGCCCCGGCATGGTTATAAACAATATGAAATTTCGAATTTTGCGAAACCGGGGTTCGCATGTCGTCATAATCTTAATACTTGGAGAATGAATGAATGGCTTGGTTATGGTCCTTCCGCATGCTCCCAGTATCAAGGAGTTAGAAGAAAGAATCTTTCAAACCTTGAGCACTGGTCGACCCAGTTGAATGATAACCTTGAAATTGAATATCAAGAGTATCAAAATTTGAGCAAATTTGAATTAGCTCGAGACGCAGTGCTTTTTGGCCTTCGATTGAACGAGGGTGTGGACTTGAAAATCCTCGCAAAGAATTTTTCTTTGCCTCTTACTGCATTTGATCCGGTGGCCAGTTTCTTTCTGAATTTAGGGAAGGAAGGATTGTGTGAGAGTAAAAAAGGGAAAGTATCACTGACCCCGAAAGGAAGAATATTGGCTGATGCGGTGGCCAAAGATTTACCAGAATTAAGCAGCGTTCTGATCCGGGAAAAGAGCACTCCTGAGAAGCAACAGGCTTTCGGATAATCCACCGGGTCTTGCCCGTGCCAACCAGGAATCTTCAAATCGATCTGCGAGATCCGAGGGAATCTTGAAGCTTTGATAATTCCCAGATATAAAGCTTAATCCCTTGCCTAAGGCGATTTTTGAGAGTTCAAGCCCGATTGAAAGTTCCTCACCTACTTTTTGCGATCCGGATGATTTTGAAATCTCCGACAATTGATGCTCCAAAATTCTCAAATGTTGCATGCCTGCTTCCAAAGAATTTTCAGAAAAATTTTCCCGAACGAATTTTGGAAGAATTTCCGGTTGTGGACTAAAGAGTAAATTCCAGGTGAGGCTGGCATTGTGGATATCGGAACCAATGACTTGATCGAGTAATCCAAAGTCGAGCATCCATTCGGAATATCCTGATTCACCATCACCGATAAGCTTACGATCCATCTCCGAAGCAAATACTTTAGGCTCACACTCTTTTCCGGACCATGCGAGTTGAGCAGCCAGAAAGAGAGGAGGGTAGTGGATAGGCCAAGGTTGATGATTTCCACAATCTCCCCAACTGGTTAGCAAAATCCCCTCAGCCTTATGCTGAAGGGCATTCATGACTGCAGACTTTAAGTTTGCTTGGGCGGTGGACCAACGCCCCGAAAAACTTCTCCATGTCCCGGTACCAGGAGCAATTCGATAAGACAAACCGCTCTTTGAAATTGCCTTCGCTTGTTCATGAAAAGGATGATCTGCCTCATAGCCCCAAATAACCGGAGAAGCAGAATCAGGTAACAGTTTCGCATTTTCTGGTTTTTCGAGCAAAACATCCGCCCAGAACTGCATTTTTTTTCCATGTTTTTCAACCAGTTTTCGAATCCCTTCCAAATGCTCAAGGTAGACTTGATCTCGGCCCCTTCCTTCGACTTCCTTCCGACTCCATCCTTGACCTAGTTCCCAAGGTTCGTCCATCCCGACATTGAATTGATTGGAAGTGAAATGGGGGAGATATTCTTGGTAGAGAGAATCAACGAAATCCAAACTTCTCTGGTTGGGTTTCAAAGTGGATCCATGGTCCCGTTCCATAAAGGGTTCATCCCGGCGAAACCCGTCGGGACACTCTGCCAAATGCTTGTAGGGCTCATGTCTCAGCCAGCGCTCGAAATGTCCGAAGGAGTTCAGGTTGGGAATCAACTCGATGAAACGGTCACGACAGTATTGGTCGATCAATTGAATTTCTTCTCCCGTCAGGGGAGAAGCGTCTCTCCAAACTGTTTCGTGATCAGCAAAAGCAAAAGTATGCTCGATGTACAACTGTAGCTCATTGTAGTGGAGGCTTGCAAGGAGGTCCACTAGTTCAAACAGTGATTTCATAGTCGGGACTTTGCAGCGACTTAGATCGAGCATGAATCCACGTTTCTTAAGACTTGGTGAATCCTCGATTTCGAGACAAGGAATGGTTTCCCTGCAAAAGGGACTCTCAAGAATTTGCATGAGAGTATGAATTCCATGAAAAATTCCATTCGCTTGGTTTGCCTGAAGTAAAATCCCGGAAGGAATAATTTTTAGCGAATAAGCTTCGGGAGACAAATGGTTTGATTTACTGATTGTAATTGTCGGGGATTCCAAACCACCCAAACAATTGAGTTCCTTTTGAAAGAAAGAAAAGGTCTTATGGAAGTCTTTTTCTTTTACTTGGAAAGAGAAAGAATTTGGGCGCAAGAGACTTCCTTCCAAAGCCTTTAAGCTTTGAGGCTCGGGGAAAATAGAAGGAATCACACTCACGATTTTTTTTCCTTCCTGGGAATCAATACACCGCAACCCCAAGTAAGAAAAACCGTAACCGGCCATGCCCATGCGGTATTAATTTTAGGGGCTAATTGACCATCCGTCTTTTTTAAACCATTCCATTCTACGGCTTGTTCGACACTAATTAATTCAAAATTGATCAATACCTGATAAAAATCTGGTCTTAAGTAAGCCACTAGAAGAAAGGAGAGAGAGAATCCAAGAGTAAGTCCCCATGTACTTGCCCTCGGACTAAGCAAGGAAGCCAAAAACATGCCCAGCATCGGACCGGTGGTGTAAGAAATCATGCCAAAGGCCAAAACCACCACATTGACCTTGCCTCGGAGTGAATCTAACTCAACCGCAAAGAAAGAGAGAATAATTCCCCAACCAAAGACCAGGCAGCGTGAGAGCATGAGGTTCTCTTTTTCCTGTTGTCCCTGATTTTTTTGATCACGAAATAACGAAAGAGAGGTTTGAGATAGTGCAGCTAAAATTGAGTCCAGGCTCGAAATTGCGGCTGCGAAGATTCCAGCCAAAATGAGCCCGCGCAATCCCACGGGTAGCTCGGTCACAATCCAGACTGGAAAAACATAGTTGTTGTCTACGGAAAAGATTCCCGGTTCCAACCCGGCAATTCGCATTGGTTCGTAATAGGCGAAAAGCGCAACCCCGACCACAAGCATTAGAGAAGTCAAAAGCAGGGCGGCTGAACTTGTAATCATAGCCTTCCTTGCATCCTTTGCGCTTCGACAGCAAAACATTCTTTGGGCATTTAGTTGGTCAACCCCAAAGGCACTTAGATTTTGAAATGGCACAGCGAGAATAGCTACCCAAAGGGTAAAACCAACCGCTGGGTCACGAGTAAGGTTTAGGAATGTGAATTTTTCCTCACGGTTTCCAATTTCCCACATCTGAGTCCATCCACCATCCAGATTGGAAAGAATCCAAAACAATGAGAATAAGCCCGCACCGACAAAAAGAAAAAATTGCATCACATCGGTCCATATGACGGTGCGCATTCCTCCCATCAATGTCCACCCAATTGCAAACAAGCCAATAATCCAGATGCATTCGTTGAAATCGAGCGGAGTGACCACTTTCAGTGCCAAGGCGGCAACCAGCACTCGCACACTCTGTCCAAGTATCCCTCCGATCATGAAAATTATTGTGGCCAGTCGTTTTGCCCCTTCACCAAGTTGGTTGCCCATATAATCATAGGGGCTGTAGATTTCTCTTTGATAAAAAACCCGCACAAAAAAGATACCCACTAAAATTCGTGCAATGATTGAACCAATTCCCCACTGTAAATAAGTAAAGTCCCCACCCGCCGCATAGATCATTCCTGGAACTCCAATGAAGGTGACTCCGCTGATTTCAGTAGCGATGATTGACCCAGATACCGCAAGCCAAGGTAGGGATCGACCACCAAGAAAGAAATCTTTGATGGTGGATTGTTTTCCTTTCAGTTTATGACCCACCCAAGTGGTGAGCAGTAAATAACCTCCCACCACTACCCAATCCAAGCTTGTAAAATACCCGTGATAATCCATCCGTAACCCATCAAAGGGAGTTTCAAGGATACTGAAAATGGAAAACGAGTTTCCGTGAATAACTTTTGTTCATGGGAATAAGTTCTTGTTTTCAAATTTAGCTAAATCTGAGAAAAAAAACTATGAATCCCTTTACCCTTGTTATCGGAGCTTCCGCTCTTTTCATAGCGGGGTGTGCTGCCTATTTCAGCGTTCGAGGGATCGCGTTAACTTTTGGTGCAGTAAGTTCCTTCACCATTCCGATCATTATCATGGCATCCAGTTTGGAGATTGGTAAATTGGTTGCCGCCTCTTTTCTCTATCGTCATTGGAAAACTTGTAACCCGACTCTGCGAACCTATCTGCTAGGGGCTGTCGTGCTCTTGATCGGAATAACTTCTGCTGGAATTTACGGATATTTATCGCAGGCTTTCGAACAAACTTTGAGCCAAGTTGAAGGATACGAAAAGGAGATCGTGAGTTTACAGAGACAGCAGGGGGAATACGATCGATTGATTCAAGCTTATCAAAACTCAGGTCAAAAGGGTTCTTTACTAAGAGAAGAAAAACAAAGTGAGGAACGAACAAGGCTAGAAAAATACATCGAGGAAAGAAGAAAGGACATCGCCTCGGCGGAAGATTCAAAAGCCCGCCTGGCAGAGGAGACCGATGAGATGATCGTAGGCGAACGTGAGCGCCGGGAAGAGGAAAAAAAGAGGTTGGAGAAAGTAATTGAGGTAAGAAGAGGAGACATCTCAAAACTGGAAGAGCAAAGAAGAGCGAATAAAAAAGAAGTCGACCAAAGAGTTGCCAAGGAAATGCAGAAAGAAGCCGAGATTATGGAAAGAATCGCTCAACTGGATGCTTCTGTAAAAATATACCAGGACAAGGGTCCAGGCGGATTCTTGAAGGAGGATGGATTCAAGAAAGCAGCGGAATTATTAAAGACCCAAGCCAGTGAAAGGGAGGGGTTGCGGGCTAGTCTGACTGAAATTAACGCAGTCGCTCAGAAAGCAAGGGATGATTTAGAAAAAAGGTATTCCTCGTTAGACTCAAGAATTGAGGCGATCCAAGCTGAGATTACCGACGCCAATCAAAAAATCACTGGCTTGACCACTGGTGGAGCCGAACAGGCAGGCAATGTAAGAACGGTGTTGGAAAATCTTCAACAAGCGCGTGCCTCCGTCGACGAAAGGATTCAGTCACTTGAATCTGAAATTGCCGAAGCGAGTCGAAAAATTACCTCCATGAGTGAAATGAGTTCTGTTTTTGGTCCTGACAGTTCTGCAGAATTGGAAGAAAAAAAGAGTGGTTTACAAATCAAGAAGGAAGAAGCGGAGCAAAAGATTTTGGAGATTGAAGGTAAAATCCGAGCCACTGATATTGGTTCCTTTAAGTTCGTCGCCCGAGCTTTTGATTCAGAAGTTGCAGAAGCAGAAGCAACGGAAAATCCAATCCTGATTGAAGAGGCATTAACTCGAGCGGTTAATCGAGTGGTCAAGTGGTTCATTCTGATTTTAGTCTTAGTATTCGACCCGCTCGCGGTCACCCTAGTCATTGCATTTAATGCATCTTTGATTCGAGGAAGCCAAGGACTTAATGACGAGGTGAGTAATGAATTGGAGTCCCCCAACAAAGAGACTCAGAAAAAAGGAAATGGTTTATTAGTTCTCCTAGTCGGTGGATTGGTGCTGTATGGAATCTATCATATTTTGCCAGATTCAAAGAGAGAGACCTCTTCCCTCCAATCTTCCAAAGCCTCCCTAATCAGTGAGCTCTCTTCGAGGAAAACGGATGACCGTGCCCTCGCGTATGTGCCAGAAAGTGCTTTTGGAGTGATCAGTTTTTCGGGATTGAGAATGATGGAAGAAGTGGGTTTGCCTAAGATCATTTCAAACGACTTGCAGGTTAGAGCTCCATTCATCAAGGATTTTGCTTGGGATCCAAGTGCCTGTGGAGTTCAGCCTAATGGAAGAGTTCTTTACTTCCTTCAATTGCCTGACCAGAACTTCCGAGAGGAAAGGTCGGGGGATGTTTTATTTGGTCTTGTCTTTCCGATTTCCGATGAATCAAACCTCAAGGAATTTATTCTCAAGCAACTAGATTTAAAGTCGGAAAATCCATTGTGGCGTATCCGCGAGAACCAGTCCCCTCAGTTTTACTCCATTCATCACAAAACCGCTCACATTTCAATTGGTTTGGATCAGAATTGCTTGGTTTTAATGAGCTCATGGTGGTCGGATCAAGCGAATCCGAGTTTCTTGGATGCAGAGATGGAAGGGGTCTTTTCGTTCGGACAAGGAACCACAAATATGCATACAGGACTAGCCTCCCAATTAAGAGCTGATGATTATGATATTGGGCTCTTTTTACACGGGGAGAACTTCTTTGAAAAGTTTACCAAAACGGTCGGAGAAACCGAGTTGTGGAATGCGTTTCGGGATTTTCTCGATTTCGAACTCAGCTTAAAGGGAGAAGCTGATGCTGGAAGTTGGGCAGTAGTTGGTGAATACAATTTTAAAAAAGAAATGATTGACGCTGGTTTTGGATTAAAAGTAGCTGGATTGTTGAATGAATTCAGGGAGGGAGCAAGTGGCTCCTCACTAGATGGTGTTTTTGGGGAATTTGTGGAAATTTTTCTTCAACGTTTGGATTATCAATCCGTAGTGGGTTTACTCGAGCGAATTGATTTAGATCACTCGACTGGATTCGAAGGGTTTGACTCTCTGCAAACAAGCAGCAGGGTGCAAAACGCAAAAAATGCCAGTTTTTCCATCCAAGCTTCATCTGCTGAACCCGGCGGTGCTTCTTTGCGGTTAGCAATTGATTTGTTGACTGAAGCACTGAGTCCATTCAATGATGATGCATCGGAAGAATAAGAGTGAATTGATGCGATACACGATCTGTTTTTTGGTACTTGCATACCTCGGAGGATGTTCGCAGAAGGCCAATAACACAGACAAGAGTGCGACTTCCAAAACTCGCAAATTAGAGGACGAAAATTCGAGCCGGATCTCGAATTTAGTTGCAGATGCAATATCCCTAACTGAAAAAAAATCGAAACAAAAAGATGAACCAAAAAAAAAGTCCAATCAAACGGTTAAGAAACAAGAAAAGACAATTAAAAATGGTTCAACCGACTCTCTAACGAGTTCTAAAGATCAACAATCTTTCCCTACTGATACATTCATCCGAGACGATCCCTCAAAGAAAATAGAGTCCCTAGAAAATCTGAAGGATGGAACTAAAATCAAACAATTTTTTGAATCAGAAATTGTCGATGTGGACTCAAACATGGGTCCTAATAAAAATAAATTCTTTGAATCAGAAATATTGGGAAAAACCTCGCAAAATAACATTTTATCCACTTCCAGTAAAAAGCTAATAAACCAGGACGGAAAGATTCAAGATGTGGATGCTGGAAACTTTCTTGCATCCCCGGAAGATTTGAATCGTAGTGCGGGCAAGGAATTAAAAATCGGCTTATCTAAAAACGAATGGAAATCTGCACTAGATTTTTCTGTTTCCAAAAACAAAGAATCCAAGAACTCTTCCCCAAATAAAGAGTTACTTTCAGAGCAGAACAATATTCCGGAAAATAAATTTAAAGAGAATGAGAGTAATAAAATATCAAAGAAAGAATTTTCATGGAGAGAAAGAAAAAATCCTTCTTCATCTTCAGGGAACCAAATCGAATTAGGTTGGAAGGAAAGGGGGAGTGAAAAGAGAGCTGTAACTAATAGCAAGACATCGGCAATTGAACCCCCATTGATAGGGAGTTCCCGGTCCTACGATTCATTGAGAGAATTTATTTTTCAAGATCGATCAGTTAATTCATTCGAAAACAGGGAAGGATTAAACAAAGGGTTATTTGAGAAGATAAAAGATTGGAATGAAGGAAGGGGGCGGGAATGGAAGGGGGACAGTCAGTCTGAAGATGTACAAAGATATAAGGAAGCACTGAAGTGGATTCAGCAAAAAGGAAGAACCATCACTTCAGATACTGAACAAGAATAATGAAGCATAATATTTCCAGACTTTGGGTGATCCTCATCCTCATTGGCGTTGGATTCATGTTTCTTGGGCAGGTTGCTTCTTTTTTAGGAGAATTATCAATCTTCTGGGAAATTCTTCCAGATTCGATCAGAAATAATTAGTATCATTTGAACATATATACCAGGCGNAGGTAATATTTTAGGTCTAATTCTTCGTTTTTTGTAAGAGGGGTCGAATTATAGGTACCGCTTAGNCCGGATCTTAAATTCCAATTCAATTTANGATCGAGAGGAAAAATCAAGGCTGTGTCTTTCGAAACTAGATAATCCGAGAAATCATTGAAACTGGGTACAAAGGAAATATCACTTTCCAAAGAGAGAGAATCCTTGATCTGCTGGGAATATTCCAAGCCCAGATCGATTGCCGGATCATTGATTCCATCTTTATCAGAAGTATTTAATTTTTCGAAGCGAAATGCCGCACCAGTACGGGCAGAGACACGGTAGTTTTTTTTATCTATCCATGAATATTTTAGCCCAAGAGCAGCAGTGGCACGAAGGTCGACATTTTCCAATCGGTCATTTTCAAAATCGCTCTTTGCATACCATGCCAAGGATTCGTAGAAACGAGAATCATATTCAACGCCTAATTTTGTCTCATCTTCAATAGTCGTGTTTTTTTTAGTTGAATTGTTATAGGATAAATAAAAATCATAACCCCTGATTTTATTTCCCAACCCACTGTCGAGTCGGATTCCAAGACCAAAACTTTCAGTATTCCCCGAAGCCCCAGTCAGGTCGAAGCCAAGAGAGTGCTTCCATTGCATGAGCATTGCTTCCGCTTTTTTCTTAACTTCCAAAATTAATGGATCGTCTGCTTCTTCGGGCCAAAGGTGTTGAACTACTGGAAATGCAAAGACTTCAGGTTGTTCGGACAGCGAGAAACGTCCCTCCTCCTGAGAAAGTACCTGACCATTGAAAGTACGATTATCATCAAGACGGATCATAATTTTTTTCTCGCTCGAGAGTGAGGAAATCTGATCTTCGGAGATTTTGAGCACCCCGGCAAATGCAGTTTTAATCGAAAGATTTCCGTCATCCATTCCAATGATAACTCCCTGAATAACCGAGCCGTCTGAAGTTTTGACTTCATCAGCAACCAATATTGTCGAAGTCAGGCTTGCTAAAAGAGAAAATAAAAATTTCATGAAAATACTCTATTTTGTCAACCGGGAGGCCATTTCATAGCTCTTCCGCCAAGAACGTGAACATGTAAGTGGGGCACGCTTTCTCCCCCGTCTGCTCCGTTATTAATTACGATCCTAAACCCACCGTCCAAGTTCTCAGAATTGGCAATTTTTCCAGCAACGAGAAGAAGTTTGCCGAGAATTTGCTGATCTTCCTCGGTGGCCAGCCCAACACGGGGAATTAGCCTTTTTGGAATTACAAGCATGTGAATCGGGGCTTGTGGAGCCACATCATGAATCACGATACACTCGGAGTCTTCGTAGACTACATCGGCTGAAATTTCACCATCAATGATTTTTTGAAAAATTGTACTCATAAATTAAATTTTTATATTCAAGCAGTCTTTTACATTTATTTTGAGGACCAAATACGAAGTGAGGTAAGATAAAAATCTTCCAATGCTGCTTCGTCCTTTAAATTTACTTCCATAAGACGGGTGTTTTTTTCAAGATTCTGCACTACTTTTGCAAGCTTGGGCCCGAGTTCATTCATTGGAAGATTTTCATTTTTATTTCGGATAATGATTTCTCTGGTCACATCAGCGAGCTCGCAAAGAAATTGTGCTCTTACTCTTTTTCTCACCCCTGTTTCCCATGCATCTTTTTCTTTTTCATCCATAATCACGGTCAAGGACTTGATGGATTTCTTGGATTCATTATCGGAATTATCATGGATAATTTTGAGCAGTCCAGAAGTTAAACCAAAGGCACCGAAGACCGGCGAAGTTCGATCGTTTGCCAAGGACTTCCGATCAAGCAGCGAAAGAATCCAAGCTTCATAAGCTTGAGTCCATACCAACCAGTCTTCCTTATTAATCGGTTCTTTTTGTTTTTTTAACCTGACGGTAAGACACCTACTTTTGATCGTTGCAAGCATCGAATTTGGACGGGTGGTAAGAAGAAATAAATATGTGCCGGGTGGTGGTTCTTCCAAGGTTTTAAGAAAGGCATTCGCTGCTTCTTTCCTCATTCTATCAGCATCATGAATCAATGCGATTTTGGCTCCTCCCTGATTGGAAGTACGACTGAGGTCGGAAATGAGAGTCCTCGTTTTTTCCACTGAAATAATTCTCATTTTCCCACTTGGCCGCAGGTGAAATAAGTCGGGGTGTTCCCAGGAACTCTCCGGCACTCCCAGAATAAATCTTGAGAGTTTAAATGCTTGAGATTCAACGATCTCAATCGGATCACCTTGAAAAATTAAACCATGATGTAGGAGATTTTTAGAAAATCTCTGAGCGAGTGTTGAACTAAGTTCTTGAGTTGAGCCTAATACCACTGGAGTAAGGCTCTAATCTTCAGAAAAAAATCGGGAATGAATTTCGTTCCAAATTAAAATTTCAATGTCATCGACCTCTCCCAATCCATCAACCACGAAAAATCGATCGGGTAAACTCTTTGCTAAATGCAGGTAGCCTTCTCGAACTTTTCCATAAAATTCTACATTTTCCTGTTCCATCCGGTCTGGCATATCGGAAACACGGTGTTTGATTCTTTCCAAGCCCACTTCTGCCGGAATGTCTATCACCACGGTGAGATCAGGCACTACATCACCGACCGCAAAAGCATTGATCTGAGTAATTGGATCATCGGCAATTTGCCTTGCAACTCCTTGGTACACAGTTGTGGAATCAAGAAAACGATCGCAGAGTACGATTTTTCCTTCTTGCACCGAAGGGTAGATTACTTCGCGTACTAGTTGAGCACGGCTGGCGGCAAACATCAAAAGCTCGGTTTCGGGAAATATATTTTTGGAGGAATCTGCATGCATCAGTAAGTGCCTGATGTCCTCTCCAACCACAGTGCCCCCGGGTTCCCGGGTGACCACTACATCCCGATGGTCAATTTCTTCAAGACGATCGGCCAAGCGGCGAATTTGCGTTGATTTTCCACATCCTTCAGAACCTTCGAAGGAAATTAATATACCAGTTTCATGACTCATATTTAAGAGAGTGTTCCTTGTTTGAGGAGGTCAACGACTTGTCCCGTGCTCGGACTTTGTGCGGTTCGGACATAATGACCGGATGTGCAAGTTGCCAAAGCAAGAGAAGTTAACGGCGAAAATCCACAGAGTCGGGCAGTGGAAAAACCAGCATTAAAATGATCTCCTGCGCCTGTAGTAATTTTTGGATTATCGGTAAATGGTCCCTCGGACCACCAGGCTCCGTCTTTGGTGGCACATGCGGCTGAATCAACCGGGTGGACCACAACACAAGAAATTTCAAGCTTTCTTCTAATCTCGGTCGCCATTGATTTGAGGGATTCTTCCTCTTTTTCTCCACTTTCAAGTCCCAAAGTATCACAAACCTGGAGAGCCTCGTTGTAATTCAAGCCCAAGGTTGCTTCTGCATGTGCCTGAAATCGGGAAATGACTTGAAGCACTTCTTGAATATCACCTTTTGAGCGTTTCGCCGGGTCGGTCAGGTCAAAAAAGAATGTTCGTGTGTCTCGGGGTGGAAGATTGGGCAAAATGTGATCAACCAAATGAACTAAAATCGAGGTCATTTTTGGAATCATCGTCCAGTTTACGATAGCGACTACATCAGTTTTAGCCATCATTTCTAAAAAGGGGCCTTCTTCGCAACATTCAATAATTCGGGCGAAATCAATTTCTTCTAAGCTGCGGGTATTTCCCAACATCAATTTACCATCTTTGAATTCCAATGCAGTTGTGATTCCAGGTTCAGAGAGGGAAACAGCATCTGTTTTTGCAGCAAATTTTTGGAAGACCGGATGAATTTCGGGATAACCGAGAGCTCCGACATAGCGAACTTTTACACCCAATGAAAGCATCGCGTTTGCCATGATTGGACCATTTCCTCCGAGTTTTTCAAAACGCGGAAAAAGTTCTAGATTTGCACTTTTTCCCGCGGCATCAGAAATTCTTTCGCCGAGTGCTGAGATCGTGTCAATAGGATCAAAATTATCTCCCAGTCCATGTCTTTTGTCGACTGGGGTAACGATCTTGTCGACAAATCCATCCAAGCCCACCACCGAACTCTTGCCGCTGGTTTGAAATATCTTTTGGTTGATTTCGGTTAAAATATTTTCTGATATACGCATGCTCTTTCTTGCCTAAATTTCTTTGCCAATTGGAGCAAACTTAATCGATAACTAAAGAATTAACTTATTTCCTTGCGCAAATTTTCGTTGATTTCGTCGGTTGGAAATGATGAGAGTAGACCGTGTGGATTTAAAATGAGGATTAAATACAATGGGAATGAATATTGATAACACGGATTGGATTTTTCTAGCTGAGTCTAGCGTATTAGATTACTTCATTGATTCAAACTTTGCGGGAAAAGTCGTCATATTTGTCCTTGCGGTCATGAATTGCTATGCAGTCAGCCTGATGTGCGCTAAGTACAGTCAGCTTAAAAAAGCGGTCATTAATAATGCTCGTGACGAGAAAAGAATTAATGAACTTCCTTCGATATTCAACTACGACGATGCCTTGTTTAGCGGTGAGGGAAGTCCTTACCTATTGATTTGCTCACGGGCTATGGAAGCTGCTCGTCGAACCAAGGCAACTGGTGAAGTTAAAATAAACTATGTTGAAAATGCAATCCGTCGGGCCCTTGCTGAAGTGGGAGACCTTTACGAAGCAAAGATGTACTGGTTGGCGACTATCGTGTCGGGTGCACCCTTTCTCGGTTTGCTTGGAACGGTTTGGGGTGTGATGGAGGCATTCGGAACTATGGAGAGTGGTGGAGCCACGATTGAACATTTAGCTCCTGGTGTCTCTGGGGCCTTACTTACAACTGTTGCTGCTCTGTGCGTTGCAATTCCTATTGTTTTTGCCTACAATGGACTGCTTGGAATGGCACGGTCAGGGATGACAAAAATGGAGAACTTTGCGAGTAATTTAGCCGATCGAATCGAACTGGAAAAAGATTCTTAAAATGGCGAGGGATTTTAAACGGGCAAATAAGTTGGCGGTTATTTCTGACCTTAACGTCACCCCTTTAATTGATTTGGCTTTCTCCTTACTGATCATTTTTATGATCACCACACCTGTGATTGAACAATTCAATCGGATAGACTTGCCCAGCCAAGACTCCGACTCCAGCCAGTTACCCCCCAAGGTAGAAGATCAATTTATCACTATTGATGCTGAAGGGTCTTATCACTGGGGACAGAATCCAATTTCAAAATCTGAACTTGAATTACGATTGGATGATGTCGCCTCAGACGAGGGAGAAAAACCAGTCATTCATATAAGGGGGGACCGCTCATTGAGGTACCAAAAAATCTTTGATGTCATCAATATGTTGAAGGCTAGAAACCTGACCAAGTTAAGTTTAGATACAAAAGCATCCTGATTTATATTTTTAAAACACTGCTTTTTGCTTACCAGGAATAATTCTTCCTGATAATGTGATTGTCTTGACTATGGAATTACAAGACCAAGCCCTCGGAATTCTCAAGCAACAACTTGGTAGGACGGTGTGTGAAACTAAAAACGAACTTCAACAAGTTTCCCATGACGGATTGAAGATTCAGGGATCTCTTTCTGCATACATTAAAGTCGAAAAGGCGGAACAGGTGGGTGAGGTTCTCTCTCTTGCTGATCAGTATGAAATTCCCATCACCACACGCGGAGCTGGATCAAGCCTGACCGGTGCGGCGACCCCAATTTATGGGGGGTGGGTTCTTGACTTGAGTGCTTTGAATAGGTTTGAAATTGACGAGGAAAATCAATTGGTAAGGTGTCAGCCTGGAGTTGTTGTCTCCGACCTACAGAAAGAAGTCGGTAAATTAGGCCTTTTTTATCCCCCGGATCCTTCGTCCAAGGACTTTTGTACCATAGGTGGAAATGTGGCTTGTAACGCAGGTGGTTTGCGTTGTGTGAAATATGGAGTGACAAGGGATTATGTTTTGGCTTTGTCCGGTTATTTGGCGAACGGAAAAAAAGTCCGTTGGGGCAGAGGCACCAGAAAGTTTGCCACAGGATATAACCTCAGAGACCTCTGGATAGGAAGTGAGGGCACACTTGGTGTTGTGACTGAAGCCACGCTGCGCTTGGTTGGCAAACCAGCCGATCGAATTACCTTCCTTGCGGCATTCGAAGAGGACGCCAAAGCACTTTCCGCTCCCTTACTGTTGTCACGCATGGGGATCAAACCTTCAATTCTTGAGTATATGGACAAATGGACCATTAATTGTTTACAAGAATATGTCGAAGAGGAAGTTTTTGATGGAATAGAACCTAGACCAGTTCTCTTGATTGAATTGGACGGATCAGTTTCCGAAATTTCCGAACAATCATGTCATTTAGTTCAATGGTTAAAAGAATCTGCCTTGGACTATCGAGTAGCAGAAAATGAAAAAGATGCTGAAGAATTATGGGAAGTAAGAAGACAGGGGTCCTCTTCGATGAAACAACTTGCTAGTACGAAACTGAATGAGGATGTAGTGGTCCCTCTTAATCGACAAATCGAATTGGTTGAATTCGTTGAGGGATTGCGTCGTGATTCGTCATTAAAAATTGGTGTCTTCGGACATTGCGGAGACGGAAACCTTCATGTTAATTTTATGTATGACGAAGATGACCTGGAAGAAACTAGCCGTGCCGTTGATGCTTTGTCCCAATTAATGAGCAAGGTGATTTCCTTGGACGGTGCAATCAGTGGAGAGCATGGAATCGGTTTGGCGAAGACTCCATTCGTCCGCGAACAATTTAACGATGCGGAGTTGGGTGTTATGAAAGCCATCAAATCCACTCTTGATCCCAAGGGTATTTTAAACCCCGGGAAGATTTTTGATATCTTCAAACCGTGGGAACAAACGAAACTTAAGGTTGACCTGCCTTGGGAGAAGTCTCATCAAAAAATTAAACCCTCTTAAATTATGAAACCTAAATTCCTCTTGACTCCTTTTGTTTTGATTCTTGTTCTTTGCGGAAAATTATTTGCTGACGAAACCATGCATGCATGGACCGATACACAAGGTCGTACACTTCAAGCTTCATTTGTTTCTCTAACCGGCACAACTCTCACAATTCGTATGAATGGTGAAGATTTCCCCTTGGACCTCTCTTTTTTTAATCCAGCTTCTCAAGCGTTGGCCAAAAAATTAGCTTCACCAGATTCTCCCGCGTCTACTCCATCACCCACTCCGAGCACTTCTCCACCTGCTCCTCAAAAAGGTGGGCTTTCGTTGGATAAAGAGCATGAGTGGTCTAGTTCCACGGGAACTAAAATAAGTGCCAAGTTTCTTTCTCTCGATGGGGGAAATGTAAATCTATCGATGTACAATGGACGGGCCGAGCGAACCATCCCGCTTGATAAACTCTCCAATGATTCTCAAGCATTAGCCAAGAAACTACAGAACCTTTTGGCCAAGCAGAAAAAAATGCAATCCCAGTTGGCCAACAAACGAAAGAATATGAAAGTCCCTGATTTACAGGCAGAGGACCTTACGAATTATCTTAGTTGGACGAGTGCGGATGGTAACAAAATTGAGGCCGCTTTCGTGGATGCTGGAACCAGCGGCGTGATTGTTTTAATGAAACAGAACCCAAACCGTCCAATCGAGATTGCTTGGGAACGATTAAGTCCCGAGTCACAGGCCTTGGGGGAGGGACTAAGACGATTAAAGGAAAAGTTAAAACCTAAGAACCCTACGATTTCTCCTTATGCCGAGGGCAAGAAAAACAGCAATGGTCTTTATGTTTCCGGAGCCAAACTTCCCAGATACGCGGATGGAAAATGGAAAGGATACAATACCGTGCTTGAAAGTGCCCTGTACGATGTTGCTTTAAATTCGAACGGTAAATCCCTGAGGGTTTGGTTAAAAAATGAATCCAAGACCGAAGGTTCTGCTGTAGGGGAGCGGGCGGACCGAAATCCCTTAATCGTTTACTTTCGGGCATGGTACGATCCGGATCCTAAGAATAAGAGCCACAATTGGAAAGACCGACAGATCGTGAAATTTTCTGAACCGCCGCTGGCCTCGATGGAACGGGAAAGTACCACTTGGACAGGAACGATGGAAAATGGTGCAACCTTTGAATACAACATGGAAATTAATCATAAGGGATTGAGTTTTTGGGGAGAGGTCGATGAACCAAGTGGAGAAAAGTTTCCCACTTCACTAAGCATTGCGTTTTATTCTCCCAATTTTATTCCTGATGTTGTCAATATGTCGTTGAAGGAAATCGAGCCCATCGTGGGAGACGGCAGTTTGTACATCGATCCAATGGAGGCGAAGAGACAGAAAATTCCTATGATGAATAAATGGGCCGATGTGATGTCGAAATTTAAAGGTGCTGAATGGAATCCCATTAAATCAGCGGAGTTAATGGGGAAACCATTTGGGTCTCACCAAATAAAAGTTACGCCTGCGAGTACCCGGGGAATGTATTTCACATGGTCCAAGGGATACAGCGGAGTTTTTCCTTTCCAGGGCATTCATCTTTCCCATCGTACTGAAGACGCCTACAATGCCAGAAGATCGCCGGACCCTGGAGATTTTAAGGACCGTTTGGAAATCCCCAAGACCAAGAGATTATTGGTGAATATAATTCGTGGTCGAGGCTAAGAATTTTTTCTTTCTCAGCGTCCTCTGGGCGCTATTTTCACATTTGTCCTTTTCGGAAACCATTCGAATTGCATCTTTGAATGTTGAGAATTACCTGATTTTAGACCGTAGTATTAATGGGAAGTGGCGACCGAATTATCCCAAGCCTGAAAAAGAAAAGCGAGCACTTCGCTCAATCATTCGTCAAGTGAATCCAGATATTCTTCTCCTTCAGGAAATGGGGGATCTTCCATTTCTCAATGAATTATGGATGGATATTAATGTCACTCAGGGACCTCAATACAAGTATGCTGATTGGATGGAAGGATCCTATGAAGAGGAAGAAAGACACCTGGCACTTTTTTCCAAGATTCCTTTCACATCCACTGAACATCATCGAAATTTGACTTTTAATTATTTTA
>PBSV01000024.1 GCA_002726435.1 Opitutia bacterium | reverse complement strand
AAGTACTCTATTTTGTCAAAATCTGAATTAAACCTGCCAAGTGTTTCTGTTCCTTTTTTCTTTTCAGCTTTTCGGATTGCGACCTTTGCTTTTTTCCCTTTTTGAATTTGGGAAATCACATAATTATCGAATTCTCGTTCTTGCGTAGTTCGTGCTTCGTACTCCTCAAGGTTTTCAATGTATTTATCTATGTGATCTTCTCCAATGATTTTTCTAATTTCAGGATCAATGATTTTTCTCATAATGGTATATTCTTTCAGGCTTCTTTTTGTTGTCTAGTCGAAAATTCTAAGCGACACAGGAAGTTTTTAGAGGTTTTTGTGGAGTTTTGGTTGGGCCAGTGGGCTATGTATTCTATCGTGGCGGAGCGTAGATCGTGGGTATTTAACATTTGGGTATAGTTTTTAGCAAAATTTTTGGAGAATTGGCCAATTGCTTTGTTTTGATGAACGATGTTCCAGGCATTTTCACTTTGGTAATATTTTATCTCAACATTCTCGCCGGATCTTATTTTGGCTTGATTTACATATTTTAGACGGTCTGCGTTTTCCTGTTTTTCTAAAAAGCCTAGGTGGGAGTCTGGAAGGGTCATTATCAAGATGCGGTTGATCGCTTCAGGTTTATTGTTTCCTTTGTGGTGATGAACTGCGGTGCAATCTCGAATGATGGGTTGGAAAAGATTGGGACTTGCGCAATGGAGGACTAATGATGTTTTTGCTCGTGATAATGCTACATAATAGAGGCGGTGAAAGTAATCAGGGTTTTCGTGATGATGTTTCTCGGGAATGACGACATGGACTTCATCAAATTCTTTGCCTTTGGCTCGATGTATGGTGGAGATTACAATCTTGGAGCTTTGTTCTTTGTCGAATTGTTCGATCGTTACTTCGTTTATAAAACTGTGCCAAATAGAGAGAGTAATCGTTTGGTATCGAGTTTCAAAGTCTCGTAGGTGTCTTAGGCAAGTGCCTAGTTTCGTTGAGTGTTTGTAGGTGTCTACTAAATGTTCCTTCGCTTTTTGAAATAAGCGAGGCTCGATGATGTGGGAATCATTTCCTATATTTGTTTCTAGAAAGTGAGTGATCTGTTGGATCTCATCCAGCATAGAGAGTTGGAAGCCTTCTTGTTTTAGTAGGATTTGAATTTCATTCTTCAGTAGGGGAATCGACTTGAGCAGCGAGTAGATGGATAGCACTTGTTCATTGGTATGAGTGAGGATGGTTAAGCTGTAGTGGCGGTCGGGATCATAACTGTTTTTTATAATTTCTGATATTTTGGTGAAGCAGTGCGGGGTGCTGTATTGGTGTAAAAATACTTCATTTGTCTGGTTTCGGAAAGATTGCATGGGGATCTTTTCTTGTGCCCGATTTACGATGTTTGAAGCAAATTTTTCGCATGTGTTTACTATATTTTGGCCACTTCTGAAGTTGTAGGATAGGTTGTATTTTGTGATTTCTTTATTCTGTTTTTCTCCAAAAGTATGACAGTATTTTTGGAGAAAATTTGCACTAGCTCCCGTGGTTAATTCCATGATGCATTGGTCATCATCGCCGACTGCTAAGAGTTTAAGATCGGTGTTGGTCTGATCTTGGTTTTGTTGGCCGCTTAGCTGATCATATAGAGTTTTTACAAACTGGAATGAGTCTTCTGTTATGTCTTGAAATTCATCTAGGATAAGAACGGTTTTTAATGGTATTTTGATGATGCCATCTTGGATTCTCTGTGTGACTTGAGGGATAATATTGTGCAGCGTTTCGTTCTCTTTTCCAGGGTGCCAGCTCATGAGCTGGTAGGCGTATGCATGAAATGTATAGACTCCAATTTGTTGGGAGAGATTCCCTAATAATTGGCTCAAGCGAGAGCGGAATTCATGGCAAGCGGAGCGAGTGAATGTAAGCATGATAAAGTGGTTTGGGCGGTGGCCTTCTTCCACGATCATGTGAGCAATTTTTTTGATTAATATACTGGTTTTCCCAGTTCCTGGACCCGCGAAGATCATACCAGTCTGCATTTTTGTATCGCTGACTATTGTCCTTTGCTCTGGGGTGAGCTCTCGCATGATCTGATCATATTTCTTTTTGGAGACAGGGAGTCGAAAGCGTTTGCTCAGATCGTGTTTTTGGACGAGTTCTTGTTTGTTGAGGGCAAAATAATCAGAAGCGAAGGATTGGGCACGACTGGAGTCATCGATCAATAGTTCCATAAAGTATTGCATGGCATGGATACTTTCGAGTTGTTCTTGGTACATGGGTTCCATTCTTTTGCTATAATCTTCCTTGGTATATTGTTTATTTGGAGGAAGCTTTAATGGGAGGTAGAGTTCCATTTGCATATTATGGATGAGTTTGCCACCACCGAGGCGAAGTGCATTCACTTTTTCCAAAAATAAGAAAACGGAGTCGAGTTCATTCACACTGATTGTCTTACCTAGGCTTTTTGACAAGGCATCTCGCAAGTCATAATAACAGAATAGAAAACTCTGTTTCTCTCCTGCTAGATGATTGGATGATAATTCGTCCAGCCTGATACTTGTTTCACTGAGGATACGGCAAGTATATACGAGGTGAAGGGTTAGTGAGTGAAAATTCTCTACTTCCAGCGTATAGAGGTTCTTACTGACAACCACCTTTCTAAAGGATAGCACCCCACGCTTCTTTAATAATATAAAAAAGGCCCTAGCAAGAGAAACCTCATTTAGCTCCTTGAGTGCTATTATTTTTCCCAGTTTTCCAGCTAATTCGGAGAGATGAAATCGTTTTTGATTATAACTTCGTATGACTCCAATGAACGCTTCGATCCGATTGAGCAACGGGGGGAACGAGCGGACGATATTGCGAAAATGTTCTTTTGGATAGATTTCTAGATCTTCGCGTAATTGGACAAGGTTATTTTTGTTTAAGAATTGTAGTGCTTCTAGGATCTCTTCAGGTTCGGTATTTAGAAATTCAGCCAGATTGCTCAGTGTGTAGGCATAGCTGGATTTCATAATCAATTTTTGGGCAAGGAGAATGAGCGTTTCTTTCTTTTCTTGAGAAATACCATCAAGAGCGTGTCCTAATGTTTGGTAAAATTCCTCCATATTCCTGAAGTGAACGGAGGTTAATTTCACTCCAGGGTCATTTAAACCACGCCTAAGATAGCCACATCTTTCCAGTTCTAATATAGCGGTTTGCACTCGTGTTTTTGTTTCCTCTTCGTGCATTTCTTCTGCAATGCCAATGGATTCTGCAATACGATGTGCGCTAAGGTAGATTTTTCGTTCTTCTTTTACTCTGTGACCCCTGTGGTGCTTGATCTCTTGAAAAACTTTTCGTATTTCAGCGTGATTTATTTTGGCTCGAATAAGATGAAAAAATAGATCATCGAAGTCTTGATCGGTAAATAATGCGATGCATCGCGACTCCTTACCATCTCGTCCCGCTCGTCCAGATTCCTGCATATATTCTTCTAGGCTAGGAGAAAGGGACATATGAATCACGTTGCGTATATTTGGCTTGTCGATCCCCATGCCGAAGGCTGTCGTCGCAACGATACCAAAAATATCATCATCAATGAATTTTTGGAGAATTTGGGGCCTTTGTGCAGGGTCTTCTAGCTGCGCATGAAAAGGAAGGACTTCCTTGGCTAAACTGTCGGATAAATGCTCAGCGATGTCTTCACATCTCTTTGTGCTGGTTGGATTGTAGGTGAGTGTAGCGTCTTTTTCATTTTTGAGAATTTGAAGCAGTTGTTGTAGTTTCTCATCTTCATCCTTGAGGGATTGAGCTTGGTATTGGAGATTGCTTCGGGTGGCGTCTGCGATGAATTCTTGAAGGGGTTGAGCTAAGGATTCTCCAATATAGGCATGGATCTCTTTTAAGCAGGCTTGCGTTGCCGTTGCTGTAAAGAGGGAGACTGGAATCGATCTTGTGTATTTACTGTCAGTAACCCGAGTAATGAATTGAGTAATATAAAAGAAATCATGACGAAATACATGGCCCCAGCCAGTGATGCAATGCGCTTCATCAATCACAAAACGCTCTATATAACGGTGTTTTAGCGCATTTTCCACTGTGCGGAATCGGAGACTCTCTGGAGTTACGTAGAAGAGATCGACACCGCCATAACGAACATCATCTAGGATTTTTCTTCTTTTAGGTTTGGAGGTAATATTGGAGAGCGAACGGGCTTGGAAATGGTCTCGTAATGTCCGGTTAAAGCTTTGTAGATGATCTTGGATTAAAGCTTGTAGTGGAGAAACCACAACCGTGAGCGCTTTGGTTGCCCTGGCTTTTATAATAGCTGGAAGCCAGAAGCAGAAAGTTTTTCCACCACCTGTTGGCAGAATCGCAATGAAGGATTCCTTACGAAGGGCGGAGGCAACGATTTCTTTTTGCGATAGTTGAAGGGCCTTCTTTTCAAAAAGATCTTCTTCCTTTTCGGCTCTTGGAAAGCTTCTAAAGCTAGAAAATCCAAAATATTCATTGGATAAATCCTCTAGCTGCTCAATGGCCTTTTCGGGGTTGAAGCAGAGATCATCTAAGGCTGAATCGATCTGAGGGTAAGATTTTCTCACATAGGGGCTGAGGTTCTGAATTTTTAACGCGGGGCACTTGTGGGTAATGATATGGGCGATGGCTTCAGGCTCTTTCTCTAAGTATGTCGAAAGAGCCTGAGGATTCAGAATACCAAGCTTCTTGTCCTGTAGGATGTCTGTGTGTAAATGATTGTGCGCGCTTGGTTTAATCTGGTGGTTCAGGAATGTGAAAAAAGCATTAAATTTGGCTGATTCCTGCAAAAGAGTATATATCCAACTTTGATATTCTGCGGGGAGCTGCTGGTAGGTTTGAATTGCTTCAATCAAGAGTCGTCTTGTCAGTTTGGCATCTTCTAGCGGATCGTTGACTGGTTCTAATCCATTTTCTTTGTATGACTTATTGAGCTTGTGGTTTTGCTTCCAGGGCAAGAGCAATCCTGATAATTCCAGCGTATCGAGAAGTGGTAGTTTTGCATATTGCTCAAGAGGGGAGTCTGTTAGGTAGCGAAGGTCGAAGTTTCGAATATTATGACCACAAAGATATTGAGGGTTTTTGTGTTTAATGGTCTCAAATATCCCTTTTAGCGAGTGGCTCTTATACGCAATGTCTCCAAAAACAATGCCAACTTCACTGACTTTGTTTTCCTTATCTCTGAAAGAATAAGGTTCTAAATCAATAAAAAGAATCTGGTCTAAGGCAGGAAACATATTAGTCAAAAATGCAGCTTTGAATCACTTGTCTTTTCTGTCAGTAAACTATGCTTTTTGCAAACAATCCCTGTTATAGAAGTCGTTTATTGTTTTCAATGAATAAGGAATCAAGATAATAGGAACAGAAAAGGGTCCCGTTGGAAAATGAAATCGATTAATGAAATTACGAGTATTTATCAGTAGTGTTCAAAAGGAATTTGAGAAAGAGCGAAAAGATTTGAAAGCTTTTTTGCTAGGAGATGCTTTTTTAGGCCGATTTATTGATGAGGTTTTTTTATTTGAGGAGTTACCCGCTAGAGATCAAAAAGCTGATCATGTTTATTTGGATGAAGTGGAGAAATCTACTTTGTACCTTGGTATTTTTGGTTATGAATATGGGTATGAGGATATTGAAGGTGTTTCTCCAACAGAACGCGAATATGACAGGGCGACTGAGTGTTCGATTCCTAGATTAATCTATATATGGGGTAGAGATGATGTTACGCGTTCTTCAAAAATGGCAAAACTGATTTATAAAGCTAGTGATCAGTTGGTTCGGAGGCGCGTTGAAAATTTTTCAGCATTTACATCTGAGGTGTATGCTAGCATCGTTGATTTTTTGGATCATAAAGGAGTATTAAGAATACCGCCTTTTGATACAGCAACGTGCACTCATGTTTCATTGAGTGATATCAACGGAAAACGTATTGAATGGTTTTTGGAGCAAGCTAACGCAGAAAGAGGATTTCCTCTGAATAAGAAGAGTTCTAAGAAATCTGTATTAACTCATTTAAACCTTCTTGATGGGGGTACGCCGATAAATGCTGCAATCTTGCTTTTTTCAAGTGATCCACAAAAATTTCATAAAACTGCTGAAATTAAGTGCGTGTCTTGCCATGGGACTATTTATAAAAGACCCTTTGCATCGCAACAGATATTTGGAGGCAATTTGTTTGAGCAGGCAGATTTGGCTAAGGAATTTGTTCTTGCTCGTATTAACCGTTCTGTTGGAGCGCGAAAGGAAAGTTCGCAGGCTCCTGTTACTTATGAATTGCCTCCAGCCGCTGTTACTGAAGCTGTTGTCAATTCAATCGCTCATAGAGATTATAATAGTAATGGGTCTGTTGAAGTTCGACTTTTTTCAGATAGACTCGAGATCTGGAATCCTGGAAGGCTTCCCGATAGCCTGAGTTTGGAATTGTTAAGAGAGGACCATCCTTCGATCCCTACAAATCCCTTGATCGCAGAATCTTTGTACCTTGCAAGGTACATTGAACGGGCAGGTTCAGGAACCCAAACGATTATTCAATTGTGCAAGGATCTAGGCCTTCTTGAACCATTATTTGAGCAAAGGGGAGGCAGTTTTGTCATTACATTATTCAGAAAAATAAATAAAGATGAAAGTGAAACGTTGATAAGCGACCCAGTAAGCGACCCAGTAAGCGACCCAGTAAGCGACCCAGTGTTGAAGGTAGTTTTTTTATTGGAGGCAGTGGCATTAGGTCCCTCAATTATGATGAAGAAGCTTGGGCTCAAGCATCGAGCAACATTTAAGAAGAATTATCTTCAACCGGCATTAGATCTTAAGTATATATCACAAACAATTCCTAATACTCCGACAAGTCCAAGGCAAAAATATTGTTTAACAGAAAAGGGTAGAGCATTTCTTGTGCAAAATAAGGACTGAATACAATGAAACAAATAGTAATTTTTACAGATGGGGCATGTCGGGGGAATCCGGGTATTGGCGCTTATGCAGCTCGTTTAGAGTACCAAGGGCATCAAAAAGTGGTGGCTCAGGCTTATGAGCTCACGACCAATAACCGAATGGAGCTGATGGCGATGATTAAGGGTTTAGAAATGTTGAAAGAGCTTTGTGCTGTTACTGCTTATACGGATAGTAAATATGTTCAAAATGCTATAACAGAAGGCTGGCTGAAGCGTTGGTCATCTCATGGGTGGAGACCGAAATGGAAGTCTCCTAAACTGGTAAAAAATGTGGATCTGTGGAAAATTCTGCATCCCTTATTAGAAAAGCATGATGTTACAGTAGAATGGGTAAAAGGCCATGCTGGAAATGGGGGGAACGAAGCGGTGGATCAAGCGGCGAACGAAGCGATAGATTCTGGAAATTTTCTACAGGATAAGGGCTTTTTGAATAAGGAAACTCATTTAAATAATCCGAATCAAATGGATCTTGGATTGTGAATCCATGAACGGTAAAAAAGACGGCAGGTATGATAGAAAATAGCTCACACGAAGGAACGAAAATGCGAAGGGGGATCGAGAGGATTAGGTCTTGGTCTTTAGTTTGCGTTTTTTGCTTACTATTTGGGTCTATAAATTGGGGACTTAGTGGATCTGAGGAGGAGCTCTCTTGGGTAGAATTTGAAGAGGAAGTATGGGAATTGCTTGAGGAGCGGATGACGGCAGATAAATATTTTTTGCGCGATATTGGACTAGAAAGCATGGCAGAGATCAAGCAAGGTGTCAATTTGTTGGAGTATGCGAGTTCTGATAGTCGTTTAGTTGAAGCCTTGCATGGAGAAAGTACGAATCAAATTATAGAAAGCAGCTCCTTCTCGGAAAGCGGCTCAAGATCTAATGGAGTTAGGACTGCACTGCAATTAGGGACAAATACGAGTTTAGAACAATTGCAAAGTCGATCAGGGTTGGAGTTTCGAGCCGCGGCTTGGGTGGATATTGGTAAGCTCGCATTTGCTGATGGTCGATCGGCAATATTTACAGATCGAATAAACGATTTCGTGCAGCGTAATGAGTTACTCGCCATAGAAGCCCTTTTCGCGTTTAGTGTATTGCGCGCTTATGATGAAACGATAGTGGCGGTTTCGGATCTTATCAAGAATGACGATATCAAAACCGAAGATCTATACTGGGTCTATCTTTGTCTTGTAGGCTGGTTAAGTGCAATGGATGAAAATTTTGATTACCAAATCTACGACTTGCTTCATCGAACTGTGGAGAACCTAGTTCAACGAGATACGAGTTTTACCATTCTTTATCTTTATCTAATGATTATTGCTGCTATTGACGAGCATAGTTCCTACTTCTATAAGATTTATTCTACAATGATAGAGGGTGCATCGGCTCCAGCTTGGTTTCGAGAGGTTTTTTATGGCTACTCATTTGGAATATTAGAAGAGAAAAAAAACATCAAGGGAATGGGACAAGTCATTCGAGATATTATTCAAAGGGACCCTAAGTTGCTTATGGGGAGAGGGATATTATTTCGAGTAAACTTTCGTGATTTTCTCTTCCAAAGTAAGAAGCTTGATGGGGATTCAGTAGATAAAGTATGGGTGAAACCCAAATGGATCACTGACTGGATGCATTCTATTTGGAATTACGAAATAATCTCAAAGCCTGCCCAACTTGAGAAAGAGTCAATATTTCGTTTGGAGGAATTGGTTTTTCCCTTTAGGCAATTTGATAATAGCTGGTTAGAATTTCCGGTATCTGCAACTTCCTTTCAGCAGCATTTTATTGTGAGATGGTTAAACTTGCGAAAGCATTTACAAAAGGTCGGAATGGATGAGGCTTTTATGGAAGAGTGGGATAGCATGGCAAATAAAATGCCTCAAGCTTCTGCAAAAAGAAGGAGTCTTTTTTCATTTTACAATAATTGTTTAAAAATGGATCTTACAGGTCGGATTGAGAGACTCGAAGAACTGGCAAGTGTCTATGATGATGAGGAACTGCACTATAATCTTGCACTACTTTATCGAGATGAGAAAAACTGCGAAGCAATGGTGAAACACCTTGATAGTGTTTCGGAACAGCACCCTATGCTCTGGTTAGGTAAACACTGTTTGTTAATGAACTATGGTTTGAGCGAGGATGGGAATCGAGAACAATTGATTCTATCAGCAAAGATATTACATGAGGTCGGCGTTAGCAGTATTGAAAATGAGCGCTTAGCCAGTGTTTATATCAAGCTCGGATTGGAGGAGAAGAAGCAGAATAATAAGAACCCTAGAGGGCAGGATGAAGAATGGAGATTGAGAGAAAAGAGAAAACAAGAATTTTCGGATAAGATCGTGCAAGAAATGATAAACCTAAGAGAGACTAGTGATTGGGAATCTCTTGATGCTTTTTACACGGAGCATTTACTGGATGTTTTTACCTATGACAATAGGAAATCTATTGTTCAAGATTATATCCAGAATGGTGCTCAAGCAAATTTAGCGTCACATTTTCGAAGTGCTTGGTCTGCAAAAACTATATATGATCGTTGGAATCCGTTCCCTTGGTTTTGGAGCGATCCATTTTTCTGGCCTAATTGGGGTGAATTTATGATTCAAGAAGCTGGGCAGAAGAAGGCGGTCGATTTTGTTAAAGCTTTGCTTGATGAGGGTGCAGGTTGGATTCGGTCAGTGGCGGATCTTAATGTTGTTTCTGAATTACTTAAGGAAGAAACAGAGCAGTTGCAGGATGTACATTACAATTTACTCCAGAAACCTTCTTTATTGTGGCGATCTAGAGGGTTAAATGGGCGAGAGATCATCTTCAGCCAACATAGTCGTAATACTGAGGTAGCTGTTATGCATTCATCCAGGCCTAAGTATCATATGGCCTATCATTTTAAAGATTGGGCAGAGGGATTGCCAAGAAATGCACGGCAAGGATTAATAAAAATGTTGGAGAGCGATATTGAAAAAGAGAGGAGAGTAAATGGTTATACTCGCTTGGCTTGTATCTATTTAATGAGAGCAGAACATGGAAACGCATTTTCTGATTTTGCCGGAATGAGTGAACTATTTCGTAAGGATATGAAGTTCTTTCCATCACAAACACTACATCACTGGATGGAAGTGTATCATGATATTTTCCAGGAGTACCAGGAAATGAATGCGCAGTTACCCGTGATCATTCAGGAAGATGTAGAGCGGATACTTAATCAGCCAAGTTTTGAATATGCTAAGTATGTGACATCCTTTCTGCATAGCTATCTAGTCGTTTTTCTGGGAGAATTACCAAGTGGTAAATCTGCTGAATTGTTGGAATTGTATTTGAAGCGAACGAAAAAAGCTTATGATCTCACTCTTTTTGGTTCAGATTTAATACATGCCTGCTTTAATAATAAGATAACTCAAATTCAGCTGAGTGATGTATTGCAAAAGACATTTCAGAACCGATTTGTTGGGCTGAATATCCATTACTTGGTAAGTGCACTACTTTACCCAGAATTTAATATAAATAGCCATATATGGAGTAACCGTGAGATTGCGGGCTCGCCATTTTTATGGAAGGCTGCTTCAGATCCTTTTGCCGAGAATGGAAAAAATAGAATTCCTTTGGATGCCATTGATAGTGATCCTAGTGAGGAAATTCCAAAACCAGTGGGGCCTGTCTTAATCGCTGGAGATTTAATTGAGGTAGCACCGCTTGAGTATAAGGTTGAATGGCAAGTTGTGCAGGATGTTGTTGAGTTCTTTATGGATAACAGAGCGGATACCCAGTTAAACCCCTTAAAAGGTAGTCGATTGCAATTTCCGGTAACTCCCGTAATGATGAAACTACAATTAGGAGTTGTTCAGTCATATCTTAGTTCGAATTACGATCCTTTTGCCGATAATACTTTTTCAGGTTACGACGGAGGAAGGCCCATGGAACCGATATTTAATCAAGTAATTGAGAGTGCGATTGGAACAATTGATTTTAAGATACCTGAAAACTTAAGTGATGAAAATTCTAAAAATCGCTTTTATCTAAGGCTGATTAATGCCGAAACCGGAAGTGAGATTTACTCCATTGAGCTAAATCAGTGAAATTTTATTTGTTGATAAAAATATTAAGAGGATGGACGGGATGATAGTAGAGGGTTCACACGAAGGCACGAAGGCACGAAAGGAGAATTTACAATTTTTGTTCATTGGTAGCGTTTTTCCTCGTGAGATGTTTTGGGAGTATGAATTGAGCCAGAGTGCTACGATTCAAACGCAGGGTAGTTTGTTGGATGCCTTGCTTGAGAATGGGAATGGGCCGGATTGTCTTTTGACTACATTGCCAGTGAAGCGTTGGCCAAATGCNGGNTNTCAGAGCATTCAGCNAGAGGATGTTACTTATGGTGATTCCTCGAAGGAAGGTGGAGGAGTTGTTGTTAAATTTTTGGGTTGGAATAATTTTGAGCCGATNAAAACGNTATCCATTGGCATAGATGGATTTTTGAAGTTTCTNCAATGGAGTAACGANCNGAAATCTTTGGGTGCACAGCCAATTGCATTGATGTACAACCTTGGACCGACGCATCACTTGGCTCCGTTTTTTGTATTAGCAGCNAAGTTTTCTGGAGCNAAAATTGTATCTTTAGTAACGGATTTGGAGCCTCGNTCCTTTTCCTTGAGGGGAATTGTTGGTTGGTTGAGTTACCGATTGCAATGTTGGTCATTGAAGCAAATGGATGGTTTGTTGCCTTTAAATCAGAATGTAATTAGGGATCTGAATTACACGAAACCCTCGAAACAAATTTTCGGGATTTTGCCGAGTGATGATTTCGCTATCAAGTTGAGTCATTTTCCTGTCTCCAATTCGGGTGATCCTATCTTCTTGTTTACTGGTTCATTGAATGAGGTTCGAGGAATTTCGCTTTTATTAGAAGCTTTTAGAGGTTGGGAAAACCCCAAGGCTCAACTATTGATTACAGGGCGAGGAGAGCAAGAGCCTTTGGTTAGTAAAAATGCTTCCGAAGATGCTCGTATTGAATATTTAGGTTTTTTGAAAACAGAGGAAGAATTATTAGGAGTGTACGAGCGGGCAACCTTTGTTGTAAACCCTCATCGTATGAATCCTATGGGTGCTCGCTATGTATTTCCATCCAAGTTGACAGAGTATATGGCGAGTGGGCGATATGTCATTAGTTCAAATCACGGAGAAATCGAAGGGGAGTACAAGGAGTTTATGAGCATTTATTTTGAAGACAATGCGCAGAGCCTTCGAGAGAAGTTAGTGGAGGCGGTTGCGCTCGACTCCGCAACTCGCAATGATCGTATTCTCCATGCTCGGAAGAGAGTTTTGGAGCATCAATTGTGGAAGCACCATTCAAAGGAAGTAGCAAATTTCTTGGAAAATATATGAGTTCAAATAAAACTCCTCATAGCTTATTGAAGCAAGTTTTTGGTTATTCCTCTTTTCGAGGAGAGCAAGAGGCTGTTATTAAAAACACTTTAACTGGTAAGGATTCCTTGGTAATTATGCCTACAGGTGGAGGTAAATCTATTTGTTACCAAATTCCTGCCCTTTTGATGGAGGGTACTTGTGTGGTTGTCAGTCCTTTGATTGCCTTGATGGAAGATCAAGTGGCCTCTTTACTGGGGAATGGAGTGCGAGCTGCATTTATAAACTCTTCGTTGGATATTTTTGAAGTTAAAGAGACTGAAGATGCATTACTCTCGGGGAACTTGGATATTTTATATTTATCCCCAGAACGGTTGATGTCTGTTGAATCTACTGTTCGTTTATTACAAAATGCCAATATTTCACTCTTTGCTGTGGATGAGGCGCATTGTGTTTCGCAGTGGGGGCATGATTTTAGGCCAGAGTATCAAAAGTTGGGCGAGCTTCGAGATAAGTTTACTGATATTCCTTTCATGGGATTGACTGCAACCGCAGATGAAATGACTCGTAAGGACATTTTGCATTCCTTGCATTTGGAAGAAGGGAGCACATTTATTGGAGGATTTGATCGACCTAATATTCGTTATACAATTATTCCTAAGGAGGATGAAGAGTCACAATTAGTTCAATGGATTCGCAAAGAACATGCTGGAGAATCTGGCATCGTTTATTGTCTAAGTCGCAAAAAAACGGAGAAAATTTCAAATACTTTAATTGAAAATGGGATTCGCTCTTCTGTTTACCACGCAGGTTTAAGCAGTGAATTGCGCTCGAAGAATCAAACGATGTTTCTCCAAGAAGATAACATTGTCATGGTGGCAACGATTGCTTTTGGTATGGGAATCGATAAACCTGATGTCCGTTTTGTGGCCCATATGGATTTACCAAAATCTATGGAATCTTATTATCAAGAGACCGGGCGCGCAGGACGTGATGGACTGCCTGCTGAAGCTTGGATGACTTATTCGATCTCAGATGCAGTTCAGCTCAGGCGTTTTATAGAGGATTCTTCTGCCTCGGATATGCAAAAGAAGCTGGAGCACTCTAAACTTAATTTCCTTATAGGCTATTCTGAAACAATCGAGTGTAGGAGAAAAGTTTTGCTTTCTTATTTTGATGAATCTTTAGAGAAACCATGTGGCAATTGCGATACTTGTCTCAATCCACCTGAACGAGTCGACGGAACAATCGATGCGCAGAAGGCACTGAGTAATATTTATAGAACAAAACAGTTTTATGGAGCAGGACATTTGGCTGATATTTTGATGGGATCACAATCTCAGAAAATTAAAGATCAGGGTCATGATTCGCTGAGCACCTATGCTATAGGCAAAGATAGAAGCAAGAAGTATTGGCTTTGGTTGTATCGTCAGCTTATTAGTTTGGGTCATATTACGGTGGATTCAAGCTATGGGTCTTTGCAAATTTCAAAATCGGGCTATGAAGTCTGTAAAAGTGAGCGGACTGTTGAGTTGACTGTTTATAAGGAAAAGACTGGGCGAGATGAGAAAAAGAAATCAGTCGTATCCGCCTATGTAATGAATGAAGCGGGTCAGGAACTCTTTGAAATTTTAAGAAGTAAACGACAAGAGATTGCAAGAGAGCAAAATATCCCGGCTTTCACTGTATTTGGTGACAAAACAATCTATAGCTTGATTGATAAAAAGCCAAAGCAGCATCAAGACCTTTCTGAAATTCATGGACTCGGTGCTGCGAAAATTCAGAAATATGGCGAAGTTGTTCTTCCTCTCATCGCAGAGTTCTTAGAGACTAGTGAGGAAGTCCCTGAGCTCATAGCTGGTGATTTTAATCCTAAAAGGGAACCCAAAAATAGAATCAAAAAGGGAATGAGTAGCACGGTGAGTGAAAGCTTGTCACTCTTCAATGATGGGCTGAATGCAGAGGAGATCGCTAAAAGGCGAAAATTGGTAATGACAACGGTTGAGTCTCATCTTGC
>PBSV01000023.1 GCA_002726435.1 Opitutia bacterium | reverse complement strand
GAGCAGGGAATGACTAAGCTCGAATTTGATAAACGAGTGGGGAGATTCACGCATCACACGGAAGCGCGTCTTCACGATGAGAAGAAAGAGTTTTCGTATTAAAGACTACTTTGGGTTACACAAGACTTCAGAAATGCCGTTTAAGCTACAGCATTGTACCTTAAAAAGCGTTTTGATCTCTTACGAGGGTAAAGACTCATGTTGAGAAACAAAACGCTTTTTTAAGGGGGTACGGGGTTGAGGAGTTATTTCTCTTCCTTCTCAAGTAAAATGTCATTTGCATCTACAAACTCTTGAATGAATGATCTTACTCGCTCCATTGACTCATCACTCATGGATTTATAATCATTAGAATTTCCATCTAGTATGAGGCCGGAGTACTTATGCCAATATTCGTCCATAATGGTATCAATGAAATAACTATATCCAAAGTTAGGATTTGGTACATCTTTCCAACGAAAAACAATTTGCCATTGATTAACGCCTTTTTCATTCCACTCCTCCATATTAGGGTCGTGCTTTGCTTTCTTAATAAAGATATCCAATGCGTCACCTTGTTCTGTGGTTTCATTTAAAACTCGATCTAAAAGTTTCATCGCATTTCTCCTTTCATACCTTGGCGCTTTTGCCAAGCTTGAACCGCTTTGGGCGCGAACCGCATCACAAAAAAGATGATGAGGCCCACGCACAAGCGCGCTATGGTGTCGGACTCGTTTGGCTTAGTCATTGCTTTCTCCTTCCAAATCCGCAAGTAATTCTTTGACCTCAATACGAACTCCTAATGCCCAACTTAGAGGGCCATCCATATCATCGTCTTTCTTCCAATCCTCAATTTGCTGATCAATCATGGAATACTCCCGCAATTCGTTGATCACGCGAATAACCCTTTGTTTCATCTCATCAGTCATAGGTTTCTCTTTCTCCTCAATGATCCTCATCCTTCGTCCCCCTCTACTATGGCTTCAGAATTAGTAACATTAAAATCGCAATCTCTTAGCGTTTCATAGCAATCCAATTCTCTTGCCAATTGCTCTGCTTCCTCTTGAGTTTCTGCCTCAATCTCGTAGCTATTGTAAATCGTTACCTCTACTTTGTACCTCATCCCTCACCCCCGTCTACCTTGGCGAGAACCTCGCGGAGTTTGTCGCTCATGCTCATATCATCCTTGAAATAATATGGAAGACTGGCTCCAATTGATTCAAGGTTTTCAACTACTTTGGATAAATCCAGTAACATCTCATACATATCCGGAGCCGCCGCGATCAAGCGCGCGTTGCCTCTGGGGTCTTCAGCTATCCAATTTTCGACAAGTGCAACTTGAACTTTACCATGCACATGGTAATAGTCTTCACCTAATCGCACATGCCAAGGCCCAGGCGTGAATGTGGCGTGTTTCTCTTTTGTATCGTTCATAGTATTTTTTCTTTCTTTGTTATCGTTCATGCTTGTATTACTCCTCATAAATCTCGTTACTGATTTCTTCAGCCTCAAGCTTAATATGCTCCCATGCCATTTCGATTATTTGGCCTTTTGTAAATTCGGCATCCAAATCGTCAACGAAAAATGAGGAGCAAGTAAATTGTCCATTAAAAGAGAAACCTTCCAAGGCATAAAAGGGTAGTTCCCATTCTCCAAAAGAGAACACAGGTTGTTCAACTCCAACATTTAACTCTGAAGCTAATCGTTTAAGTTTTCTAAATTGCATGATATGAGCCAACAACCCAAGGTCATGGCGTGTGTGTGGCGTGTTTCTCTTTTGTATCGTTCATAGTATTTTTCTTTCTTTTGTTATTATAGGTTTAGTGTTAATTGCTTCGCGCGTGTGCGCTTCTCTTTACGCTTAACGCGGATCGTTCCACGATCACTCGCCTTGCGCTTGTCCCGTTTTTCCCGTGCAATGCGTGCGCGCTCGCCCTCCTCAAGGGCTTGTTTCAGAGCTTGGGGGAAAAGTTTACTTGCGTGGATCATGATTTTGCGTATTTTCTAATTAGTGCTTTATGAAAAGCAATAACTCTATCTTCATTAATTTGCCCGTAGCGTAAAAAATCTTCAAAACTCAAATTAAGAACTTCAAACTCTTTTGTCGAAAGCGGGTAAGTAATATCATCCTTTAGCTTTTTTATTATTTGTTCGATCATGCTAGTTTCTCCTTGGTAAGTATTCGTTCCGCAAGTTTTGTACTTTTATGCAAAGTCAAGAAACCAAAACAAGCACGCAAGTTAGTTGCTAAAATGTGCTTGTTTTCATGCATCATGCACATGCAAACATAGCCTTTCCCGAAAACACTTTCTTCGTTGTAAATGTCTATAAAATCTAGCACGCCATTTTTTTGACGTGTCCATTTAAAGTTATCTAATTTCATGCTAGTTTCTCCTAAGTAGTGTTTGAATCGCAATCCAAGCGCCCGCAATGAGCCACGGGAGCCAAAGGCAAAGGGTGAGTTCGTAATGTGTCATGATTTGCAAGTCTCCTCGGTTTCAACATGCTCCTTTAATTCATCCCATTTGATTTCTTGAAGGTCGAGCATGTCTGCGAGTATCTTGTCACATACATTATCGCTATCGGCTAAAGAGCTTACCCGCTCCTCTAACTCCTCCTTGATCCAATCAAGGATGCTTTCAGTATGTGGTTCATACCATAGGTTGATCAACCATGTGGAGCGGTTAGTCCATCCATTGTAAGTATTGTTTTTCATAGTATTTAATTTTTTTTGTGTGTTATGAGGGAAAGACCCTCGTTCGGATATCTAAACTACTTAACGTACAAATGTAGTATGTCAAACAGTATTTGTAGTTTACTGCATTCAGGCATCGTATAAACCCCTCTAAATCAACATCTTAGCGTTATAAAAAAAATATCGTTTTTTTTTAGCGGGCGGATGATGTGGCAGAAATAAGGTTTAGAGAGTTTAGAGAGTTTAGAGGGTTTAGAGGGTTTAGGAATTAATTCATTTCTACTCCGACATGCCTTTTTTTGGTACGCCGAACACGAAATAACGCATCAACATATCATGATGCGTTGATATGTTATTTCACGCAATGCAGTCCACCGCCAAACCTTACAAATTGCAAGCAATCGATTGGCGCAATTGGCGCACATGGCGAGAAATGCCAGTAAACATGCGGTCTAACAAAAGACTTCGAATCTTTTGTGACCCACCGGCAACGCGCGTCAACGCTACGCGCTACGCTATGCAGGGGGGGCGGGGGTCCGCGCATGTCCGCGCTAATTTATATATTATCATCACACCCCCCACGAAATTTTTCGCTATATGTTTTTGGTGTGCTTGCGGTAGTCGTGTGTATTATATGCTTTATCGTGTAAACACGCCCCAGTCCTCACGGAACTTTTCGTGCTTTGCCTTGGAGTCCGGGTTGTGTGGATACAGGGATATTCTAATTGCACTGTCTATGGCGAGTAATGGAATGAGATACCAGGTTGGCAATTTTTCGACATAAGCGGCGAGTACATCCACCTTGGTTGGATCAATTGATTGTTTAGCGGATGATCCACTAGCGGTGGTAATCATATATCTGCCCAATCCTCCCCGTGATTTATCATGTACTTTATCAGCGGTTCCTTTGATTTGTACTTTATAGGACCGCCCTGCNTGGTTCATTACTAAGCAGTCCTGTGGAAGATAGTCTCCGAGCGGGATGAATACTTCGAGGTTTCGCTCAAGAGCNTCAGTGAAGAATATTTGCTCGTATATATTACCCTTTCTTTTCATCAACCACTATAGTTTCAGCATTCTTTGCATTCCCCTTGAGTATTGAGCGTACTTTATCGGGTGACATATCTGACGCGCCGAGTTTGACTGATGCATTGGCGGTAATATTGGTTGGTCTTCCTGAGATGGTCATGAATTTATCGAACAGCATACCCACGGCATAGGCTTTATTTTGCGGGGGTATTTTATCAATTGAGTCATGTAGATCATTGAGAGAATCCGTGACCATATGCTGCAGTTTTTTGGACACTGCGTTGAGAAATTCCTGCTCGGTCATTTCCATGCCGTACTTCATGGCATTTTGTATTCTCAGTCTGCTTTCTTCCTGCCGTGAGGAAAGGACAATATTTTCACATTCCTGTTTATGGGTGGATGTTTTGGATGCTATCTTTGCGGCGGAAGTGATAATTTTATCCTTCAGCTTGGCATCGAAGGCATTGAGTTTTTTGGGTATCCCTCTTGGCATTGACTGAATTTTATAAGTTTTTATTTGACTTGTCCACAATAAACTACACAAGGATACATGTGGCTATAAAGATGACTGGCAAACAGGCGATGAAGATACTGAAGGAAGCGGGTATTTCACGGGATGAATTTGCGGGAATTATGGGCATTAAATGCAGTACTATGCGTACTTGTTTATATGGAAACCGAGTATCTGCGAAGATGGTGGTTAAATTGAGCGAGCTTGCGGGTGAGGAGATTGAAAAGCGCGAGATTGCAGATGTGGATGAAATGATTGAGGAAGTGATTGCACCAATCAAGGAGGTGGAGAAGCGGGTTGAACAGGCGGAGGAATTAATTGGTCGTGTATATTTGAAACCGAGAAATCCCTATCGCTATGATGTTGAATTTGCGGATGGCAGTCATGGCTGGTTTCGCGCAAAGCCAAACAGTTATTTTATAGGTGATGAGGTACGTCTTAGAAAAGCGGATCGTGGATGGGAGGTTGTGCGATGTGGATAATCCCCAAAACATTATCAGCTTTTGTACCGGCTACGGAGGGATTGAGCTTGGACTTAGAAGAGCGGGCGTGGATGTTAGAGTCATCTGCAATGTGGAGATCGAAGCCTTCGTCCAAGCCAACCTGGTTGCGAAGATTGAAGAAGGGAGGATGGATAACGCACCTATCTTCTCGGATCTTAAAACCTTCCCTGCATCAATCTTTCGAGGAAAAATTTGTGGACTCATTGGAGGATATCCATGCCAGCCATTCAGTAGCGCAGGGAAGCGACAAGGAGCAAAAGACCCAAGACACTTGTGGCCATATATCCGAAAGCACATCCGGGCAATTAGACCTGTTTGGTGCTTTTGGGAAAATGTCGCAGGACACACCACGATGGGGCTATGGCGAGTCCTGTCCGATTTGGAAGAAGATGGTTACCGATGCGCGTGGGGCATATTCAGCGCGGAAGAAGTTGGCGCTCCACACCAAAGGAAACGAGTGTTCATCTTGGCCTACCGCGAGTGCGAGGGATCACAAGGGTGGATATACGGGGGGCAGAATAAGGAACGGGAAAGTGTCGATGGATACTCTCGATGTGGCGGTACAGGCACACACGGACGGAGGGATTCTGAGCAAGTGGGCAACACCACAAGCCTCCGACCACGTGGAGGGAGCGAGAACTGCGAAGGAGAGCAATCAGAAGTGCTTGGGGAGAGACTTGAATCAGATGGAGAATTGGCCCACCCCGACAGGCACGGAAAGGAGCGGGACGAACCCGCAGACGGGCAAGGGGCATGGACTCAGCAAAGCAGCGAAGATGAACTGGCCCACCCCGCGAGCCGGGAACCCCGGCAGTCGCAAGCCTGGAACGGGGGGGAAGATATTGGCGGAGGAAGCGAAGAAGAATTGGGGAACTCCGGCATCGAACGATGCGAACAAGACTCCGCATTGCGAGATAAACAGCAAGCAAGGGGGGTTGAGCAAGTCTGTAGGGATCGAGGAAGCGAAGAAGAATTGGGGGACACCGCAAGCGAGGGATTGGAAGGGCGCGCAGGGGAGGGCGTACAAGGGGGGAGCGAAGGACTTGCCTGCGCAGACGGAGGGAGTGCCACCACACAATGGCCTGCAAGACCAGGAGAAGAGCAATACGAGTGGGAAGAACCACGGGTCACCGAAGCTCAATCCGAATTGGTGCGAACAACTGCAAGGCCTCGAAGTGGGGTGGACCCAATTACCAACCGAGTGGATCGGCTCCGACTCTTAGGAAATGGTGTTGTCCCCCAAACAGCAGAACTAGCATGGAAGACTTTATGGAAGGAAATGAACCAATGACCGACGAAGAATTTGAGGCAAGAGCGTTGTACGATGATTACCAGGAGGAATTGTGCAAAGACCGCAGAATAAGCGAGGGCAGGGGATGGATGAACGAAGAGGAAGAAAATGAGTGAACAACTCGCTACCTACCAGGAGATTTTACGCGGATGGCGATATTTTTGGTCGCAGACCGAGATTACACATTTTGAAAAGGACAAGGATGGCAAGCATATACTCGACAAGAATGGAGCAATGATTGCGGTACGCACGGATAAACAACGCCAGTTCCCGACCAAGATGAATTCATATTTTAAAAATCATGACAGACGCGAAAAGAAAAGTGATCCATGAGGTCAAGGCATTGCTTCATCGATGGTCTGAGGAAAGTGACTTGGAGGATAGGGATTTATTGAAGTGTTTAAGTGAGGCGGTGGATGAATATTTCGATGATGATGTGGTTGATTTTGAAAGTGATATTGAACTGGAGGATGAGGAATGAATATATATTTGCCTACGGGAAAAAAGGTGGAGAGTTGGCCTCAATGGGTCAAGCGGTTGGAAGATGAGAATAAAAAATTAAACGATCAAAACAACGAGTTGCGCGCGGAAAATTTACAACTCAAAGCAAGATGTTGTGAGATATGGAAGGAAAAAAATGAATGAAAGTGCCGGAAGGTTGGAACCCCGATTATTGGAAAAGATACGGGCGAGCAATACCACTTTCCGTTGCCGAATATGTACCATTCGACTTATCCAAGCGGAATCATCCGACATTGAAATTAAGCCCCGAAACATTGGAGAGGATACGCAAGGCTGGTCAGTCGGTGAAGCGGAAATCCCGACCAACACGCTCGAAGAGGCAATCATAGTGGGTATGGAGATACAGGCGAGGGAATGAGAACCAGGTACGAGACTCAGCATGATCTTGATAATGAAAATGAAATTGCTGACTTCTTGGAAAAGGAGTGGGGATGTGAGTTTATAAAACTCGATCCTGTAAAGTGGAAAGTGGATTACTTGATTAGATCGATAAAAAACAAAGGCAAGTATGCATGGTGTGAGATCAAGCGGGCAAATATAAACTTTGGTCAGTATTTATTTATGATCAGTTATAAGAAGATCGAAGCCGCCAAGGCACTGTATGAAACTTCGGGTCAAAATTTCATGCTTATTTTTCGATGCAAGGATGTATTGTGCTATCATACATGGGACTTTAAAAAGAAGTACAAATTTGAATATTCGGGACGAACAATGACAACACGGGACAGTCATGATATTGAGCCTGTGTTTCGGATCGAGCCGGATGAGTGCGTCAAGCTCAACAAGTTCAATAATGCGTAAAGTTTTATTATTTGGTTTGTTTTTAACTTCCTGTTTTCACAGTCAATGGTCGGATGAAGTAACTGCGATTATACAACAGGATGCAAAAAATAAACGCCATGAATTATTACTGCTCGAAGAGATTGCAAATGCGGAAATCAATGACGATATGGACGCATTTAAGTTTTTTTTCGAGGAATATATTAAGGTACAACGCTTGAATATAAATGAGGATTGGAAGGAGCATCCCGAATACATCGAGGGTGGATTGAATATAAAGTATTGAACTATGCCCAAGATAACCTACGCAGATGAGATTGATGCTCACTTTGGCATCCCGTGGACTGATGATTTAAAGTACGAGAAGGGAGAACTTGCATGTGCATTGAGCGCGGAGGAAATTGACGCACTGCCACAGGATCGGGCAGAGATGTTGAGTCGTTTAATGATTGACCAACCAAACAGCGAAAAAGAAGACCCGATTGAATGGGGATGGACATTGCCTGGATGGAGACGGGTGATGGATCGATGGAAAGACACAAAGATTCATGTGATACTTGGTGGGAACAGATCAAGTAAAACAACTCTATGTTCAAGACTTTTAGTTCACCTGGCACAGGAGATTCCCGAAGCTGAGATTCGCAGTATGCATGTATCCGAGGAACGCAGTATTGCGGATGCACAACGCTATATTTGGGAAGCGCTTCCTGCCCGATACAAGCGGGCAAAGAAAAAGAGTACCAATCATTCTTTGCAATACACACAGAAAAACGGATTTAATTCGGGCAAGGCAATCCTGCCACCTAGTACACCAGGTGCGGAGCGTGGGAGTACCATAAGTTTTAATAACTATCGCCAGTTCATGGCGGACCCGCAAATATTCGAGGGTTGGTCAGCACATGCAATTCATTGCGATGAAGAGGTAAGTGAGGCAATATTTAATACTTTACTTGCTAGATTGACTGATTTTTCGGGTCGTTTATTACTTAGTTTTACAACTCTTCAAGGATACACTCCATTGATAAATAGTCTATTGAAGGGTGCGGAAACAGTTGAGAAAAGACATAGCAAACTTCTTGGTCGGGACTTACCTGTCGAACAAGTCTCTGCAAACTGGCCCGATTGCAGGATTTATTATTTTTGGTCGGAAATGAGTCCCTTTGTAAATGCGGATGAATTAATCCGCACATACTCCAAGCAACCACTGGAGGTCAAGCTTGCCCGATTGTATGGCATTCCGAGCAAAGCCGTGGAAGGTAGGTTCCCAAAATTCAATAGGGAAACAAATGTTATTCCGCACGAAAAGATTCCATTTATACAGGATGACACACGCAAAGTCACACGATACATGGTGGTTGATCCCGGCGGCTCGAAACCGTGGGTGTGCATATGGGCGGGAGTTATGCGGGATGGAAGTATTTATATTTACCGCGAGTTCCCCGACACCACGATGGGTCAATGGGCATTACCACATGTCAACGGGGTAGGGAAGAGCGTGGGCAAGCCTGGTCCCGCCCAAAGACCACTCGGATATGGATACACAGATTACAAGAATTTATTCGAGGATATGGAACAGGATGAGGAAATATTTGAACGTATTGTTGACCCGCGAATGGGCGCGGCAACGGTCAGGGAGAAAGAGGGGGAAAGTAATATTATTACGACTATGGGAAATCTTGGATTTGTCATGCGTCCCGCACCGGGCGTGGAAATCGAGACGGGGATTGCAAAGATAAATGATGCGTTATCGTGGAACGATACTGAGCCAATGACCGACGAGAATAAACCAAAGCTTTATATTTCAGACAGATGTGAGAATACAATTACCTCGATGATGGAATATACGGGCCAGTCCCGCGCTGAACATTTTAAGGATCAAATTGACTGTATTCGATACCTCATGGTCAGTGGTGCTGATCATGTCACCAGTGAAAGTATGATGGTTACTGGTGGGGGTGGATATTAAAAAACCGCCTACGGGAGAGAAACACTAAAAAACCCCATAGGCGGTTACACACACACACTATATATAATATTTAGTAATACTATGCATTTGACTAGTCAACTACAAATGACTATAATTTGCTACATCTATGCAAAGTAGCTCCGATCCCGAACTGTTGTATGTTTCCAAGGAACCCGACATTGGATATTTACAGGAAACCTACCAACGGACAAAGAGTGATTTAGGTGAATGGATTGACCGCAGACAAAGGGATTATGACACCCGTAATTGTTTATGGAGCGGAAAGTCGGATGATTTTAAAAAGCATTCCAATTTAAGTGCCACGGGTGAGGTGTTTCCTTGGGAAAGTAGTTCTGATCAAGAGAATCAATTAGTGCATGAGACAATCAATACGATGGTTGCACAGTCGCTGAATGCGATCAGACGCGCTCAGATTGTTGCCAATCCAATAGAATCCGATGATATTGAACGCTCAAATGTAATCAGTAATTTTATTCGCTGGTTGATTAATTCGAGAATGGATGAATTTTACGACCAGGTTGAACTAGGACTGAATCATTTGTACGAGAAAGGAATGATGGTTCATTATTGTTATTGGGAATCCAAAGACCTGAAACAACAACAAACCATTCAATTAGCGGAGATTGCACAGGCTCTTCCACAGATTGCACAGGCAATACAGGATGGCAGTATGGATGAGGAATTATCATCCGCAATCAAGGATCAGTTCAAAGTATCCAAGGCAAAAGCCCGTGGTATGCTCAAAGAAATGCGGTCAGATGGAGAAACCACAATTCCCGTGACCCGTCGAGTGATTAATCAACCAAGAGTAAAAGCACTGGCTCCCGATGAGGATGTGTTTTGGCCCTCCTATACAATTGATCCACAGGAAGCACCCTATGTTTTTCATGTGATTAATATGACACCCGAGCAATTACGCTCAAAGATAAACACGGAGGGATGGGACGAGGAATTTGTTGATGCCGCAATCGATCTTGCACAACAGGGTGAAGCGGACACTCCGATAAATAATCTTCGTTTGCAGGAGGAAGTCATTCGGGATGACGATGAAACAATAAGAATTATATATTGCTATCAGCGTCTTTTGGACGAAGAAGGAACTCCTGGTATTTATTGCACGATAATGACGAGCCGTGTGCCTGACTTATATGCCAAGCATCAACTGCTGGATTATGGACATGGTAAATATCCATTTGTTGTCACGACCTACGAAAAAACAAGTAAGCGATTATATCATTCGCGCTCAGTTTCTGAGCTTGGAGAGGGACCGCAAAACATTTTAAAGATCGAAGAGGATGCATCCATTGATCGTCAGAGCATTTCCACATTACCACCTCTGCTTGTACCTTACGGAAGGAGTCCGAGCAAGTGGGGACCGGGTGTACGTGTTCCATATCGCACACCTGGCGAGTACAGATTTGCAGATGTTCCTCGATTTGATGGTGGTTCCGTACAGGTGCGTCAATATGTGAAGGAAGGATTTGATCGATTGATTGGAAGAAACGCACCGGGAGTTGATCCAATCGAAGCACAAATGAAGCAACAAAGAAACATTGATAAAGTGTTTCAACATTTGCGTATGGTCATTGATCAAGTCTACACACTCTATCAACAGTACGGACCTGACGCTGAATTTTTCCGTGTCACTGGCATGAATGACATGCAAAAGTTCATGAAGGGAACACCCAATGAAAGATTTGATTTTTATTTGCAATTTGATGCGGCAACTCAAGACCCGAATCAAATGCTTGAGCGTGTAAAAACAATTGCCGATCTTGGTGGATTGCTTGACAAGAATGGAACCTTGGACACTGAGCGATTATTGCAACTTGCAATTGGACAGGTTTTACCTGGTGCATCCGAGAAAATATTATTGCCCAAAGAAACTGCCTCTCAAAATGCGGTCAATGAAGAGCGTCAAACAATTTCAGAACTTGTTGCCGGAGTACCGCCCAATGTAAAACCACAGGATGCGCATGAATTAAAGATGCAAGTATTCCAGCAGTGGTTGTCACAACCTGACATTCAGCAAAAAGCACAGCAAGACCCCGCCTTGCAGGAGCGTATTCAAAATTACATGAGTCAGCGTCAAATGCAGATTCAGCAACAGCAAAATGCTCAAATTGGCAGACTCGGCGCAATGCCCACGCAGTTCGGACAAACTGCATCTGCCGCATGAAGAAATTTATCAAGATCGGTCAAACGGTCTATCGACCACCATTAACAAGGAGACGTAATGATGCGCAAGAAGTCCAAGTACATGAGCAAAGGCGGACGTAAGAAACGCCGCTAAATGTCGTACCTCATCGCCAATATCCCCCAGTTTAAGTGCTGGGTTCGCAAAGAGTTTACTCACAATCACATGAAGTACGAAGGAGAATATATACATGCTTTGGTAATTGCGGTCTGCGCGATTCCTGACCGATGCCTGTCTTTTCAAGTTGTATTCACTGGTTGCGATGAGGATGACCCAAACCCTCACGGGGGGGCGATGTGGGCGAGAATGCCAATAACCGCTTTAATTGCAGATGTACCTTACGAAGAATGGCCCGAAAAATGCCCCACCCATATCGCACAACCTTGGGACTGTCCATCCCGCGACATAGCAGTCACCAAGCTCGACCGTGTAAGTTCAAGCCCGTGGATTGCAAAGATTGACGGAAAGTTTTACAAGGCAATTTATTATTTCACGGTTGATTTCACGGGCAACTCAATTGCCGATGATCCCGCCCAGCACAAGCAAAGTCACATCCTTGAATTGACCGAGGGTCCGTGGAAGGGACAGATTATAGCCCTTCCAAACAACCGCGTTCGTGTAACGAACCCCGCTTTGTGGTTAGTCGGAGAAGGAGCGCCTGACTTCGTGCCAAGTCAATATTTACACTCTGCTGAAAAGCACGACAGTTACACTGATTGGCGCGCAACATTTGATAACCTCTATGCTGATGAAGACAAATGAGTATTACTTATCGAGGTGAGCGTTTTAGTGGTTATAATAAACCAAAGAGGACACCTGGTAAGTCCAAGAAATTTGCCGTACTTGCAAAAGAGGGGGAGAAAGTACGACTCGTTCGTTACGGTGATCCTAATATGCGTATTCGAAAGAGTGAACCCGCCAGGCGTAAATCCTTCCGAGCAAGACATAAGTGCGATGAAAAGAAATCTAAATTAACCGCAGGATATTGGAGTTGTAAGAAATGGTAAAAAAACTATCAGCAAAGCAGAAGAAAATTGCAGGGGCGGCAAAGCCCCGCAATAGAATCACGAAGTCCGACTTTGTGGCCTTAAAGAGGCGGAGGAAGAAAAAATAAATGCAATTGTGGAAGAGATGGAAGCAAAAATCTCGATGCTACGAGAAGACAGTCGAATGTGTACTTACAGAATTTCTTTTCATACTGAGCGCCGATCAAAGATACAGCAGGACATAAAAGAACTGAAACAAAAGATTAAAGATGAGCAAAAACGTACCAACTAACAAAGCACTTTATTCCCGCGTCAAATCAGAGGCGAAAAGGAAGTACAAGGTTTGGCCAAGTGCATATGCGTCAGGTTGGTTGACAAAAGAGTACAAGCGCCGAGGAGGGAAGTACAAGACTTCTAAGAAGTAATGGCTAGGAAAAGTGGCGGACTAACCAAGTGGTTTAAGCGTGGTGGCTGGGTTGATTGTAAGACAGGAAAACCATGCGGTCGTAAATCCGCCAAGAAAAGCAAGCGACCATATCCTGCTTGCCGCCCGACTATGGCACAATGCAAAAAAAGTGCAGTCAAGAAAAAGACAGGACCAAAACGAGTAAGTTGGAAAGGAAAGAAAAAATAAAAACATATCACGAAGTAAATCCCGAAGAAGCAATTCAAGCCCTTAGTTTTTTAAAGAACGATCCACACTTTAAGAAATACATTGAAATGCGCGAAAGTATGCGTGAAGAAACCATTCGCCAGTTGCAGTCCGAGTCTGTGATCGAGTCAACTAACAGACATTTTATGATGTCGGGTAAACTCGAAGCAATCGACGAAGAACTCGATATTTTGCACAAACTTTAAATATTTTCGCTCAGACATAAGTGTAGCCCTTGCGGTATTGAGGTGACCGCAAGGGCTTTTTTGTTGCCTTTGTCAATACAAAAGACTATATTTTGCTACACTAGGCTACTCGCCTTGCTGAAATGGAAACAATTACTGAAGAGGTTAACTCGGAATCCTCCCAAAATTCTGTGGACAGTCAAACGCAAGAGGACGGCAACGTCTCAATGGCAGAATTTGCGGATCAATTATTGAAACGCAGACAAACCGAAGAGCCGGAACCCGAATCATCTTTAGAAACGGACGAACCCGCTGACCAATCTGCGGAGCCTACGGAAGCTTCTGAGGAACAACCCGCCGAGGAAATCGAAGCAACGGAGGAAACTTCAGAGCAGACACAACCTCAAGATGTTCTCAACAAATTCAATATCGACCTGGACAGTCTGTCCGAGGAGGAGAGCCGCCAATTAGCAAAGACGCTGAACGCATCTGCGATCAAACGATTTGGCAGACTTACCGCGCAGAAAAATGCTTTACTTGCAGAAAATGCCGAGCTTCAAGAAAAAGCCCAGCAACCAGTAAACGCAGAAGTACCGCAATTCCTCAAGGACAATGCCTTGTACAATATCACCGACGAAAACGGATTGACCAAAGAAGTCGAGAATCTAACTACGCTCATCGAATGGGCGGAAGAAGGACTCGATAATGAGGCACAATACGATGACAATGGAGATGAGTACTTGATCAAGGACGGAGACAAAGTGTATGGCAAAACGGAACTCAAGCGTATCCGCAACAATGCAAAGAAAATTCTTCGCAAGGATGCACCCGCCCGCCATGCATGGATCAAGGAACGAACCGCGTCCGATCAACAGGCAATGCAGACCTTTCAGTTTTTAGGGGAACCTGAATCTGAGGACTACAAATTGTTCATGCAGGTCAAAGCTTCACCGCTTTATAAACCATTGGTCGAACATTTACCAAACAGCAATTTTGCTCTCGGATTAATGGTCGAAGGATTAAAAACGGTACAGGCAAGACAGGCACAGGCAAGCAAGCCCAAGCCCAAACCCAAGGCTCCAGTAGCGAGCGTGGAAGCGGGTTCAAGCAGACCAAAGACTCCACAGGCGAAAAAGAACAAAGAGGTTGATGCCGCGAAGCGTAAATTCGACGCATCGGGATCAATGGCGGATTATCAAAATTATATTCGAATCAAGCGTGTAAACGCAAAATAACAATCTTAAAATTATCAAGGAGATAAACTAAAATGCCACAAGCCGCATCGTACAACGTTAGTACTAATCGTGAGAGCATATCTGATATTCTTACCGTGCTAACCCCGGAAGCCACTCCATTTGTGAGTATGGCAAAAAAAATTAACGCAACTGGAACCTTCAACGAAGTCGTTGTGGATGACCTCTCGGTCGCCTCATTCGATGGAGTTAATGAAGGTGAAGATGTTCAAAGCTTCGACAATAAAGCCGCAAAACGCGCTCGTATTGGGAATTACATTCAATCTTTCCGACGCACCTACGCTGTTTCAAATATCCAGGAATTAGTGGACAGTGCTGGAGTCGCAAATGAGTTCGCAAATTCGGAAAGTTTTGCCATACGAGAATTAAAACGTGATATTGAGGCCGCAGTATGCTCTAATCAAGATCGTCAAGCCGATTCAGGCGCTGGCGCACCTTACAAAACCCGTGGAATGTTTAAGTTCCTTGGAGACGGAGGTCAACCATCTGATATTCCTGAGCGTTTTCAGTGTGTTGCTTCTGACACCACAGGCACTCAAACCGAATCAACCTTCAATAGTGTCTTACAATCTCTCTATGAAGCCAACGGAATGCCAGGTGGTCAGCTTACTCTTATTGCCGGACCTGACTTGAAGAAAGAAATCAGTGACTTCTCCCGTCAAGCCGGAGGAGCAGGATTTGCATATCAAGTCACTCAACCAGCAGAGAGCAAGAAAATAACCTTATCAGTCAATGTCTATGAAGGAGATTTTGGCGTTGTAAATGTCCTGCCTAGCACAAATTTGAGGCGGACGAGCGGAAGCGCAACTTTGGATAAAGACGCAGGACTTCTTGTCGATCCTGACTATGTAGGACTTCATGTCTTGGAAGCTGAATCTAATGCAGAACTTGAGAATCAAGGTGGCGGAAGACGCGGGTATGCTTCGATTATCGCTGGTCTTTGCGTGATGAGTCCTAAAGCCCATGGATTTTTTGCTTAATTCTTAACAATAAGGAGACTTACAAAATGGGACAGTTAACAAATAACGAACTTGTTGGTGATTTCACCGACATTATCACGCTCGACTTCGAGGACATCAAATCCGCAGGAACAACTGCAACTGCATTTGCAACAATACCCGCTGGTGGCGGAGTGGATGTGGCAATGGTTTTCGAAGCTGAAGCAACCGCTGGAGCAACCGACATCACGCTTAACGTTGGAACCACTATTGGTGATCCCGACGAGTTCATCGATGCACTTGATGTGGACGCAATGGGTGTGTCAGTTGCAAACACAGGTGAATCATTCGTACAGGCCGCAGGAAATACGACCATCGCTGGTGGATCGTTACCCGTAGCACTTAATACGGCAGATACATTAGTATATTACAAATTCGGAGGAACGACAGGAGACTTGACAGCAGGAAAATTTGTCATTGGTCTTCGCGTCTTAAATCTCGGACGGTTTGCTTAAACCTTAATTTGTTTTGGGTCTAGCCCCCCTTCGGGGGGGCAACCCGAAACCTTACATTTTATTATGGCGGAAATATTCTTACCTAAGTGGAAGGATCAAGGAAAAGGAAACGGTTCTAAGTTTATGAAAAACTTGGATCGTTACTTACGATACGAAGTGGACATGGAACATCACGAAGCCGCCATGCGTGAAGCAATGGTCCGCAAAGAAAACAACGAGATGGGCGTAGCAAAAGGAGACGGTATTGGACAACTCAAAGGAACTATTCCTGCGCGCGAATATTTCCGCTGGCATCAATCACATCGTGGATGCTGGGGCGATAAGAGCTTTATAAAAGAGTTCTTCCGTGACAATCCATCCTTTCGCGCAAAATCATTCAATAATAAATCCTTCAGTGGAAAAACATTTTCTAAGCCTACCTCCAAATGAGAATAGTCGCGGTCAATGATATGGTAACAAATCTCGCCTCGATGGCGGGCATTGATACATTATTGACTTCAGAAACAAATGCCGCCATCCGAAGCTTCAATCGCTTTGGTCGATTGGGATGGGAACGCGCCAGGTGGCCCGAAGCTGTGCGTTTCGAGCAAAAAATCCCCGATGTTCAAGTTAGAAATGTCAACATTTCAAATGGCGGTAGCGGATATACTGGCACACCAACGGCCTCATTTTCGGGCGGTGGTGGATCAAGTGCCGCCGCCACACTAACCAAGAACTCGGACAATGAAGTAAATGGAGCCGCAGTTACTAATCATGGCACGGGTTATACATCTGCTCCGACAGTAGCAATTACGGGCGGGTCGGGAAGCGGAGCAACCGCAGTAGCCACAATTATAAGTGTGCTTGAATTTGGAAATACAATAGCAGAAGTATTACGCATCACCGAAAATGATCCCTATGAAGTGGGATTTGCAAAAGAAGTAGCTTATCGAGTTGAGCATTCCTCGACATCAACCTCAGACTTTGGACAGGCAGTCCTAGTTGACCGGGCAAGCACAGCACCCGTTTATGTCTTATATCGATCCCCGTTTCCAGGATATTCAGCGGGAGATAATTATCCATACTTTCTTTCCGAGTACGCAATACTTGGAGCCTTTGCCGATATGCTTACTGCAGATGGTCAAATGGAAAAAGCGGCGGCGGTACAAAACGAAGCCGAAGCAGTCATTCTTGCTCAGTTGGACCTACTCGAACGTCAACAAGGGCAGACTCAATCAATTCAATTCATAACTTACGGAACAACTTCACCGATAGGAATATAACATCATGGCAAACGAATACAGAGGACTTGGTCTCAATGGAGGTCAATATATCAATGATACAGCATCACACACAGGTGACTTCTTTTGCATCGTAGCAACTGAAGACACTGTACTAGCAAGTCTGACATCCAATATCGACAACATTGCTGATATTTGCACCGGGCAGGACGCAACATCATTAGGAGCAAACACAGCAATTTACGGCAGAATTACAGGCATCCAACTGACAAGCGGTGCAGTAATCGCATACAAGATGTAATCATGATTACTCTCGATCTCAATGTTGGTGTACCCAAGCCTCACACGGGCAGTGGTGTACCGTCCATTGATGAGATGATCAAGCTTGAGCAGGGAGGATTTCTGACAACAGAAGCTAAACAGTTCATACGTCTTAATTTTCCACCTTTCTTAGCAACCGAACTAGATGAAACTTTAATTACGGAAGCATCCGAACAAATTCAAACTCAATAAACTAAAATGAACCGCAAGATTACCGAACTTACCGAACTAAATGCCACCCCAGCAGGGGCGGATATTGTCGCAATTGTTGACTCCCCCGGTGGAGGAGCAGAAACAAAAAAAATAACCGTCACCAATTTGCTTGGTAGCGCTCAACCGCTCGACGCACAACTCACCGATGTTGCGGGACTTGCCGTCACCGATGGCAACTTCATAGTTGGGAACGGAGCAAACTTTGTTGCCGAGAGCGGAGCAACTGCACGGACAAGTCTTGGACTTGGCGATGCCGCCGAGAAAACAGTTGGCACGGCCAACAGTAATGTCATTGCAGTTGGCGGAAGTGGAGGAGTTGACCTTGGCGGGAATGCTTTGAGTAACTTTGATGCGAGTGTTAATGAACAGACAGGCACTACCTACACACTCTTAGCAAGTGACCTTGGAAAGATTGTAAAGTTCACCAGCGGCTCGGCAATCACGGTCACTCTTCCAAACAATTTGGGACTTGGATTTACCTGTACGGTCATACAATACGGCGCAGGACAAATCACTTTTGCGACCAGTAG
>PBSV01000022.1 GCA_002726435.1 Opitutia bacterium | reverse complement strand
AGAAGGGGGAATTTCACCGGAAATGTAATCGGTTCTTTGTTTCGTCCATCATAGGAGGATGCCCAGTCTGTTACCTTGGGACTAAATATCACCTCCAAGGCGAAGGGTGTGAGTCGAGCTTCAATGTAACGGGGAGCGGCGGCCGAGTCACCAGTCAGTAAATTCCCCCAATTCCCCTGGGTATCAATGAGCAAGTCTTTTTGACCAATTTGAATCATCGCATCTCCAATCGAAGCATCTCCGTGCGGATGATATTTCATGGTATTGCCAATGACATTGGCCACTTTGTTGTAGCGACCATCTTCCAATTCTTTCATTGAATGAAGAATTCGCCTTTGAACTGGCTTTAGCCCGTCATCAGCATGAGGAACGGCCCGTTCTAGAATTACATAAGAGGCATAATCGAGAAACCAGTCGCCATACATATCATCGACATAAATTGCATCATCATCAACCCGATCATCGCCACCAGCCTGAGTCAAAGCCTCGGGATCAAAACGACGGACGACTTCGCTCTCTTTCTCTTTTTCAGCCAATTCCTTCTTGGCTTCATCGTCAGATTCAATTTCTTTTTCTGACATCACAAGAATCAGGCAGCTTCGCTGTCTTCGGCCTTTTCACTGGGGATTTCTTCGGTGTTGGAAGTATCCGCTCCCTCCTCTTCTTTCCCTTCCCCGACAATATCGTGTTCATAACGAAGGTTTCTAATTATATACTCCTGTCTCTCCGGAGTATTTTTTCCCATAAAAAATTTAAGCATTTCCTTGATTGATTCCTGAACATCTATTTTGACAGGATCCAGACGAATGTCCTCGGCAATAAAATGCTTGAACTCATCCGGAGAAATTTCTCCCAAACCCTTAAAGCGGGTAATTTCAGGATTTTTACCAAGTGCTTTCAGTGCTGCTTCTCGTTCAGCGTCGTCGTAACAATAAAAAGTAGTCTTTTTATTTCTGATGCGAAAAAGAGGAGTCTGCAAAACAAACAAATGACCTTGCCTGATTAATTCAGGAAAAAACTGCAGAAAGAAGGTAATCAGCAAGAGCCTAATGTGCATCCCGTCGACATCGGCATCCGTGGCAATGACCACTTGGTTGTACCTCAGGTCTTCCAAATCCTCCTCGATTCCCAATGCAGCTTGAATGAGATTAAATTCTTCATTTTCGTAAACCACCTTTCGAGTCAGCCCAAAAGAGTTGAGAGGTTTTCCCTTCAGGCTGAAAACTCCTTGACTCAAAACATCGCGTGCCTTGGTAATTGAACCACTTGCGGAGTCTCCCTCGGTGATGAATAAAGTACTTTTGAACCGATTTTTGTCCTTGGTGTTCAAGTGGACCCTGCAATCTCTAAGTTTTCGATTGTGAACTTTGCTCTTTTTAGCCCGCTCGCGGGCAATTTTCTGGATGCCTTTAAGTTCTTTTCTTTCGCGCTCACTGCGTTGAATTTTTTCCAGCAAAGCATCCGCGGATTGTGGATTTTTATGAAGAAAATTATCTAGTTTTTCTTTGAGAAAATTTCCGATGAACAGACGAATTGATTCTCCCTCCGGAGCCACCGTCAAAGATCCAAGTTTGGTTTTCGTTTGAGATTCGAATACAGGCTCTTGGACTTTTACACTGATTGCCGCAACTAGTCCCCCTCGAACATCAGGGGCATCGAAGTTTTTCTTAGAGAAATCACGGACTGTCTTGACGAAAGATTCTCGAAATGCTGCCTGATGAGTTCCGCCTTGAGTGGTGTGTTGTCCGTTTACAAATGAAAAGTAATCTTCCCCGTACTGTTCGATATGAGTAAAAGCAACTTCGATGTCCGGTCCTTCGATATGAACGATCGGATAAAGTGGATCTTCGGACAAGTTTTCTTCAAGTAGATCTTTCAGACCTTCCTTGGAACGGAACTTTTTTCCATTGTAGGAGATCGTGAGCCCCTTATTCAAGTAGGTGTAATAGCGGAGCATTCTTTCAATATACTCATTCCGATACCGGTACTTTTTAAACATCGAACCATCCGGTTTGTAAGAAATAAAAGTGCCGTTTTCTTCGGTGGTTTTTTTGTTTTTCTTATCCTGTGACTTTGGATCACCACAGGAATATTCAATTCTTCGGGTTTCACCCTCCCGGAAAGATTGAATGTCAAAACTGGTGGACAATGCATTCACCGCCTTTATTCCAACTCCATTCAAACCGACCGATTTTTTGAAGGCTTCAGAATCGTACTTTGCCCCGGTGTTTATTTTAGAGGAGCAGTCCAGCAATTTTTCTAAGGGAATTCCACGACCATGGTCCCGGACAGTAACTGCATATCCATCAGTTTCCACCTCAATCTGTTTCCCATAGCCCATTACAAACTCGTCGATACAATTGTCCAACACTTCCTTCAGTAAAACATAAATTCCATCGTCTTCTGAAGAACCATCGCCCAACTTCCCTATATACATACCGGGACGCAAGCGTATGTGCTCTTTCCAATCGAGCGATTTTATACTATCCGCCGTATAATTATGATCAGTCATTGATCCCCTATTTCCCTATCCACACTCCACTTTATGAGAAGCAGTGTGCTCTTTGTCCACAGGAAAAACCAATACTTAGTAAAAAAACTTGCAAACTTATCGAGTGATGAAAGTTTTGACACAGTTTCATGATTCAAACTTTCATTCTCACAATTCGGCAACTTAAAGATCCAAAAATTGTAAAGCCACTTGTTATTGCTTCCTTATTTACTCTTATAACAATTAGTCTTTGCCTCATTTTGGGAGCTTCGGCAATTCAGTGGATAATGAATTCTTTTTCATCCGTTCTATTCGATTGGTTTGGTGATAGTGAGGGCTGGTTTCGTATTTTCATTCATTTTCTTGGGGCATTTTTCTTATTGATTCTTTCCTATTTTTTCTTCGCCAGTATCCATGCTGCATTTTTAGGAATTTTCATTGATGATATTTTTGATGCTATTGCTGACCGTCACTATCCATCGATCAACTTGAGACCGCCGATGAAACTGTTTGCCTCAATCATTTTTTCTACTCGTTTTGTTCTTTTAAGCTTATTACTTAATTTTGTGTCGTTTCCATTTTTATTACTTGGGTGGTTCATACCCCCAGTTGGAATCACTCTTCAAGTTTTTCTTAATGGTTACCTCATTGGTAAGGAATATGGACAACTCTTGGAATTTCGCCTTCCAGTCGAGATGCATGGAGAAAAGGGAAAATTTTTGGGTAATGGAATGATTGCCTCTTTGATTTGGATGATACCGGTGATTAATTTCATTGCTCCTGTCTTGCTTGCAGGTTCAATTTTGCATTCAAAAATGAAATCCATACCGACTGAACTTCAGGCATAAACCTGTGACATAATTTCCCAAATTCCATTTTCTCGGTCTTTGAAATCATACTAATGGTAGATTTTAAATTGACTTGCGGCTCGCTAAATTCACCGATGCAAAATAAGAATTTTCTTTTCTTCAGTGAAAGACTTTTCTATGGTTTTCCCGCCAAAAGAGCAGTCAAAAATATCTTACCCCATAGACTTGGAATTGAATCAGTCGATATCAAGCCCAAGTAAAGAAATTTTCCAATCCTGTGAAACAAGAAAAGAATTCAAAAAATTAAATTCGAAAAGACTCGAATCATGGAGAGAATTCACCTTTGAATCTTGTTCCTTTAAGAGTACCATTTTCATCCCACTCTTCAATCAATCCGTAAGCAGTACCATTCTTTATCTTCGTCCTACTTTTCAACTTTCCATCTTGATGAAATGCCTCCGCCAAACCTGAGAAAGCAGTCTTCGCACCAATCTCGTACCACAATCCATCTTCTCGAAACTCCATTCCTTTGTCTTGGTCCAACTTCTTGAATTCACTCAAATCCTCAACTCCTCTATCAGGTAAGTTCATACTATCCATCGTGCACTGTGTGGGAAGCCAAATGATCGTTATCCCGAGAAGCACGACGGATCCAAACCACCAATAATAAGTAGTTGGAATTCTTCGATAGACGGGAATGTCCTCAGGACCAGGCGGAGTGGGAAACGGATCGTCTTTCATCAATCACAGCATTTAGAAAATTACTCTAATTGAGCAAGGCATAAAGAAAGACATTCATACCCAACCTGGTATAAAAGGCATGAGCATAGTTACTAATCTCCTCTCCCGTGTAATACTTGAATATTCTCCACCTACCATTGGGTTCTTGAACCCATAACGGTCTTTGGCCAGATTCGGAATAGATAACATCCTTTAATCCATCTTCTCTTGTGACCTCATAGGTGCCGCCGGAAAAAGAAGCGAGTCTGAGATTTTCATCGAAGTTTTCTGCTGATTCACGAATACGAAAGGAGATTGGCGGAATCCACGCCCCGAATTCATCTTTACCCCATCCCATGGCACAAATTGGCGAGGCCACACAAGCCAAACGACCATTCACCTTCAACCCTACGAATGAATAAGTACCAAGCGGCCACTTTTCTTTCTCTACAAATGTCAAAACTGTTTGCGGCAATCTCTTTTGAGTCTCTTCAATTTTCAGGTCTTCATTTTTAGGTAAGCCTTTGAAAAAGGTGCGGAATATCTCATGGTTTCTAGGCAATGGAAGAAATGCTTTCTCTGGATAAACGAGTGAGAAAAGCTCTTTAACTTCGGGCCTCTCTTCCCAAGCAGCATAACTATGACCCAAATCTGAGCCCAAGAATGATGCCTTGATTCCAGCATCGAGATAAAGAAATCCTCCTTGGTCGAGGAACCTTCTCAAGGCTTCCCTTTCCTCAGGCGAAAACTCCAAGTTAGGTTGGTCGTCACAATTAAGATAGAGTATTGGATTTTCGAACAATCGTTCATCGGTCAACTCGGAAATGTATAAGGGATCTGTATCAAAACGGGCAGAAGTCCCCTCGTTGATCATTTTGAGCAAACTAGGCAAAGCATCAGGGTATCGTCGGATTCCATTTTCGTTTTTCAGAAACTGCATGATTCGGATACCCGGTTCCGGATAACTGATAATAGAATCACTTCCTAAAAGTCCCCTTAAGGAAAGAATTCCAGCTACTATACAAAAACAAAAAGAAATCTTTTTCATGGCATTACTCCCTTCCTGTTTAATTCCGCCCGGGCAAGTGAGCTGATTCGGGATTGAGGATATTTCACAACATATTTCTTCAATTCCTCTAGACCTTCCTTATGATCTCCAAGCAAAGCATCCATGGCTGCCCGTTGTATGACATAGTCATCATCGAGAAGGGAACGTGACATAATCTTGAGCCAACCAGGCAAACGTCTTGCCCCCATTGCCCGAATGGTGGTTGCACGAACAATTGAGTTCTCATCGATAAGCANATCAAATCCATATTGATCAAGTGNTTCTTTNTCAGCAGAAAGAAAGGACTGACCGGCAAAAATCCGCACATCAGAATATTTACTCCCTACCAGCACCNNAACTTCGTCAACANCCAGTTGNGAAACCCTGCCTCGAAGGCTTAGTAAAACCTTCTCCCTAACTCCACCATCCCGATCATTCANAGCAGGAAGCCAAAACTCTGGCTTGTCCCATCCCTTGACTAAATTCAAATACCTCTGCCAAGAAACCCCACGCATTTGAGAACTGCTATGTTTAGTCAACGCAGAATAAATTGCAATGGCGTCTTTGCCCATTGCGGAAACTGCGTAAAGAATAGTGGTAACCGAAGAATTCATTCCACGGGCATTTAATAAATAATCTTTTATATTATTCACTACTTCGCTTGAAAGTGTCTCTCCAAACCTTGCTAGTTCAACCGCCGCCATACATGCAACTTCAGAATCCGGATCTTTGGTGATGGAACGCAAGATTGATCGGTAGTCAGGATGATAACGATTCGAATCTCGGGCGACATCGATCACCTTTAATCGAATCCCTTTATTGGTATGGGTGGCAAGGTCTTTGACTTTATTAACCACTACCGGGTGGCTCGCATTACTGTAAATTTTCCCCAGAGCTTCCAATAAGACCCCCAGGTCAGAATCGCTAAGCAAACGAACCAAGGCATCTGGAGGTATAGCAATCCTCAAATACTGATGATATTTTAAAAGATTTTGTCGAACAATTGCATCCTCGTCCAAAAAAGCCCGAGCGGACAAAACTTTTAAATCCGATCGCATAGACCCAGGAAGGGTCCGAAATTGCTTATTTCCATTAATTTCGACCATTTCTACTTTGCTTCTCGTTAATCCACTACTTAAGCGTGGAATCATGCTTGATACTTCTCTCCTGACTTCGACATCGGGATCACCCAACTTGGAAAATACTTTTTCAACTAAAGCAGTATCGTAGAGGGGGAATCCATTTCTTGCATGCTCCGTTAGGGAGACCATAGCAGATCTTCGAACTAGCGGGTCTTGGTCATCGAGAGCACCAACCAACATCGCAGAAGAATACTGACTTGGATATTTCCCCAGTAATTTCGCCGCTCCGACTCGCTCACCAACTTTTCCAAATCTCAAATCCTCTCCTGCTTGGGTGATCGTCTCAGATTGTGAAGTCCGAACTGGAGTGATTGCTATGGTTTCATTGTTTTCACTTTCTTCTGATACATTTAAATCATCCAATAACTTTGGCTCTTGTCCATAAAGTACTCCACAAACAAGAAAAAGAGTACAAGAAATCAAAAACCGTAAATCAATCATTTCAACCCAGCTTGCCGACGGATCACCCACTCGAAGCCCGCCGCTAAAAATAGTGCGATGAAAATCGGCCAGGAATCAGCTAAACCCCTGCGTTTTTGAATCATTGGAATCTTCTTAGAAAAAGCAGGTTTCCAAGATTCGTTCATTTTTGAAATTGGGATGAATTTACCCCCCGTCAAATTTGCAAGCATTTTGAGTTCTCGTTCTGCATAGGACAAATTCTTCGACTCTTCTCGCAATTCAGAAACACGCAAATAATCGCTGGACTCCAAATTTTCCCCATCGGGAAAAGACAAGTGATAACGAATTTCATACGCACCCGGAAAAACCGGACGAAAATTTCCTGAGTATTGGCCCGCAACTGCCCCTTCCGGATAAAGCTGAATGGTTTGGGAGTAATTATCGGGCCCCAATACCTCAGCCTTGATCATTGCATCCATCGAAGGTTCGAAATCAGCTCCTAATGCTTCAACCCGCAAAGGAACTTCCATTCCCCGGACTAATACATTCTCAAATTCAGTGGTTTTCAGACGATCTTCTCCCCCTTCTCCCAACCATTGCATGATAGATTGCCAAAATTTATTGAATTCCTTCGCACCTTTTTCTTCTCTCAACGCCCGTTGCCAATCATGAGGAACTCCCCAATAAGCGACTTTCCCAGCTCCGTATGCTTGAACCGTGAGCACTGCTTTTCCATTGGCCCTTGAAACAACCACCCCACGTGAACCTTGATTTTCTTCCTGAGCAAAAAATCCCGGCAGTCGTTTTGGCAAAAAAGGCCTCATTTTTTCAACTTCATCATCGGGACTAAAAAAGGGCTCTTCAAGAACCCGCAAGGAAAGATTTTCCTTGGCCACAACTGTTTCCAAGCTCTTGACCGGAATTAATCCCCCGAGGGTATCTCTTGCTTCTCCCAAAGCCCCAAAAACTAAAAGCCCTCCTCCTCTCTTTTGTACATAATCCTTCAGCGAGGAAACTACTGAAGCATTCAATTCCGGAAGAGCTTCCAGATCAATAATCATGGCATCGAAAGTCATCCAAAAATTTGGATCATCAGGAAATTTTGGTTTCACCCGCTCACCAAATGCATGAACCACATTTTCACCAATCTGGATGAGGGAGTTAAAATCAAACCTTTCTTCCTTACTCAAAATTCTCTTGATGAATGGATACAGCGGACGGATTTGGCTGGATAAATACAACAACGACAATTGATCTGGTGGACTGACCATTACAAGCAGAAAGTCTGAGTCATTGGAGGGGTCGGCATCTCCCATTGGTGTATCCACTTCCAAAATAAATCTTTTGGAGCCTGCAGTTTTTGGAATAATTGGCAAAAAGGAAACTATTTTTTTCTCCCCTGGGTTCAGGGACACCTCTATTTTTTCGAGCTCTTCTTCTCCACTCCGGAGTCTCACAGTTGTGTTCACAACAGTAGCAAAATTGTTGTACACTTTCGAAGTTAGAAGAAGTTCCTCCTTAGCAACCGCGGTTGGCTTTCGATCGGAAAAGATAACCCCAACATCTCCCCTTGTCATTGCCCGGCCAACCCCCACTACATTGACTGGTATTCCATTCGAACGGTATTCTTTGGCAACTTCAAGAATTGGAGAACCGTGATTATTAGCGCCGTCCGAAAAGACCACGACTGATCCCAGTGGGGTATCGGAAACCTCTCTTGACAAGCCTTCAATAAGAGCATTGCCCAAAGCCGTTTTTTTCCCTTCCTCCGTCTCCTTCCAGGATTTTTGATTCAATCGAGAACTTTCTTTAGCAAAGCCCAGTGTTTCAATCTTTCCATATTTTGCCCGATGTTTTGAGAGCCATGAATTTTCATTAGACCAATCAAAAAAAGGACGCACTGATTCGATCCTTCGCGGCCCAGATTTTTCATCCTTGGAATCCATGCTTCCCGACAAATCCACCAGGGTTAAGAGTCGTAGTTTATTGGTATCCGGTTCGTTTACCTCCATGTAAGGACGAGCCAATAAAAAGAGTAAGAAAAACATACTCAACGCCCGCAATCCAAGAAGTTTCCAGGCGAGTGATGAAATCGTTGCCTGAAAAAGGGACCTCGCATGAAAGAGGAGAAATCCAGTGAGTGCCAGTATAATTAGTGCCAAAAAATACGGCGAAAAAGGCCATTCAAAACCCATCTTTATTCTCCCTCCGCGATCCTGCGGAAATATTCTTCCACTTGTCTCTTGTAGCGGCTTGGAGCAGCGGTCGTTGCCTGATTTCTTCGAAGAAGATTTTGTTTTGCTTCCTGCCAAAAAAATTGTTCCACTAATCCCAGTGCTTCTGCCACCGCAGCAGAGGCCATAGATTTCGCTTTATTTGGATCCTCGCTCTCCGCGACCTGTTCAAAAAATTGGGTGAGGTTCTGCAATCGCTCATCCGATGCTGAATGAGGCATTGCACCCAATGCTTTGGCAAGTTCATCCGATTCCTTTTTCATTTCCTCCGGATCCATTCCCGGCATATTCTCTCTGGCTTCTTGTAATTTCTCCGCCAAGTCTTTCAGCCCTTGATTACCAAGATTTTTTAATTTATTAGCCACTCCTTCAGCTTCCTTCTGTAAATCCTCCAAATCATCCACTACTTTTCCCTCTTCGACCTCTGCCTGTGGAAAAGCTTCGTAGAGCAGAGAATTGGAAGCTCTCTGTCCAGAGCGGCCAATTCCCCCCTCGCGCGAGTTGCGTGCACCTCTTAACAAATCCTCCATCGCGTTCTCATTAAACTTCCCCAGGGATCGAGCAGTTTGGTCAAATTGTTCAAGTAAGTCTTTCGTTTTCTCGTTCAATTGATCCTGCGTATTTTTTAAGTCTCCCCCCTGCCCTTCTTTGGCTTGCCCGGTTTCTTTTTTGAGCTCCCGTTGGCGATTGGCTAAATCTTGTGCTTGCTCACTTAGACCGTCCACCATTGCCCCCGCGACCCCAGACATTTTCATTTCCAATTCCGAAACTGCATTGGTTAATGCATCAGCCGCTAGGTCACCATGGGGAACCGCTTCCCTTGGTTCATCACGCCTCAAATCTGCCGCTGCGTTCTTCATTTCATCATTGGCCAAATCCAAACCGGCGACCTCTCCTAACTTTCCAGATTTTTCATACCATTCTTCTCGAATATTTTCCAGGTCTCTTCTTAGACTCTCCTGTGCACGAGCCGCCTTCTGGTTGCGTTCACCTTTGGTTCCTGAACCCGCTGCCCGTCCAAATTCCGAATTCAATTCAATTTGTCTATCTTTTAAATCCTCGAGTTTCTGAAGATCTGCCGCCAATCGATCCAGTTGCTCGGCAAGACTTTCAGGTCTCTCGGAATCCTCGTTCTTATCCGACTCTGTTTGGGCTTGGTCAGATTCTTTAGGCTTCCCATTTTTTGACTTCATCTTCTGTTTATTCATCTTCCGCATCAGGGCATAAAGTTGTACGAGTTTTCGCAGTGTCTTCTCGGAAGGCTCAAGGGAATCCTCCAACATTTGATCGCCTGAATAAATTTCAGTCTGTTCAATGTGGTAAGTCGCTTCGTTCAGAAGTTCCCCAAGGTCTATTCCATCAACGATAGGGAACATTCCTTCGTTTTCATCGAATACTTTTGTCATTTCATGCTTTAATCCCAAAGCATTTCCGGAAATACCAAGTGATAATCTTTCCATATTGACTTGATCTCTCTCCATCATCGCGTCGTAGGTCGAACGAATGATTTTCTTGGTTTTATTGATAAAATCCCTCACGGGTATTTCCTTGCTGTCACCCTCCCCTTGTCCTTCTCCCCCCTCCGTGGAATTTCCTTCGGGCGGAAGAACTTCAATAAAATAAATTTCTGACCTGGCTAATTGACCTTCTGGTTCCTTGTTATCCATTGCCAAGGCCATGTAGGTCAGCACATCTCCAACCGCCAAAGCCTTCTCATTCAAATCAAAAATATAGGTCTGTGTTTTTTCCTTGGCGACCGGTTCCATAAATATGGTTTCCTCCACCTGTTCTCCCGCATGGGAGATATTTATTCTCACATCCGAAATCCCGTGGTCGTCCAGTGCAAAGACCTCGACAAGAAATTGTGCATCCGCCGGGAGTTGAAGGTCTTTGGCCGGTTCGGTAATTTCCACCTGGGGTGGTTCGTCTGGAATCGGGGACAATACTATGTCGTCATAGACAATCGGGTCTCTATTGGGCTCCTGCAGGTCTTGTAGTTCAATCCGTCCACTCCACTCTTTTCCAAGTGTAAATTGGTGTTGGAAAACATTATCATTATCAGGTTGCAAGGTGTGATTGCCATCACTTGCCCGTAAAAACACTCCAACTTTCTCCGGAATAGGTTCAACTTTTAAATCTAATTGAAACGTACTTCCTTCCGGGGCTCTTAAATACCCGAATCCTTCATGAGAAAATGCCAGCTCATCGGTGTAGGCGGGAGGAATGACTTTCCACTTTGCAGATTGCAAGGCAGGTGGATCAAAAGGCTTCAATTCGAACCAGTCGCTGATCAAACTTGGCGTGGAAATTCGATAAGTAAATGGCTGTTGCAGAGCAGGTACTACAAACTCGAAGCGACCCATTATTGATGTATTTAACATTTCAATCCGGGTGACATCTTGTTTTTCCAAAAATTCAACAAATGCAGATTTTCCCCCGCGATGTCCGCGGGTAATGTCCGCAAATATGGATACATCCGTGCCGCGAGTAAATTCATGACTAGGCTCATAGGCTAATGAATTGGAATCTCCGGACCTACAGGTGAATACTGATAATCCTGGTTCATCCGTGTTTGCATCAAGGGCTTTCTGAACCGGACTGCTTTGTAAACTCCAACCGCAAAGAGCCCCACCGGTTATTAAGCCTGTCAATAAAGTAAGCCAAAAACCTGCTGCCGGACGAGTCCCTTCACCCCAAGCGATTTCCTTAGTTTTCTCTTCGGTGAGTCTTAAAACTCTACGCTCCATGAATGAAAGTTCTTTTTCTTTCGACTTTTTATCTAATTCAACGGCACAGTTTAATAGATCTAAAAGTTCAGGATTTGCCCGTTCAACCTCTTTTGCCATTTGCTTGGAATTTGGTGCAACTCTCCAAAACCTCCAAAATAATACCAAAACTACAAGGAAGCTAATTACGCTCACCCCAACCAACCAATTTGAAGCTTCAGACTCAAGAATTGGGAAGAATAAATCGTACGCATCAACGAGGTACATAAGTGCTGGCCAAATAAGGATACCAAGCATCAGTGCGAACATGCTTCTGGAGAACAAAAACAATCGAGCCTCGTGTTTGAGTCTGGAAAGAAAATCAGGCATTTTTGATGGTTGGATTTGCGGAAGAGTCCAATTGTGGGCGGGACCAGAGCATTTCAATAATCAAGAGGATAGTTGCAGCAATGGCAAACCACAACCACAAGGACTGGTCGTTATTTTCCAACCAACCATCCTGAGGACTTGGACTTTTCAAGTCCTTGAATTGTCCGCCCAGAGCTTGCTCAATTTCTACATTCTCAAAAATATCGGGAGAGGACTCGACGGGGGAAAGAATTACTTCAAGTAACTGTTCTTGAAAACGATAAATTCCGGGAATCTTTGCGGAGAAGGTATCTTCTTCACCCCAAGAATCACCAGGCTCTAAAATTGGCCAGGCGGTTGTACTGGAACTAGAAACAGTGCTTTTCGTAAGCTCCATTATCAAAGGCAGGAAAGAGTTTCGCAGAGGCAAATCCGTCCATTTCGAGCTCAATCGAAAAGTCAGAAATACCAACCGTCCACCGGTTTTAAAATTCCGAATGACCGCAAGAGGACGGCCTTCCCTGTCTTGCACAGGAACCACCAGAGATTCATCGATATTTTTCAAAATTCCAAACCGCTGAATAGAGGTCAGGTATAGATCGCGGGCCGATTTGCCGGAAAAAACCTGCTCCAATGGACTACCACTTTCCAAGGCCGCAATCCGAAATGGAACCGAATTGAAATTTGCTCCTCCTGCTACCCGAAGGAAGGAAAATTCCATAAGATTATTTTGATTGAAAATCGAAGAAGTGGAGGAAAAGCGCTCCCCGGGGGTTACCAGAGCAGACCCTCCCTGTTCAAGGAATTCCAAAAATTCCGGCCCTAAATTTTCTTCTTGAAACCAGGATTCCATCCCCAGAATCATCAAAAATTCAAGCTCGGCTTGAGAATCGCCCATTCGAATCGCGTCCGCATTGTCCTGATTGATTTGCCAACGGTTCCAACCGCTATCTCCCGAACTAAGAACTGCATTTCTCAGAAACTCGCTCTCCTCCGCGGTCTCCGGATGGTTTGACTGGTCATACCAAAACCCGAATCTTTTAGCCGGAGGAGCCGCCAGCGAAATCGTTCGGTTGTCGTCCAGTGGATAAAAATCCGTCTCGTTTAAGCGAATCATCGCAGTGGAGAAATCTCCCGCCGGTAACAAAAACTGGCCTTGGGCTGAACCAAGTGGTGAAAGAGAAACCCTCTTATTTTCCCTTTCCTCTCCGCCGGCCCACAAGGATAATTTCACATCAATCTTTTTATCTTCCCAATTTCTAACGACTGCCCAAACTCTTATTTTACCGGGGCCCGCAGGCACTGCCCTTGCTTCAACCACGCTTCGATTTGCACTTCTGCCTCCCATCTTATCTCCCTTTCCAACCCCGAGCATTTTAAAATCAACTCCCAATGCGGAGAGGTCCCGAAAAGCAGACTGCCAATCCCCCCGCTGAAAATCACTTATTATGACTAACTTTTTTCGCGAGGCGTTTCGGCTGAACAGGCTGGGTGCCCGCTCCAACATTATTTGGGCGTCTCCTTTTTTCCATCCATGCTCAAGCTTTGCGACACCAGTTTTTAAGAGATCTACATCCGTTCCGGCCGGCCATTCTTGAAGACCACCGTTCCCATAAGCAAGTAATCCAGTATTGCCTTGATTTTGATTGAGAATACCAAGGGCCAGTTCCTTTGCTTCTTCCAGCGCATTCCCTCCGGTCATGCTTGGACTTAAATCGATCGCAAGAATTATCTCCTCTTTATTGGAATCATTTTCAGCGGATACCCGCTCGTTCCAGTAGGGATCCGCCAAAAGACATACGAGAAGAACAAAAAATAAAATACGCAGGAGCAACAAAGGAATGTCCGAGGGCGTTTTTTTTCCGGTTCTTGGAATACTGGAGGGTCGAATGAAGCGCAAAGAAGGAAAAGCATATTTTTTGGTGACCCTCCGGTAGGCCATGTGAGCAATAATTGGCAAGCTTATTGCCAGCCCAGTCCAAAGGGCTGCCGGTTGAGCAAATTCCAACATCGTTAAACCTTTCCTTTCATCTTGCCGTTCGATTCCTTAATCCAAGAAAGCGTCGTAAAGCATGGCCTATGTCTTGATCGGTGAACAAATTTTCAAACTCCACTGATACCATGCTCAAGTTCTCTTTCAATTGATTCTGGAAATTTTTCATTTCTTTTTCGTACTCTTCTCGAATAACACCAGGGGAAGTGGAAATTTCTCGGTCTCCTTCCATCTCCGCAAATCGAAGGGCTTCTTCGTCCGGCAAATCAAGTTCGTCACGATCCAGAATTTGCAGGCAAAGTGTTTCGTAATGTACTGACATAGAAAAGGTCAATCGATCCGCTAAAATTTTTTCAGATTCCAAAAAATCCGACAAAAAGACCACCATAGAACGACTTGGCAAAGTAGCTGAAAATTGTTCCCAAGCTCTTTCGTGACTATTTTTACCTTTGGCTTCCAGGGATGCAATTCCTTGAAGAACTCGATTTAAATGTGCTTTTCCGGAAGCTGGTCGAATCCATTGTTGCACTTCCTCTCCGTATGCAAAAAGTCCGACGCGATCTCCTTGTTTCTGACCCAAATAGGCAAAGCATGCACCGAGCATCGAGGCATACTTGAGTTTCGAGCAGGAAGCTCGGGAGCCCTGATAATCCATTGATCCACTGGCATCAATTACTATAAAAAGGTTAAAGTTTGTATCCTCCTGAAATGTCTTGGCCACTAATTCATTTCGTTTGGCATAAATTTTCCAGTCCAGAACCTTTAAATCCTCGCCTCTTTCATAAGGACGGTATTGAAAAAATTCATTGCCACGGCCCTGACGTAAACTCCGGTGAATCCCGGGAAGTGCACCATCCACAACTACTCTCGCCAAAAGTGAAAAATCCTCAACTTGGCTTAAGTACTCTGGGTCGAGCAGCGATTTTTCTGCTACTTGTGCCACAAATTATAAATTACGCAGAGACTGTCTCGAGCAAATGATCAATCACTTCATCGGAACCTATGCCCTCAGATTCAGCGTAAAAGCTTGGCAATACACGGTGGCGCAAGGCAGACTTGGCGATAGCCTTGACATCTTCCCTGGAGGCATTGGGCCGACCCGCCAATAGGGCACGGGCTTTTGCCGATAGAATTAATGCCTGTGCCCCTCTTGAACCAGCACCCCAGCGAACTCTCTTTTTAGTCCATTCGTCACAGGCATCGACTTCAGGACGGGAGGCAGCGGTTAACCCAACCGCGTAGGCAACTACTGACTCAGGTGCTGGTAGTTGTCGGGTCAACTGCTGAAGGGCAAGAATGTCTTTGCCCGCCAAGACCGGTTCAGGTTCCGCTCTTTCTACACCGGTCGTTTCACCAACCATTCTAATTTCGTCCTCCATCGATAGGTATTGAATGACCGGGTTGAGCAAAAAGCGGTCGAGCTGGGCTTCGGGCAAGGGATAAGTTCCCTCCAACTCGATTGGGTTTTGGGTGGCTAAAACAAAAAAAGGAGCATCCAAAGTACGGGTTTGTCCGGAAACCGTGACTTGTCTCTCTTCCATAGCCTCCAGTAACGAAGCCTGGGTCTTGGGCGGAGTCCGGTTGATTTCATCTGCAAGCACAACATTCGAAAAAATCGGGCCTGGAGCAAATCGAAAACTTTTACGACCAGTTGATGGGTCCTCATCCATAATTTCCGAGCCCACCACATCCGCGGGCATAAGATCGGGGGTGAATTGGATTCTTTTAAAGTCAAGGGTCAGGCATTTTGCTAAGGTTTTCACAAGAAGGGTTTTGCCCAAGCCGGGAATTCCAGTAAGCAGGCAGTGCCCACGGGCGAGCAAGGATACTAGTAACTGCTCAATCACATCATCCTGACCGATTATTCCCTTGCGGATTTCTGCAAGCAATCCCTCACGCGTTTCTTTCAATCGCCCCAGGGCGTCTTCGGCTTCTTCCTGACTAGTCATAAGTTTAATTAGTTATGTATCACATTCCTTACTTGGGCAAACTTTGGTGGCACCATGCTTCATTCATTCGGACAAATCAAAAATACAGGCTGGTTGTAAGTCACACTTGTGCGGTGATAGCAAGCAAACGATCCCACTCTGCAATAAACTTTTCCAAATGAATTTTCCCTTGATCAATTTCCACCCTCAATAATTCACCTATCAACTCCTGTTCTCGCTGATACTCTTGTGAATTAAGGAGCCCGGAAAAATGAGCCACTCGGGCCCAGAGTAAATGAGTAGTAAATGCATCAAATTCATTATAAGCCACGATTTCATCCAATTTCCCGGCCAGCCACATCTCCGCCACAGAATCCCCACTCACCTCGATCTTGCCAGGAATCCCGCTTAGAGTAGCCGCTTGGTGCAAGGAGGGACGATCGCGGAACTGTCCCATGGCGTCGGCTAAGTCGAGGTTGTATTCCGAGTTCCTGGAATCGAAATAATCCACCCCTTCCCATGGCTTGGCGGGCCTCTCGGAAAATCCAAGTCCAGGTAATCCATTGACAATTGCCCGTTGCATGATGATTGGAACATCCGCTTGAGCGGAATTATAACCAACAAGTTGAGGCTTTCTTCTCCCTACTGATTTCATAAAACTATTCAGAATTACTTTCTCAGTTATTTTTTCCGGGTCTTTCGGATCGGTCGGTAAAGAGACTAGTTTCAGGGAAGCTCCGCCACCCGGAGTTCTCTCCCGTAAAATTCCCGCCAAGGAAACAATTCGGCAGAGAATGGTCTTGAGGTAGGGTTGAGAATCAGCGGGCTCTCCGGACTTGCGGGCGTGGCTCCAAAGTGATTCAAAAGATGCCCGTGCCTTCTCTCCTGGCTGATCTGCCTGAGAAACGCCGTGCAGGATTTCTCCCGCTTTGGGATCAGGAATCCATTCGACATCAAAGGAAAAAACATTGTCGGCTAGAGTTTTAAGCATCTAATTTTATAATTTGGCAACTTGCTTGGTTCGCTGAGAAAGAAAATCCTCCGCATTTTCATACCCATCGGGAATCGTGAGGATTTCCGGATATTCATCATCCACGAGTAAAGTGTGTTCGAAATGTGCGGAAGGCATTCCATCGACTGCCATTGCAGTCCAGCCATCCTTGGCCATACGAATTTGAGAACTCCTCATATTTACCATGGGCTCGATGCAAATTGCCATACCCTTTCGGAATTTTGGCCCCGTGCCTGATTTTCCAAAATTTGGAATTTGAGGATCTTCATGAAGGGAGCGACCCACTCCATGACCGACAAAATTAGTGATCACCGCAAAACCGGAGGATTCAATATGGTCCTGCACCGCCTCGGAGACATCTCCCACCCGGTTTTTATGCAGGGCCTGACTAATTCCGGCGTAAAGAGATTCCTCGGTCACTTTTAGTAATTTCTCGATTTCCGGGCTCACTGTGCCCACAGCTATCGTTCGACAATTATCACCAATCATTCCGTCTTCCCTGATACAAACATCCACCGAAATGATATCGCCCTCTTTAAGAATGCGATTTTCTACTCCGATTCCATGGACTACCTCGTCGTTGACCGACAAACATGTAAAAGATGGAAAAATCCGATGTCCCGAACGATATCCCTTACACGCACTCTTGACTCCAAAGTCTTTCATTAATCCCCCCCCCTCTTCATCCAGTTCAAGGGTATTCATTCCAGGTTTCACCATCGAACATAACCGATCCAAAATCGTTGCGGCCGATCGACCTGCCCGGCGAAGTTTTTCTTTTTCCTTAAAGCTTTTACAAATCACCCCGCATTCATCCTCAAATTTTCATTTCGCTTCAACCCTAAAGCGCCAATTTCGCAAATTCATCTTCGATTATAGGCTTTTATAAGATTCATCATAAATGCTCCAATGAACAACTGAGCAAAATGATAAATCATCACCGGAAATATCCAAAGGAACGAATTATTCTCTGAATCAACCAGTAAAAGAAGAATTAAAGGCACCCCCATTGCGAGGGATTTCTGGGAAAGACAAAAAAAGATCGCTATGCGCTGTCCCACTGTTTGCTTCATCCAACCACTGAGAATCCACGAGGTCATCGATAAGAGTGCAAATGAAAGAATCATCGGAATCAACCAGTGCTGGATTTCCTGAAGACATTGCTCATGACCATATCGGCCCAAAGCTTTCCCCAAGGATAAATGAGCCAGCAATAGAATTCCAAGTAAGGGCAGGTTCTTCGCCCACCAAACTTCCCTATCGGGTGGCTTTTTATAAATTCTCGTTCTCGCCCAAAAACCTGCCATGCAAGGAAGCAGAACAAATAAAAATAGTTCGAAAAATCCCTCGAAAATAAAAAATCTTGTAGTTTCCACTGTCAAGGTTCCCGCTTGCGGAAGATTTGCACACACCAAAGGGAAAATAAGGAGTGCCAGAAAATTGGAAAGAGTCGCAATTCCCAGGGCAAATCCCTCGTCTCCACCTGCTCCTCTGGTGTAGACTACGGAAGTTGAAATCGTCGTGGGCAGACAAGCCAGGACCAGATAGTGAACCAAGTAATTAGATTCTATTATTCCTGTGGTCCAGAAAATCAAAACTAATCCAAGCGGGACAAGTGGTATCGCCAGTTGAATGGTTGCATGAGACCAAAGACTGGTGAATCCATTCTTTATTTTTACCGGGTCTAGGTTGTGGCCTTGAACGAGAAAAACTCCAACAATTATTAAATGAGTCAGCCAGTCCCCTTCCACAAACAAAGCATTTGGAAACATCCAAGCCGCCACGATGGCAAAAAGCAGGAGGAATAGAAAACCTAATCCATTTGGAAAAACTCGCATCCTTTCTTATCCTAATTTACAACTTTCAATTCTTGCACATATTTTACCGATCACCAAACGATAAAATTTTCTTCTGATCATGTCTTCGTCCATTTGTCTTGTTACTATCGATGCCGCCGGTACTTTAATTAGACCTTGGCCATCCGTTGGGGCGGTGTATGGAAAAACGGCTAGAAAATATGGACTTAATGTGGAGGATTCTGTGGTCGACTCGAAGTTTTACGAAACTTTTGGAACCGCACAAAAAAATAAAAAGATCACCCAGGGCGAAGAGAAGGACTTTTGGAGGTATGTAGTTCACGAAATTTTTCGTCCTTATTCCAGCGGCCCGGAATTAAATCCGATTTTTGAGGAACTTTGGGATATGTTTGCGCACGGAGATCATTGGCGGCTCGCAGATGGTGTCCAGTCTACCCTTCGGGAACTCAAAAAAAGAGGCTACCGACTGGCGGTTCTTTCAAACAACGATTCTCGTCTACGAAGTGTATTGGAGGATTTAAAGATCGATTCCCTCTTCGAGGAAATTTTCATCTCGGCAGAAATGGGATGTGAAAAACCGGACCCGGCAATTTTTCGAAAAGTTGAATCCCGGACTCAAACCAAGCCCCATGAAATCCTTCATCTTGGTGACAGTCATTCTCGGGATTTCGAAGGAGCCAAAAATGCCGGCTGGTCCGCTCTTTTATTTGGCCTTCCGAGACTGGAAGAGGAACAAATTACATCCTTTCCGCAATTACTTAATCTCCTCCCGTGATCCGACTCTCCCAGTCATTGCCAATTTCTTCCTTGGCCAATCTTCAGCTTTCCGAAGTTGCCGTATGTTCCTCCACGCCCGATGGAATGATTGCTTATTTCGATTTCAATAAGTCCTTGGTTTTAAGTTCCAAAAAATATTCTGAGGGCTTGAAAAGTTTGTCGCCCGGTCCGTCTGACTCAAAACTTTCCTTTTCTGGTTGGGTCGGATTTTTCGGCTACGAATTTCTTGCCGCCAATTATGGAATCCAACTTTGTGCCAAGCGGGACCTAGAAGTGCCCGACGGCTGGTTTGGGCGACCAGATTCAATAATCCGGTTTTTTCAGGACCACACAGAGATCGAGTCCACCAGTCCAATCCGGGAGAATGAATTATTCAAACTCTTGGAAGAATACGAGGATATTGATCCGTTTAATTCTTCGCTCTCCGCAAAATCGATTTCCTGCAACCTCAACTTCGAGGATTATGAAGACATTTTTGCCCGTGCTCGGGAAGCAATTCTTGATGGTGAGACCTACCAGATAAAAATTTCGCAACGGTATGAGGCAGAAGCAAAAATTGACCCCCTACTGGCCTTTTCAAAACTTCACCTTGCCAATCCTGCACCCGAGTCTTTTTTACTCACTACCGCAGATTTTTCTATCGTCAGTTGTTCCCCTGAAGTAGTAATCGACAAACGCGATGATCACATTTTGACTCGCCCGATTGGGGGAACTTACGAAAGAAAATCATCCCACTCCGAAAAATCAGTGATTGAAAGATTTTTGCAAGATCCCAAGGAAGTGGCTGAGCACAACATGCTGGTTGATTTAGAAAGGAACGACCTAGCCACTCTTTGCAAAACCGGAAGCGTCCAACTGGAAAGATTTCGGGAAGTGGAAACCTATGCTCATCTGCACCACCTCGTTTCCACGATATCAGGTAGATTACGAGCGGGAATTTCACTGAAAGAAATTCTTCAGGCAATGTTGCCTGGCGGCAGCATAACCGGGTGTCCCAAAGCACGGACAATTCACTGGATTGATCAACTTGAACCTTGTTTTCGAGGTCCATACACTGGCAGCTTCGGAACTCTTTCCGATAACGGAGACCTGCGGCTCAATTTAATTATCCGGGCAATGCTGGTCCTGGATGATCGATGTTACACCCAAGCGGGGGGTGGAATAGTGGTAGATTCGACCCCGGACTATGAATTTAATGAAAATCAATTGAAAGCACGGGCGTTGCTCGAACTTCTTCAATGATCTTACTCGTCGATCATCAGGATTCATTCACCAGGAACTTGGAACATTTACTTGCACGGTTCGACGAGGTCATAGTCTGCGACCGGTTACAGGTTGATTCTTCCTTGATCGAACGGTGTAACCTCGTCGTTCTTTCACCCGGCCCGGGTAAACCTCAGGATTACCCCGAAACAAGAGCCCTCTATTTTCAGTGCTTAGGAAATAAACCTATTCTTGGTATCTGCCTTGGGTTTCAACTCATGCTCGAAGCTGAGGGAGCAAAAATCATTCGACAGGCACAAGTGCTTCACGGCGTCGATACGGAAATAGAAGTAAATCCTGAGTCCGCCACCTACCAAGGACTTCCCCGAAACCTCAAGGTTGCCAGATACCACTCCCTTCAGGTCGATCCTCGGAGCCTCGATAATTTATCCCCCACACTCAAGGTCACTGCACACGACCCGATTCGTAAAGTTCCTCTGTCCTTTGAAGATAATTCACGGGCACTCTTTGGCTTGCAGTTTCACCCGGAATCCTTTCTAACACAAAAAGGACATAGGTTAATCGAAAATATTCGCTGTGCATGCTTGGACGACATCGGGGAATCCCGTCGAACATCCTGACCCCTGGGGGCTCCATGGAGCATTCACTACGCTCAGAAAGTTGCCGGGCAAACAATTTCTTTTTCTCAACGAACACTTCAAACGTATTTCTCATTCCGCCTCTCAACTGGGGCTTCCCTGGATACCAGGCGAAGAAGAACTTCGAGCCCGACTGGATGAATTTATTAGTTCTACAGATCCACAAAGCGACCAACTTGTGAGAATCTGCCTTTTCGAGGAAATTCTTGGCCTCTCCGCACGGCCTGCCAATTCGGACGGCAATCCGGTCGAGGGCTGGTTGCTCAGTTACCGCAGGCCGGACCCTGCTATAAAATGCACCGCTGAGAAAAAACTCTATGGATGCTTAAGCGAACTCGAGGTTGAAAAAGAAGACTGGGTAATTCACGATCCGAAGGACAAAGACCTGCGCGAAACCGCCACCTCCAATTTAATTTTTGTTGAGGGAAACAATTTGTTGATCCCGGAAAAAAGAGTCCTCCTGGGGATCACTTTGCAAAAATTACTTCCCTTGCTGAGTTCGGAATTTTTTGTTCGGAGGGGCATTCCCGAGGATCAGAATATTTCTCAATTTGATGAAATTCTTCTCTGCGGAACAGGCCGTGGACTCGCACCGATGACTGCCCTCTCAGAACTTGGATGGACCTCCCGTGGAACTGAAATTTTTTCCCGCATCCGATCACTTTATGAAAATTTGATCCAGTCCCATTGTGCCTGAATATATTTTCAATGGATGCAAGCATGATTTGCATTACCCCGCGGTAATGGGAATCCTCAACCTTACTCCCGACTCGTTCAGCGATGGTGGTCAATTCGTGGACCCTGAAAATGCCCTCGAACATGCTCTAAAAATGAACCGGCAAGGTGCGCAAATTATCGATATCGGAGCCGAAAGTACCCGACCGGGGAGCAAACCAGTCAGTGAGCAGGAAGAATTAAGCAGGGTCCTGCCGGTACTCGAAAAATTGCCCAGAGATAAGTTTCTTATTTCCCTGGACACAACCAAACCAGCGGTCGCCCAAGCAGGGTTACAAGCCGGGGTACATATTATCAACGATGTTTCCGGCGGGGCACCCGAGCTCCTTGGACTGGCTCATCGTTATGGGGCAGGATTCGTAGTGATGCATCGCCAAGGCAATCCTGAAGAAATGCAGGAACACCCGCACTACGAAAATGTGGTGAGGGAAGTGAGTAGTTTCTTTAGGGAACTTAAGGACGACTTGACCAAACTTCAGCTTCCCCGAATTTGGATCGATCCAGGCATCGGATTTGGTAAAACTCTGGAGCACAACCTGGAATTAATGCGGTCCATCGATTCTTTCCTCGATCCTTCCTGGGGTGTTCTTCTTGGCTCCTCGAGGAAGTCCTGGATTGATCGTCTTTGTGTTGCCCCTGATCCCCGTGAACGTCTGGGTGGATCAATTGCTTCAGCAATCGACGGAGCCTCAAAAGGAGTTGAAATTATCCGGGTACATGATGTGCAAGTTACCGTTCAGGCTCTGAAAGTAGCAATGGAACTCGCTTCGTACGAACAAACCTCCTAAGTATGTTTCGTCATGGGAAAAATTAATCTGGAAGGAATCGAAGTCATGGTCCGTATCGGGCTTCTCGAAGAAGAACTCTATNCGCCTCAGGACTTATTCGTCTCCTTGGAACTGGAATACNACTTCGGGCCCCTCGCTCAGACCGATGAGATCGAGGATGGTCTGGATTACCGCGANCTAGTANACCGGGTGCGTGAATTTTCCAAATCATACGATGGAAAAAGCCTCGAACGTTATGCTCACATGTTGGCCGCAGATTTAAAATCCCACTTCTCCGCAAGCAGTGTTAGTCTGACCGTGGACAAACCACGATATGTCAAAAAGTTAGGCCTTCGCAAAATTCAAGTTAAAGTTGAACTCTAACGCCTACCTTGGGCTCGGGGGAAACCTCGGCGATCCAATCATGACTTTTCAGGCCGCTCTTTCCCTGATCGCTCGCTTTGCGTCCGTGGTATCGGTTTCTCGTCTCTTCCATTCTGCTCCTTTTGGCTACACCAAACAAGCTCCTTTCGTCAATGCGGCCGCTCACCTGACCACCGATCTGACTCCCCTTGAACTACTCGACCACCTCCAATATGTAGAAGGTGCCCTCGGGAAGGAAGTAGTTCGTGAAAACGGCCCCCGGATTATCGACCTGGATCTTCTACTTTTCAACGACCTCGTCCTTGAATCCGACAGGCTAACCCTCCCACACCCGGAAATTTTACAAAGAGACTTCGTTCTGCTTCCCCTTGAAGAAATCGCCCCCGGCCTATCCAATCGGGCTTGGGGCTCACAGACTCTAAAATCAGCAATTGGAAGGCTTCCAAAAAGATTCGTGGAGAAAGAACCTGTGGAATGGAATTACCGAATCTAAATCGATTGGGTGGATCCTGAAATTTCGTCCATTCGATAGCCAAATCCATTACCCTGAACAGTCGAAAGATCAAGTTCCCCCCCTTTTCGGGAATAAAGCCCGGGGTGTACTTTGGCCTCGCGGGCCGATGCCTCCGGATAAAATTGCATCGCATTGCTCTCCACTCCCATAATTGTTCCGGCATATGCTCCCAGTAATACATGGGGAATTTGGGCAAGCATTGGATTGGTTAAATCCTGCACCATCAAGTCCATCCCATGAGCCTTTGCCCAGCACAGAGAAAGCAATGCCCCCGTCTGCGTCTTGCAAGTCTTCAAAGCAACCCCGGTCCACCCAAGCTCCAGGCCTTGTTGTACGTGCTGCCAGTCATGGGCACTTTCGTCCATAAAGAGCGGTTTGCGCTCCGAGACTGAATGCACTTGGATTTGATGTTTTTCTAAGTCGTAGGGAAAGGGCTGCTCGATATACAAAATTCGACGGTAGATCCCTGCTTCTTCAAGTTCAAGTTGGTCGAGAATACTCAGGACATAAGCGGGATCAGAGACAGTACAATTGAAATCGGCAGTGAGATGCTCAACTTCGAGTTCCATGGAAAGTTGACCTACCTTGACCAAGCGGTCCAAGTCCCAGTCCCAATCGTTTCCGCGCAATTTGATTTTCAGGCAATTGAGACCATCTCGTTCTATCCATTCCCGCAAGTGAACTGGATACCCATCGTCGGGCTCGTCTCCCGAGAGTTCATTCTCATTGAGTGGATCCAGTCCACCCACTAAATGCCAAACCGGGATTCGACGCGGTGGATCAAGGACTAAAAAATCACTCGGGTAGCGGTTCGAAAAAGAAACTCCTGAGTTCCCTGCTGGCCTCAAAAAGGAGGAAAGATCGGAAGACAGAAATTCTCGCCCATACGTCTCATAAGTAGGAACTTGATTGACTACTCCATAGGCATCGTGAATCGCAAGGTCAAAGGCGGAGGCACAGACCAGTGCCGCCAACCAGGGCATCGGTTCCTCACCATACTTGTCAGCTCGGTTTCTTTCGGCAAGTGCCTGGGGCAAGTCTTCCATGACCATGCGATTGCCGAGTTCCAGGCAATGTCCCCATTCCTCTAAAAATTCCCAGCGCTTCGATAAAAGTTCACAAAATTCAAGCATGGCCTGATGGCGGATTGAATACGAAATCCTTGAAGGCCAGACCCACTGAACACTGAGCGGAGTTTCCCCCCATCCATGGGCAACTGTGCCCTGTTGATTGATTACTTCGACACGGATCCGGACACAAGTCACCGAAGACAAGACCTCATTTCCGAACTTCAAGGGCATCCTTGTTTGCACAGGAAGATAGTGAACGGAAAATCGATTGATTCGAATATCGGTGCTTCGCTTCATTATAAAGTAAGCAGAGCAAAATGATGAATTCGTCAAATCAGAACAATTTCTTAATTCCCTTTCTGCAAGTAGAAGACTGTAAAAAACAAATATTGTATTCTCCTTGGATTCAGTCATCACCCATATGTGACTGAAATCAACTGGGTTCTTATTTTAGCGGTTCTACTCTTTTTCGCTGTGATCAGGTTCTTCGAGAAGCCAATTGTTGATTTCATACTTAAACACGCAGCTCATAAAATTCTCGCCCTCGCGTTTCTCATTGTCATTGGAATCACAATCTTCATCGAAGGCCTCGGAAAAGAAGTTCGAAAAACACAGATTTATGTGCCTATGGGATTTGCCATGGCGATTCAGGTTTTGCAAATGCGACATCGCCACCACATCGGCAAGGTCACGAAAAAGAATCCTAATTCAGTGAAAGCCCAAAGTCCGTAAATAAATCGCTCGTGGGTTCTTGGCTTGCTCTTTGGCCATCTGCAATTCAGTAATTTTATGCTTAATGTATTTGCCCGCTCTCATCATGACAGCTTTCTTTTCGTGTAATCTTCTGGCTCACGCATTTGAAAAGAGAAATTTGACTCTTCGGGGGTCCTTGCAAAATTCTAGGCTTGTATTTGAAAACAAGAGAAAGGGCCGGGTTGCATTCATTGGAGGTTCGATCACAGAGATGAATGGATATCGCCCAATGATGATTGAATTCTTCAAGGAAAAGTTTCCCCAAACTGAATTCGAATTTATCAACGCGGGAATATCTTCGACCTGCTCCACCACCGGGGCTTTTCGTTTGGAACGGGACATTCTCTCCCACGGACCAATTGATTTATTATTTTTAGAATTCGCAGTCAATGACGACCAGGATGCCCGCCACTCCCCTGAGGCCTGTGTCCGTGGATTCGAAGGTATTGTTCGAAATTTCAGGTCCCGGTTTCCTCTGGGTGATCTTGTTGTCACTTATTTCGTAAACCCCGATATGCTGGCTCAATTACAAAACGGCGAAATTCCGGTTTCCATGGATTCTCATGAAACAATTCTAAAAAAATATCAAGTTTCCCGTATCCATCTCGCCCGTGAATTGGCCACTCAAATCCAAGCGGGTTCCATGAGTTGGGAAACTTTCGGAGGTACCCATCCCAAGCCAGCGGGAAATCGACTCTGCACCCAAATGCATCAAGAATTATTTGAATCCGCCTGGAATTCCCCCCGGCCGCTTTCTCCTCAGCCTCATTCGATGCCCATAAAACCGGTCGATCCACAAAGTTTTTTCCGGGGACGCTTTTTTTCCCCGGAAAATATCCAACTTCAAAAAGGATGGGAATTTTCCGAGCCCAACTGGGAGGAACTTAAGGGCAAGAAACGATCCCGCTACCTCGACCTTCCCCTTCTCCATGCAAATGCCCCTGCTGATCCGCTGTGCTTTTCTTTTGAGGGACAAGCGGTGGGTGCATTTTTACTCGCGGGTCCGGATGCCGGAATTATTGAATTTGAAATCGATGGTGGAACCAAGGGAGAAGTAAATCTCTTCCATCACTACAGCAAAAATCTCCACTACCCGCGAAGTGTAATTTTTTCCTACGACTTGCCCCCCGGTCCACATCGGATATCACTACAACCAAAAGTATCCGAACAGGGAGGCACCGCAGTTCGAATTCTTGAATTCTGTATTAATTAAACAATGAATCCACACCCATTCTTAAACCCTGAGCAAAACCCAAACTGGTCGGAGTTAACTCCCGACAAAGTAAGAACCGATCTTACCCTCGCCTTAGAGCAGGCGGAAAAAAACCTCGAAAAGATAAGAAATTTATCTCCCGGCGAATCAAACTTCGAAAACACCGTGAAAGGACTGGAAAGAGCAAATTACAAGCTCAACCAAGCATGGGGGCTGGTGGTTCATTTGGACAGCGTGTGCAATTCAGAGGAGTTGCGCACCGCACACAATGATATGTTACCCGCGGTGAGCGCCTTTGAAGCAAAAATTTCCTTGGATCCTAAACTCTGGAAAACAATTCAGAACTATGCCGAGTCCGAGGAAGCACAATCACTCTCCGCCATCGACCGAAGATTATTGGAGGAGATGATCAAGGACTTTCAGGACGCCGGTTCTGATTTACCGGTTGAAAAAAGAGACAGATTGGAGAAAATCTCCAGTGAATTAGCCAAGGTCACTCAAACCTTTTCCGAGCATGTTTTGGACGGAACCAATGCCTGGCATCTTACGGTTCGAGAAGAAGGAAAATTGAAGGGTTTACCGGACAACGCAAAAGCTGCCGCCCGGCAAACCGCCCTCGAAAAATTAGGCGAAGTGGAAGGAAAGAATGCATGGGTGTTTACTCTTCAAGCTCCATCGATGTTACCCGTCTTACAGTACCTTGAAGACGATGGAATACGTCGGGAAGTTTGGTCGGCGAGTAATGACCTTTGCCTCAATGACCCCCATGCTAATGAGCCTTTGATTCATGAAATTCTTAAACTTCGTCAGGAAAAAGCTGAAATCCTTGGGAAATCCGATTTTGCAGAAGTGTTGTTGGCAAGAAGAATGGCAGGCTCGGGAGACAAAGCGGAGAGTTTTGTGGACGACCTCATGAGTAAAGCGGAACCATTCTTCAAAAAAGAAAACCAGGAGCTTGAAAATTTCAAAGCCGAAAAAACCGGCCAGCCCCTTGATTTACTGGAGCCATGGGAGGTGGGTCTGTGGAGTGAAAAATTAAAGAAGGAAAGGTATGATTTCGATGAGGAGGATTTGCGTCCCTATTTTCCAATTCAAATGGTTCTGAGTGGAATGTTTCAACTTGTTTCCCGAATCTTCGGCCTGCGGATTGAGGAGCGATCCACTGTATTTGACGGTGCCGTCAATCGGATCGAGGGGATTGAAACGGAACCGGTTTCAGTCTGGCATCCCGAAGTCCGGTTTTACGACTTGTTTGATGATTCCAGCAACCACTTACTTGGTTCATTTTATGCAGACTGGCACCCGCGAACCAGCAAGCGTGGTGGTGCCTGGATGAATTTTTTAAAGACTGCGGAACCGGAAGGTGAAAACCCACGCGGTCCACACTTGGGATTAATTTGCGGGAACCTGACCGCTCCCACCCCGGAAAAACCCGCCCTTCTTACCCACTACGAGGTGGAAACAATTTTTCATGAATTCGGTCACCTGCTCCATCACTTGTGTGGAGAAGTTCAGCACCGTAGCCTCAATGGCGTAAATGTTTCATGGGATTTTGTGGAACTTCCCTCACAAATCATGGAAAACTGGTGCTGGGAAAGAGAGAGCTTGGATCTATTTGCGAGGCACCATGAAACAGGTGATACTATTCCCGATGACCTTTTTCAAAAAATGCTAAAGGCTAGAAATTTCTTTCAAGGAAATACCACGATGAGACAAATGGCGTTTTCCAAACTCGATCTTTTTCTTCACCGAACCTGGGCCAAAGGAGACAGCGGAGCATTGGAGTCCTCCCTGCAAAAAGAATTGGAAAATTTCCTTCCCCAACGTAAATCCCCCGCCCGTACCATCGTCCTGCGATTCAGTCATTTATTCAGCAGTCCGGTCGGGTATGCATCAGCCTATTATTCCTATAAATGGGCGGAAGTTCTGGATGCCGATGCATTCACTCGTTTTCAAAAGGAAGGTGTGATGAACCAGGAAACCGGAAAAGATTTTCGTGAACAAATTCTTAGCAAAGGCCACTCCCTCCCTCCTGAGGAGCTCTATCGAAATTTCATGGGCCGAGAACCCGAGGTTGAAGCACTGCTTACACGAAGCGGACTCGCTTAATTAAGATGTCAACCAAACCACAAGTTCTCGCATGGATAACCTGCGATTCCGTTTACCACGATCCGGCCACCGGCAAGCACACATTACTGGGAATTTTTTCGAACCTGCGGGCAAAAGAATTTCCCGTGGTTCATCCGCGAATGATTTGGTTTCTTTCCTTTTCTGACCTTACCCAAGGAAAACATCGATTAAAGATTTCAATTGGAATTCCAATGTCCGAAGAAAATCCTCGTAAGATTATTGAGCGGGAATTTGACTCTCCCGGTCCGCAGCATCGAATTAATTTAATTAACGACATACACAATTTGAAATTTGAAGCCCCCGGAAACTACTCGATTTTAATTGAGATCGACAACCAACTCCTGCTCGCCAGTACTTTTCCGATCAACTTGTATGAATAGATAGTAATGAATTTTTATCTCCTCCTGGCCATCCTCAGTGGATGTGCTTGTGGTCAAGTTAAAGTTCCTGAATCCGCTTCCTCAAAATCACAACCCGTTAAATTCCCTGATCCTTTTACCCAAAAAGTGGAAGGATGGACCATTGAATTCGGTCCCGAGTTCAAGAATTCCAGGAATCGGAGTCTTTTTCAAAAGACCAAGAAAGCACTCGCTAATCACCTCCAAAGAATCGTCTATCTCCTCCCTCCTGTAAAATCAAAGGAGTTGAAAAATTTGATCATCCGAATCGACCAGCAGCATAAATTAAACAATATGCAGTACCATCCCAGTCGGGACTGGCTTGCACAAAATGGACACGATCCGAGGCTCGAAAAAAGAGTCCATATCCCCCGGGCGGAACAATTAATCGATCCGGCCACCTGGCGCAAACATCCCTATGTCATCCTGCATGAACTTGCGCATTCCTACCACGATCAGGTCCTGGGCTTTGAAAACCAAGAGGTTATTCAGGCCTTTCAGAGGGCGGAGAAAGCGGGCCTGTATGAACGTGTTCTTCTCTTCCAGGGTGGAATGACGAGACATTACGCCAGAACCAACCATAAGGAATTCTTTGCTGAAATGACCGAGAGTTATGTTGGGATGAATGATTTTTTCCCATTCGTGCGGGCCGAGCTCAAGGAGTACGATCCCGAAACATTTACCCTAATGAAAAAGATCTGGGGTAAATTATGATCTCATAAAAGATATTCTTCCTAAATTTACCTCGATGTATCTTGAACCAGCCTTTTTTTCCCGTTAGACATTTACTCTTATGGCAGATCGCATCGCATCCGACACATCCGACTCCGCTCCTCTTTTAGTGGTGGGCTCGGTCGCATTTGACAACGTCATCACTCCATTCGGAGAGAAAGAACACATTCTCGGAGGAGCTGCTTCTTACTGCTCCTTTGCCGCGAGTTATTACACTCAAGTCAGAATGGTTGGGGTGATTGGAAATGATTTCGGTGAGGAACATCTCAATCGTTTACGGTCCCGGGACATTGATCTTGAAGGAGTCCAGCGTGATGAATCAGGACCGACTTTTTTTTGGAAAGGAAAATACCACGAAAATTTCAATCGCCGTGACACCCTGGACATTCAATTGAATGTTTTTGAAAATTTCCGTCCCGACCTTCCGGAATCCTACAAGGATTCAGAATTTGTCCTGCTTGGGAATATTCATCCCGCCCTGCAGATGCATGTCCTTGATCAACTTCCGGGAAATCCCTTCGTTTTGGCCGACACCATTGATTTATGGATCGAGGTCGAACGGGACGCTCTGCTCGCATTAATTAAAAAAGTCAGTCTCTTTGTAATCAACGACACGGAAGCGGAAGAATTAACCGGAGAATCAAACGTCATTTTGGCGGGGAAAAAACTACGGGAAATGGGACCGGAATCAGTAATCGTTAAAAAAGGGGAACATGGAGCCATTCTTTTCCACGAGGATGGAATGTTCGCCATTCCTGCTTTCCCGGTGACTGATCTTCGGGATCCGACCGGGGCGGGGGATTCTTTTGCCGGGGCCCTGATTGGCCGACTTGCCTCGCGCAACCGCTATGATTTTTCAGCCATCAAGGAAGCCATGATCTATGCTACCTGTACCGCCAGTCTGACCGTGGAAGCCTTTGGGTGTGACCGCTTGGAATCCGCCGGCTCGGCCACGATTAAGGAACGGGCAAAAAGTCTGCTTGGATTGATCTCTCCCAATTAAACCTGCTTTCATTTTCATTCCGAATTTTTCAATTTTATGAATATTCGGATTCCAGCGGTCTATTCAGCCGTACTTCTTGCTGTGTTATTTTCTCAACCAAGTTGCACCACTGACGAATATCCTCAATCCTCCGAAATTTCCTCCATCTCAGATTCAAATTCTTACACTAAGAAAGAGAACAAACACGGCACCCGATTGCCTCCGCCTACTGATGATATAATTGCCCAGTTGCCCGAGGATGGGGGAAAAGAATTTAATCGTCTGGTCTTTGAAAGCAGTCCCTATTTATTGCAGCATTCCCGAAATCCAATCAATTGGTACCCCTGGGGAGAGGAAGCATTTGCACGGGCAAAAAAAGAGGACAAACCAATTTTTTTATCCATTGGATATACCACCTGCCACTGGTGTCATGTTATGGAGCATGAATCTTTTGAAGATCATGAAGTTGCAGGTCTGATAAACGAAGAATACATCTGTGTAAAAGTCGACCGGGAAGAGAGACCGGATGTCGATCATGTTTATATGTCCGTCACCCAGATGATGACTGGTCGGGGGGGATGGCCCATGACTGTTATCATGTCCCCTGAAAAAGTTCCTTTTTTTGCCGGCACTTATTTCCCAAAGTCCTCAATGATTGATTTACTTCCGCATTTTGCAAGGGTCTGGAAAGAACAGCGCGGCAAAGCACGGGAAGTCGGACAGGCAATTGTGAAAAGTTTGCAGGAAATGCAACAAGGGCTTGCCGGAGGTGATTTAAACGCCACTCATCTCGATGCCTGCTTCCTGGCAATGCAAAGAAATTTCGAGCCCAAATACGGTGGATTTGGAAAAAGTCCAAAATTCCCAACCTGTCACAGTCTAAGCTTTCTACTTCGCTACTACCAGCGGTCAAATAATCAGGCGGCTCTTGAAATGGTCGAGAAAACCTTGCGAGAAATTAGACTGGGTGGAATCTACGACCAGGTAGGATTTGGCATTCACCGGTACTCCACTGATTCCAAATGGCTGGTCCCTCATTTTGAAAAAATGTTGTACGACCAAGCCCTTTTTGTAATTGCCAACCTCGAATGCTTTCAAGTGACCGGAAATCAATTCTACCTCGATTCATGCCGGGATACATTAGCCTATGTCGCTCGTGACCTCACCTCGGAAGAAGGCGGCTTTTATTCGGCTGAAGACGCGGACAGTGAAGGAGAGGAAGGCAAATTCTATGTTTGGTCGCTGGCGGAGTTAAGGGACGCACTGGGCCAAGGAGACGCCGACTTGTTTGCTGAAATTTTTCAGTTTGAAAAGTC
>PBSV01000021.1 GCA_002726435.1 Opitutia bacterium | reverse complement strand
TTTTTACCTCGGATCGATTCCATGTACTGCGTTTATTAATCTGGATGAGTCCGCGGGTGTAAAAGATGGTTTTTTTGCCAACAACGATTCGATTTATAACTATGATAAGTTTATCTCTGATTCTCAATACCTTACACTTCGAAATTCTGTTGGTATTATAAAAGAAAAAAAGAGCAGTTCCTCTCAGTTAATCGAAGGAAAAAAAATTAAGTCCCAAGTCAAAAATATCAGTAACGATAAAAATTTTAATTCTGAAATAGGGATCACACAAACCGTGATCAAAATTTTCAGTTACCTTGCAATGTTTGCAGGAATCCTGTTATTTTTCTCAGCACTTAAGAATTTTAATGTTTTGAATAGTAGTTCTTTCGACAAGAACAAAGTTTTAATTGCAAAAAGAAAAAAGTGGCTAAATCGGATAAGGAAATCTGGGCAGATTGAGGAAAAACTTTATCACAAGCTACTCGATACAATTACCACTGAAAATTGGATTACCGAAAAAGATCTCTCGAAAATTAATCAGTCAATAACGGAAGGGCTTTCAGAGACAACTGGAGATTTCAATAATCGGAAAAGAGGTGAATCAGTAGTCAAGATAAGTGACATATCTGAGGTTAGAACTTCTCGGTAGGTTTCCAGGGTTTTAAGAAAAGCATAAAATTCTGCAGACTGGGGACTTTGGTCATAGGCTTCCGCATAAATTGCAGAAGCTTTGGCATCGGCTTCACCATAAATTTCTTGCACGCTCTTGTAGGATTCCGATTCGATTTCCTGCAAGTCCCTCTCCTTTTTTCCCATTATCTTGGCTGCTTCACCAGCCCCCTCTGAACGAAAGCGTTCAGCGATTTGCTGGCGTTCACTGACCATACGGTCGTAGATCCGCTGGCGAACGGTTTCGTTGTAATTGATTCGCTTAAATCGGACATCCAATAACTCAATGCCAAAACCAGCTAATTTTTCCGCGGCACTGTCAAAAATCTGTTTTTCCACCTTCTCACGACCCACTTTTATAGGGTATAAAGTTCCCACATTTTCAATTCCTTTTACAAGTGCTTGGTCAGTTTTAGCGACCCGTTCTTTGGTCGTGCGAACGATTTCGATAAGTTCATGCTTGGCCACTGCGTTTCGGGTCTCACTCCCAAGGATGTCATCTAAGCGGGATAATGCGCTTCTTTGGTCTCGAAGACGCAAGAAATATTGCATCGGATCGTTGATCCGCCAGCGGGCAAAAGTATCAATAATTAAATAGGTCTTGTCTTTGGTTGACATTTCATTGGCTGGACCATCCCAAGGAAGAAAGCGCTTTTCTATACGATTTACATCTTGAATAAAAGGAATCTTGAAGTGCAATCCGGCTTCAGTAACAGGCTCACCAACCGGTTTTCCAAATTGGGTGATTATTACCTGATCAGTTTCTTCCACGACATAAGAGCATAGATAAAATCCAATAATTGAGAGGATGATGGGTAAGGACAATAATTGTATTAGTTTCATAGACCAAGTTTCTGAGACTCTCCAGTTTGAAGTTGTAAAAGAGGAAGCACTTGAGAAGCATCCTCATCGATTATGATTTTCTTTCCCATTTGGGGAATTACATCCTTGAGAGTTTCCAAATATAGCCGGGTTCTGGTAATGCTGGAGGCTTTTTCAAATTCTTTTAACTGTGCATTGAACCTTGATACATCCCCGAGAGCTTCGTTTACCCGCTTCAAGGCATATCCCTCTGCGGCCTGAATTTTCTGATCTGCGACTCCTCGTGAACGGGGAACTTCCTTATTGTATTCACCATTCGCTTGATTAATCATGGTTTCTCTTTCTTGCTGGGCCTGGTTCACTTCATTGAAAGAGGCTTGAACCGGAGGGGGAGGATTTACATTTTGTAATTGGATTTGATCAATCCCAATTCCCAATTCATATTTTTTAACAAGAGCCTCCAAGCGGTCCCTAGCTTCCTCTTCAATCTCTTGCCTGCCAATGGTGATGACTTCATCTACCGTACGGTCCCCAACAACTGTGCGCATCACAGACTCGGAAACATACCGCAATGTACCTTCTGGATCCATGACATTAAACAAATAAAGCCTTGGTTCCATGATTCGATACTGAACGATCCATTCAACCTCTGCGGCATTCAAGTCACCTGTCATCATGCTCTTTTCCCGGTCGCGACTGCGTCGTTCGACAAACTGAGAAGGATTAGTTGCCCCCGAACTTCCAAATCCATACTCCTGCTTCAACTGTCTGCGAACTGGCAACACATACACATCGTCAATTCCAAACGGCAATTTAAAGCGTAAACCTGGTTCAACAGTTTTCTTATATTCCCCGAAACGCAACACTACTCCCTGTGACTCTGGTTGGACGGTGTAAAAGGAAGTAACCAGACCTGCTAAAACTACAATAGCAAGCAAGACCCAGAAGAGAGCTCCCTTTCTTATAAAATCCGGAATATTAATTTCAATTTCTTTACTCATTGTGGTACTTGATAATCAGAGTTGTTCGATTCGGTCAATGCAGGAGCGCTGAATTACTTGATCTGATATTTTCTTTTCAGTGAAATTTTAATTTTTTCAGCCTCGTAGGCAAAATTTTCCTCGGGCATTGAATTAAGGAGACGAATTGTTTTTGCAACGAAAGGAATGTCGTCCATGAAAGGATCTCTGGTGGGGTAATGTCGATCAAACGGATAATAGGTATAGTTATTTTGGAGCGAACTTCCAGTTTCTGAATCAACTACTTCAAAGAAAAAAAATCCTTCACTCAGACAAACCTCTGCACATCTCAATAGACAAAGCTCACCGGTTGCAGGATGATGTCCACCCCGAAAAGTGACACGTTGAATATCATCATCCAACTTTGTTTCATCAAAATAAGAGGGACCATAGATAGACCCCACCCCACATCCGATAAATAAGGTAATCAGAATGATTATAAAAATTCGGCATGAAACGAGCATAAATAAAAGCTATTCGTCAGAACGCTCTGTACAAATGAACGGTATTATGAACTTGCTCGTTTAGCTTCACGTTTCCGCACAGTAAAATCTAATGTACGCTTTCGTAAACGAATACTTTTCGGAGTCACTTCGACCAATTCGTCCGGAGCAATGTACTCAATTGCTCGCTCCAGAGAAAAACGAATTGCCGGAGTAAGGGACTCCGTCTTATCGCTACCCGCTGCACGGTGATTGGTTACATGCTTTGCTTTGGTTGGGTTCACCGGCAAGTCCTCAGTTCGTGGATTTTCTCCCACTATCATACCCTCATATACCTCTTCGCCGGCTCCCACGAAAAGTTTCCCTCGTGTTTCAATGTTCCTCAAAGCATAGGTCATTGACTCTCCTTTTTCCATTGAAACCAAAGTTCCAGTTCGTCGTGTTCGAATATCTCCAGAATCTGGGCGATATTCTTTAAATAAATGAGACATTATTCCCTCGCCACTGGTCAAATTCAGAAGCTCGAACTCAAAGCCAATCAATCCCCGAGTAGGAATGGTAGCTTCCATTTGGGTTCTTCCACGATTGGTTGCGATTGATTCGACCACTCCTTTTCGATTCGCCAGTGATTGCATACAACCTCCAACTGCGTCGTCTGGAACTTCTACATAGAGAGTTTCGAATGGCTCGTGAGAACGCTCGTCAATTACTTTTTTAATAACAGTCGGTCTGCTGACCAAGACTTCAAATCCTTCACGCCGCATTTCCTCAACCACAACCGCCACTTGCATGGCTCCTCTTGCACTTACCTTGAATTCGGTAGACTCTCCAGTGTCTTCGATTTTAATTGATATGTTGGTGCGAGCTTCCCGAATCAATCGGTCTCGGATTTCCCGTGAAGTTACCCGGTCGCCCTCTCTTCCTGCCATTGGCCCGTCGTTCACCGAAAAGGACATCATCACGGTGGGTGGGTCGATCTCTACGAAAGGCAAAGCCAAAGATTCAGCAGTACTCGCAAGAGTCTCACCAATGTCCAATTCTTCAAAACCTGCAATCCCCACTATATTTCCGGCAATTCCTTCCGCTGAATCGTTTGTCGCCAAGGCAGAATATTCAAACACCTTGGAAACTTTACCCCGAATCGAATCCTTATCCTTTTGAATACGCCAAATTGGGTCTCCAATTTTCACTGAACCTGAAAGGACTTTTCCAATACCAATACGGCCGACATAGTCAGACCAATCAACATTTGAGACCAGCATTCGAAAGTCGGTCGACTCCTCTACCTTCGGAGCTGGGACTGACTTGATAATTGCCTCGAACAGCGGAGTCATGTCCATACTGTCATCATCAAGAGAAAATCTGGCAAAGCCTTCTTTCGCACTCCCGTATAAAAACGGTGCGTCAAATTGATCTTCCCCCGCTTCAAGTTCAAGAAATAATTCAAGCACAGAATCCTGCATCTCCTCTGGTCTTGCATTGGGACGATCTATTTTATTCACGAAAACTACTGGGTTTAATCCAGCGGCTAGTGCTTTTTGTAAAACAAATCGGGTTTGAGCCTGTGGACCTTCGTAGGCATCTACCACAAGCATCACTCCATCCACCATCTTCATTACTCTTTCAACTTCTCCTCCAAAATCTGCATGACCGGGAGTGTCGACTATATTAATTAAATGATCGCCCCATCGAACCGATGTATTCTTTGCCTTTATCGTTATTCCTCTCTCACGCTCTTGAGCCATTGAGTCCATTGCTCGATCATCCAGAATTTGATTATCCCGGAAAGAACCAGAATGCTTTAATAACTGGTCAACCAAAGTAGTTTTGCCATGATCAACATGGGCGATGATTGCCAAGTTTCGGATAAAGTCTGAAGAAAGAGTTTTCATTATAAAAAAGCTTTCTACCGTACATAATACAGTACGAACTTACAAGGTTTGCTTTTAAGGTAAACAGAGAGAATGAATCAGGAAGTTATGAAAAACCCCCAGTCAAAACCGAGAACCGTCAAAGCAACTATCTCCCACAACAAATGTGAAAATAATTACAAGCTCAACAAACCAAACAAAATAACCAATCCAGTTGTGATAAAAACACCTGCGAGGAGTCCAAGAATGGATTTGGTAAACTCGTTAGAGTTCTCATTTTCTAATGTTTTAAAATTTTCCATTTGTAAAGAATTAGTACGCCAATGATGAATATCACACATAGGGCATGGACTGTGCCAATTTTTAATTCTTATTTAAAAAGTCTACATTTAATGAATAAAATCGTAAATTTATCACTCAATTGATGATGAAATGAATTCTTTTCACACCAAGAGTGAAAACTGTTTCTAAATAAAGAAGTTTCCTCACAAAAGTGATTATTATCTATCCACTTGTGAGGTATGAATTTAACAAAAATAGATTAATGAAAAAGACTCGCAGTTATTGAAACTTATTCGAAATGAAGCCAAGACTCTAAATTTTCGATGTATTGAGTGGGCAGACTATTTTCCCGTGCACCTTGAACCACAAGTGTTTGGTACGGGAGAGTCGGCCGACCGTAAGTGAGGTCGTTCGAAAGATAAATCCATACAACTTCTTTAGGCTGGGTGGGATTGATCTCTACCTCCATTTTCTTTCTTGAGTAGTACCCGGATTCAACAGACTCATACCTATCTAATGCGATCCAATGATATTTTTTTAAATTCCAAAGACAACCGTGGACAATCTGATCGTTACTTCTTTCAATTCCAGCATAACCATTGCCGTTAATAAAATAGCTCCAACCTCTTAATGAGGCTTGTCCTGTCAGCACTGCTCCCGGGCATCTGGCAATCATTTGACCAAAATTCATATTTGATCCATACGCAAAATATTTTGTCATCATCTCATTTATTAAATGCTGCAAAATCTCTCGATTGTAGCATTGGCATTCGAGCTTGAACATTCACAAAAAATATGGATACTGTTATTTGCGTTAGAAGTATTTCCTTCAGAATTACTTCCTCGGTAAACTAAAGTCAATCTATTGACTGCGGACGAAACGGTACCTTGGCTATTTGCTAGTGTACGAATTTACCTCTGTAAATTCCCCGGATCGAGAACCTAATGAAAAAATGTCAGATCAAGTAAATAAACAAAATATAATCGAAGATAATCGTTCCCACGACAAGGATACCGGCTCCAGCGAAGTGCAAATTGCTCTTCTCAGTGCTAGAATTTCTCACCTTACGGAACACCTGAAAACGCACCGAAAGGATTTTCACTCACGCAGAGGATTGCTAATGATGGCAGCCAAGCGTAGAAAACTCCTGGATTACCTTAAACGGACTGATCTTAAAAGGTACCAGGAAATTATAGAAAAGTTGGATTTGCGCAAGTAGCCAATTCCTTACTTTCACCCTCTTTCTTACCCGCTTTTCTTTCAAACAGTGGGTTTACACTCCTAGTCATGCATACCAAATTTACATCAATTGTTGTTGCACGAACTGGGGGTACTTCGGAAAGACAATCCGGTCAACCCGAAGGGATGAAGAATAACTAATAAAATCAAGCACGCACGAAAAATGAATCAAAAACACAATGTAACCGCCGAAAAACTCGGCATTCAAATCTCTTCCGGCACCCTCGCCGGTTTGGCAGGCGGAGCCGTCACCATTTCTATGGGTGAAACCGATGTATTTGTCTCTGCCACTGCATCCGCAAACCTTCGTCCAGGACAGGACTTCTTTCCCCTGACCGTAGATTATCGAGAGAAATTCACCGCTGCAGGAAAATTCCCTGGCGGTTATTTCAAAAGGGAAGGAAAACCAAGCGAAAAAGAAATTTTAACGTCCCGCCTCTGCGACAGACCACTTCGCCCTCTATTCCCGAAGGGTTTCCTTAACGAAGTTCAAGTCATCGGCTACCTTTTATCCACCGATCAAATCAATGAATCCGACATTTTGATGGTGAATGGTGCATCCGCTGCCCTAATGATTTCTGATATTCCATGGAATGGACCTGTTGGATGTGTCCGTCTTGGCGAAATAGATGGTGAATTCGTAGTTAACCCAAACAACGAACAAATGTATGACTCCGCTCTGGATCTCATATATGTGGGCAGTGCGAAGGAAATGCTAATGATTGAAGGTTCCGCTGATCAAATTTCAGAGGATCGATTTGTTCAGGCTCTTGAGTTTGCTCATGATGCAATACAGGACATCATCACGGCACAGATCAAATTAGCTGAGTTATGCGGAAAACAAAAGAAAGAGTTTAAACTAGTAAAAGTCCCAGACGAAGTACTCTCCTTGTGCAAAGAAATTACTGGAGACCGAATGGACGAAGCTATTTTCGCTCCTTCTAAGCAAGAGCGACAGGATGCAGTGGATGTAATTAAGGAAGAAGCCACAACCGCTTGTGAGGAAAAGTTTGGAGATGAATTCGACCCAGATGATGTCAAAATGGCGTTTGAGGTAATTCAGGAACAAGTCTACCGCGAAAATATTCTCGAACGGGGCAAACGGGCCGATGGGCGAGGTCCCGATGATCTCCGTGAAATTACATGCGAAACTGGTGTCCTTCCTCGAGTTCATGGATCCGCGGTCTTTACCCGCGGGGAAACTCAGTCATTGGTACTCAGTACGCTTGGTACTAGTCGTGATGTCCAAGACCTCGATGGTTTGACCGGAGGACCCACCGCAAAATCCTTCATTCTACATTATAACTTCCCTCCATTTTCTGTGGGAGAAGCGGGGAGATTTGGATTTACAAGCCGTCGTGAAATCGGCCATGGGGCACTTGCAGAACGATCTGTCCTTCCAGTTCTTCCTCCCGAAGATGATTTTCCCTACGCGATTCGAATAGTTTCTGAAATTATGTCTTCAAATGGTTCCACTTCCATGGCCAGTGTTTGCGGAGGCTCCTTAGCCCTTATGGATGCAGGAGTTCCTTTGAGTCAACATGTCGCTGGAATTTCCACTGGACTGGTCTGCAAAATGGACGAACAAGGAAACATTACCAAGCATGTTGTTCTTACCGACATTATTGGAGCGGAAGATCATTTTGGGGATATGGACTTCAAGGTTTGCGGCACTCGTTCCGGAGTGACCGGGTTTCAACTTGACCTTAAAATTCAGGGATTGCCTTTTGAAATTGCAAAAGAGGCAGTCAAGCAAGTCACCGAGGCACGCATGAAAATACTCGATGTTATGGATGCTGCCTTGCCTTCTCATCGTAAGGAACTTAGAGATCATGCTCCACGAATTGAAACTGTTCAAATAGATCCTGAAAAAATTGGGGCATTGATTGGTCCAGGGGGTAAAAATATTCGCCGAATCACCGAGGTCACTGGTGCAAGTATTGACATTGACGAAGATAACAGTGGGAAAGTTAGAATTTACGCGACTGATTCACAGGCAATGGAAAGAGCTCTTCAAGAAATTGATCTTGTAACAGGTGAGATCGAGGCAGGTAAAATTTATCGTGGAATCGTTCGCGGAGTTAAAGAATTCGGTGCTTTTGTTGAGTGCCTCCCAGGAAAAGAAGGACTTTGTCACATTTCAGAACTAGCAGATTTTCGAGTCAATAAGACTGAAGACATTTGCAAACTTGGGGATGAAATCATCGTCAAATGTATCGGGATCGATGATAAAGGACGGGTTAAACTTAGCCGCAGGGCAGCCATGGAAGAATCAAAACAATCTGAAGAGGCATCTCCCGCTTCAGGAAATGAAAATCCCGAAGATAAACCCAAGGAAGAACAGGCTGAGCCTGCAATCTCCTGAATCTTGATTGCCCCAGTAAAAAAACTTCAATAGTACATAGGGGAGGGTCATTAGGCCCTCCCCTTTTTTATTTTATGACTACTCAAAAACCACTGATTCTTGCGACTAATGATGATGGCATTCAATCACACTTTCTTCTTGCGATGGTGAAAGAATTAATTGGGTTTGCCGAAGTGATTGTTTGTGCTCCTGACGGAGAGAGGAGCTGGATTGGACATGCGATTTCAAGGCATCAAAAACTAATTCCGGTGGAGCAGAAAAAATACCCCACGTTAGCTTTTTCGCTTAATGGAACACCCGCTGATTGCGTCAATCTGGCTTGCGGTAATTTACTACCCCGCCCCCCCGACTTGGTGATGAGTGGAATTAATCTTGGATACAATGTGACCCTTCCAATGATCCTATCTTCCGGTACGGTTGGAGCCGCTCTCGAAGGCTCTCTCCTCGGTTTTAAATCCCTCGCCTCAAGCATGGCTTTACCAAACGATGAATTCGAGGAAGTTCGAGAAAGTTGCGGTTCAAAGATCAGTCGGGGCGTTGAAAATTCGCTCTTGGAAGCAGCTCGAGCATCTTCTCGCTACGCTCAATTAGTACTCGATTTATCAAATCCATCTGGCTTGGTTGTACACAATTTGAATTTTCCAACAGAATATGATGGAAATGATCCAGTAATTAGTTTCGCTGGGTCCTTACGTCTCGGAAGTATTTTTGAACAAACCAAGGGGGAAAAATATCATCAACTGGTCTATCGTCCTGAGTGGCTCGAAAACGCCAAGCCAGAAATTGGCTCCGATCTATGGGCTTTGAAAGAAGGAATGGCTTCAGCATCGAGACTTGATTTTGCACAGTTAAGTGGTAAATCTTACCTAGAAACCTAGTCATTTGCTCGCATGATTCACAAAATTTTCCACTGGTGGTATTTAAAAAGCAGATCTTCCTATGGAAAAACTTACAAGAAAATAGATTCGCGGTCCAAAGACCGCGACCTAATTAATTATTTTCACGATTTTGGTGATGATGGTATGAATGTGAGGAGCTCACATTGGCTGTATAAAAAATTTATCCGACTTTTTCTTTGGATATTATTTCTCGTTTTCGCGAGCTTTTTTGCTTTCGAAAGTTACCACGGCTTAATCATATACGACAACTAGTCTTCATTTGACTTGATCGAATCTGCGGAAAGAGATAAGGTACTTGTTTTTCCCAAATCAACATGAACAAGACGCACAAAGGAATCGCCAAAAGATTTAAGATTACCGGCACTGGTAAAGTGAAATTCCGCAAGCCCGGACAAAGACACTTACGCCGAAAGAAATCTGTTAAACAAACCCGTGCAGGCCGACAAGACCAAGTCTTAGCGGATGGAATGGCGCGTCGTGTTATTCGGGCTCTCTCAACGTAATTCTTTTTAAAACTTATTTGGAGATTCTGATATGCCTCGAGCACGCAATGTACCCGCCACTCGTAAACGCCGTAAGAAAGTTCTTAAAAAGGCTCGCGGATATTTTGGGAACAAGTCCCGTCTCTTTCGCTATGCAAAAGATGCAGTAGACCGAGCGGAAGCTTACGCCTATTCCCACCGTCGCAAACGTAAAACTGAATTTCGTCAACTTTGGATTGTCCGAATCAATGCAGCTTGCCGGGCAGATGGAATTCGTTACGGAGAGTTCATGCATGGATTGACCAAGGCTGGCATTGAATTAAACCGAAAGGTCATTTCAGAACTCGCCATTCACGAACCTGATTCTTTCAAAGAATTGGTGGCCAAGTCCAAAGCCGCCCTCGAGGCCTAGTGGCCTCATTGAATACGGCGTGGAGAAGAATCTCCAAGCCATTGTCGACCATACGGAGACAATATTAAGTTCGATTTCCACACGTCCGGAGTGGGAACAGTCCAAGGCATCCATACTCGGTCCCAATGGGAGTTTGACGCAAGTCGCTAAAGGAATAGGGAGTTTATCCAAAGAAGAAAGACCTGTATTTGGACAATCTCTCAATCAGGCAAAGAGGCAAATCGAAAGTCTCTTTCAATCCACTCTCACAAAAATTGATCAGCATGCGGATCTCGCCTCTCTGGGTAAGAAGTTTGACCACACACTTCCAGCTTCTCCCAACCATATCGGGGGAACTCATCCGTTGACAAATGTCCGAAGAAAAGTTGTTTCCATCTTTCGTAAAATTGGATTCACCGTAGCAGAGGCAACTGAAGTAGAAACGGAATGGTATTGTTTCGACGCTCTTAATACCCCTCAAGATCATCCTGCTCGTGATGCACAGGACACTCTTTTCTTTCCCGAAACATCCGTCTGGTCAAATGTTTCTAAAAAGTCGAAGGAAAAAAATATTCTTCGTACTCACACTTCTTCTGTACAGATCAGGACCTTGCTTAAAGAACCTCCACCTCTTAGAATTATTGCACCGGGAAGATGCTTTCGAAGGGATACGGTGGATGCTACCCACTCTGCAAATTTCCATCAAACCGAGGGCTTATATGTCGACAAGAATGTCAATGTCCGTGACCTTAAGGGTGTCCTTGATTTCTTCCTTCGGGAACTATTTGGTGAAAAGTTGGAAACCCGGCTTCGCCCAAGTTTTTTCCCTTTTACTGAGCCCAGTTATGAAGTTGATTTGAAAGCACCTAACCTAGGCAAGCTAAGTGATCGTTGGATTGAGATTATGGGATGTGGAATGGTCGACCCGGAGGTGTTGAAGCTCGTCGAACTATGTCCTGACAAATGGTCGGGATTTGCATTTGGAATTGGACTCGAACGAATTTCAATGATTCTTCATGGCATCGACGACATCAGGCACTTTTATCAAAACGACCAACGATTTCTTTCTCAATTTTCAAATGCATTATGAAAATTAGTTTGGATTGGATTCAGCAATATGTTGATTTGCCCGAAAATCGGGAGGAATTAATTGATGTTCTTCCGATGCTGGGACTTGAAGTTGAAGAAGAGGAAAATGATTCGAACCCTTCCTTGAAAAAAGTGGTGGTTGGCGAAGTACTCAGCAAAAAACCTCACCCTGAAGCTGACCGTCTAAGTGTGTGTTCAGTGGATGTAGGATCCGGTCAGCACTCGATAATTGTTTGCGGAGCGACCAATTTCAAGTCCGGCGACCGTGTTCCAGTTGCCCTGCCTGGAGCGACTTTGCCAGGTGGTTTTAAGATCAAAAAGTCGAAATTGCGCGGAGTCGAATCGGAAGGTATGATGTGCAGTGCCAAAGAATTGGAACTTGGATCAGATGACCAAGGTCTCCTTCTCTTACAGGATTCCCCAGAGATTGGCATTCCGATCAACCAAGTCTTCACTACCGATAAAACTCTCGAGCTTGAAATCACCGCCAATCGTGGAGATTGCTTGAGCCATCTTGGAGTTGCCCGTGAAATAGGGGCCCGTTATCAAAAATCATTGCGTGTTCCAATTGTCCGCTCCGATGGATCGCCAGCGAAAAAAATCCCTTCAGAGTGGATACTCAAAGATTTAAGAATCGAATCCGATGCCTGCCCCTACTATACTCTTTGGTGTATAAAGGGAGTCAAAATCGGACCAAGTCCAGACTGGATGAAGGAGAGGCTTGAATCCATTGGACTCCGATCAATTAATAATGTGGTCGACATCACAAATTTCATTTTGCATGAAACCGGTCAGCCTCTCCATGCCTTCGATGCAGAAAAAATTCATGGTTCATCCTTGGTTGTTCGGCAAGCCTATGAGCATGAAAGTATCACCACGCTTGATCAAATTGAGCGGAAACTTGATCCTAGCATTCTGGTTATCGCTGATTCGGAGAAGCCATTGGTAGTCGCCGGAGTCATGGGAAGCGTGGATGCGGAAGTAGACGATAAAACTACCGATCTGGTTTTGGAATCAGCATGGTTTTTACCCGCAAGTGTACGCTCAACCTCACGAAAACTTGGATTGCATACTGATAGTTCCCAACGATTTTCCCGCAATGTGGATCCTCGGGGTATTGAATACGCCGCTAAAAGATCAATCGATTTAATCATCGAACTGGCGGGTGGAACTCTCGATCCATCTTTTATTTCTTATGGAAGTTCTCCACGGGGTGACCGCTCCATCGAGATAGGAGAATCTTATGTCGAGCAGATTTGTGGATTTCCGATCCACTCCGAAAATCTTACTGAGTCTTGGAAAAGGCTAGGCTTTGAAGTCACCGGTAATGGACCTTGGCAGGTAATGGTCCCATCTTTTCGTTCTGAAGTTGAACGCCCCATCGACTTGGTCGAAGAGTTTCTAAGAATACAGGGTACGGAGGATTTAAAGCATTCATCCTTTGCCTTCCCGGCGACCAATCGGGAGAATGATCCAACTTATGACTTTTGTGACCGTGCAATCGATAATCTCGTCGGCCAAGGCTTTCAAGAGTCCTGCAACTACAGTCTGCGCTCCGCCGAAGAAATATCCCGCTGGTATCCAAAAATACAACTCCAGAATTTATCTCTCAACAACCCACTGACGGCTGACCATACCCATGTTCGGCCATCTTTGCTGCCTGGCTTAGTTGACAACCTTGCCCACAATCAGAAAAATTTGAATAGTTTGTCTCGTGTGTTTGAAAGTGGCCGTGTGTTTCGCTCAGGTCCACATGGAAACATCGAATTGATCAGTTTGGCATTTGCAGCATTTCCAAGTTCAAATGTTAGGGACTGGAAGACAAAAGAAAGTTTGGACTTTTTTGAACTGAAAAATCATTTACAACGCCTGCTTCACGCCACCGGGTTGAATGAACCATCGGGAATCTGGGAAACTTTATCCGGACATACTCCCTGGCAGGATGGGTATTCATCAAAGTTGGGGGATGTAAATCGTAATAAACTCGAACTCACTCTTGGAATCCTCGATCTCTCACTCACTAAAGAAAAAGAAGCCAAAGGCCCGATTTATGCAGCCGAAGTTTTTATTGACCCGATCCTTTTATCGAAGAAGAAAAAAATTCGTCATTTTGAATCGTTTTCTTCTTTTCCTCCTGCCATTAAAGATATTGCCCTGGTTGTCGATCAGTCTGAATCTGCGGAATCCGTGCGGCTGAAGGTTGAAAAAATCGCGAAAAGTATTGGACAAGGAAAATTCGAAGTTGATCCAGTCACTATCTTTGATCTTTTTTCAGGAAAGGGTATGAATGATGACCAGAAAAGTATTGCCTGTTCCATGCGTTTTCGTGCCCCCGATCGTACTTTGAGTGAAAAAGAACTCAATCAGGCCTTTGAATCAGTGGTTGAAAAGATTGGAAAAGAAACTCCCTACGAATTAAGAAAATAATTATGAGTAAAGAGACTAAGATGGATATTGATTATGTCTCAAAATTGGCAAGAATTGATTTGTTGCCTGATGAGAGAGAAAAATTTCAGGCTCAATTGGGAGATGTTCTTCAGTACTTCGAAAAACTCCAAAATGTTGCAGTTGAGGGAGTGGACCCGACCGCTCATGCATTTCCGCGCACCAATGTGTGGGACCAAGATTCCCCAGTCCCAGGATTTTCTTCTAAACAGGCGTTACAAAATGCCCCCCAAGTCAGAAATGACCAAGTCATAGTTCCCAAAGTGGTGGAAGAATAAATTTTGAGATGGATTTTTCGAAAATAGTTTCCTCCACTGCTTACGAATTATCAAAAGCCCTGAGCGATGGAGCGACGACTTCAACCGAAATTACCAGTGCCTTCATTGACCGGATTCAAAAAGTCGACGGGCAAGTACATGCTTTTCTCTATCATGATCCTGAAGATATGCTTGCTCAAGCAAAGGAGTCAGATTTAAGACGCTCACAAAATTTAACACTTGGACCATTGGACGGTGTGCCTGTTGGATTAAAGGATGTAATCGCTGTGGAAGGTCAACCATTGACCGCGGCTAGTAAAATTCTTGAAAATTACATTTCCCCCTACAATGCAACCGTTACCCGAAAACTCAAGGAATCCGGCGCAGTGATCAGCGGACGTCTCAATCTTGATGAGTTCGCAATGGGATCATCAACGGAGAACTCAGCCTATGGAGCGACTAAAAATCCGTGGGATTTGGATCGCGTGCCAGGAGGAAGCAGTGGAGGAAGCGCAGCTGCGGTCGCTGCTCGTGAAATCCCCCTCACCCTCGGTTCCGACACTGGTGGTTCCATCAGGCAACCAGCCTCACTTTGCGGAGTGGTTGGGATGAAGCCCACCTATGGCATGGTTTCACGATTTGGTTTAGCTGCCTTTGCTTCTTCATTGGACCAGATTGGTCCATTTGCTCAAAGTGTAGAAGATGTCGCACTTTTGCTTGAAATCATCTCCGGTCACGATCCACTTGACTCGACAAGTTATCCAGTTGAAATCCCTCGTTATTCGGAAGTTTTGAAAGAGGACTGTCAGCCTTGTAAAATTGGTTTGCCCAGCGAATTTTTTGGTCCTGGAATGGATGATGAAGTAAGAAAATCAGTTGAATTAGCGATTGAATTTTATAAGTCAATTGGCTTTGAAATAATCGATGTTTCCCTGCCTTCCACTGATTTATCAGTCTCCGTGTACTATGTAATTGCGACGGCAGAAGCTTCCTCAAACCTGGCTCGTTACGATGGCATTCGCTACACTTCAAGAAGCCAACGAGCGGAAAATGCGATCGATATCTACTCAAAAAGCCGGGGCGAAGGATTTGGTGAAGAAGTAAAGAGACGCTGTATACTTGGTGCCTATGCTCTCAGCAGTGGGTATTATGATGCCTATTATTTGCGAGCACAAAAGACGAGGACTCTTATTCGAAAAGATTTTGAAAAGGCTTTCCAGAAGGTCGATGTCATCCTTACTCCAACCTCACCCACACCTGCCTTCAAATTTGGTGAGAAGAGTGATGACCCAATTTCAATGTATCTAAGCGACATCTATACAATTTCAACAAACCTTGCAGGATTGCCTGGAATTTCAGTGCCTTGTGGATTTTCTGATTCCGGTTTACCAATTGGGATGCAATTGATTGGCCAAGCATTTGAAGAAGGTCCGCTTTTGTCAGTTGCTCATCAATTCGACCGTGAACATCGCTTGGGTAGACAAGCCCCCAATCTCTGAAATTAAACCTGATGAAATACGAAGCTGTGATTGGTCTCGAAGTTCATGTTCAACTGAATACGAAATCAAAAATGTTCACTCGTGTCGGCACTGGGTTTGGCAAACCACCGAACACTCTGACCGACGCAGTTGTTCTCGGTCTGCCCGGTGCCCTTCCCGTAATGAATTTCGAAGCGATCGAAAAATCCATCAAAGTTGGACTTTTACTTGGCTCTAAAATTGCAAAAGTGTGTAAATGGGACAGGAAGAACTATTTTTATCCCGACATGCCAAAAAATTATCAAATTTCTCAATTTGATCAGCCGATTTGCGAGGGAGGCGAAGTTGAGATCGAATTGCCTGGTGAATCTCCGGCGGTCATGGGATCACATCGTATGGTCAAGCTTACCAGAATTCATCTCGAGGAAGATGTTGGAAAACTCACACATTTTGATGGCGACAGCTTAGTCGATTACAACCGAGCCGGTTGTCCCTTATTGGAAATTGTCAGCGAACCCGATTTGTTCTCTCCCGAAGAAGTATTTGCTTACTTAACATCCCTCCGGAATTCATTAGTTTCAGCGGAAATTTCTCCTTGTGACATGGAAAAAGGTCAACTTCGTTGCGACGCAAACATTAGCATACGCCCAATTGGATCCGATACCCTCGGTACCAAAGTGGAAATCAAAAACCTCAATACGATATCAGGCGTTCGTAACGGAGTGGAATATGAAATCAGGCGACAACGGAAAGTCTTGCAAGAAGGAGGCGAAATCTTTCAGGAAACAAGACGATGGAACCCTGATCAGAAATACACCACCCCCATGCGTTCCAAGGAAATGGCACATGACTACCGATATTTCCCGGATCCTGACTTGATGCCTGTTGAAATAAGCGAGGATTGGATCAATAATGTCGAAAAAGAACTCCCAGAAAAACCATTCGATAAACAAAGGAGATACCAAAAAGAAATGAATCTCCCCTACTCTTCTACTGTTGCTCTATGTGGAGACCGTCACCTTTGTGAATATTTTGAAAAAGCCGCATCGTTAACCAAGGTGCCTCAGAAAGTTGCAAATTGGGTAGTCAATGACCTTTTACGTGAATTCGGATCCACTGCTCAAACCGATCATGACTTAAATTCCGCCATAATTAATGATTGCCCGGTTGCTCCTGAATCACTTGCTGAAATGATTAACNTGATTGAAGCGGGAACAATTNCTAACCATGTCGCCAAAGAACTTTTTCCAGAAATGTNTACTACCGGTAAATCCGCGAAGGATTTAGTTCTGGAAAANGGANTGGAAATGAAATCGGACAGTAATGAAATTGAGAGTATTTGTAACCAAGTNATTTCGAACGATCCTGATGCGGTTGCAAAATTCAAGGGAGGTAAGGAAGGTGCCATCAATGCNCTCAANGGGGGGGTNATGAAAGNAACNCGNGGACAAGCCAACCCCAAGGTAGTTGACGAAACTCTTCGTCGCCTTCTCTCTTAGTGAAATTGTAATCTTATCGAATCTTTATCCAAATTTCCCCGTAGACTTCTATTGAGACCGAGTCTCATAATTTCTTTCCATTCTTTCACAAAATCTCTAAGGTATAAAACATACATGGTTCCCTTCTATCATTCATTTATTTCTTTAGTCTTCTTAACTACCACACTAAATTCATGGTCAGAGGTAAAGGAGACTCATCAGATAATTTCAGAGTGGATCGAGACAGAAAGTCTTATTTCAGAAGAGTCAGCAAAGTGGGAAACAGAAAAAGCAGCTTTACTCGATATAAGCGCTGCCTTGGAAGCTGAAATATTTGAATTGAAACAAAAACTTCAGTTTTCCGAAAATGAGGCTTCAGGTGTAGAGCTGCAGCGCACTGAATTAATGGCCCGAAAGGAAAAGGCAGAAAAAACCATTACCACGCTTAATCAAAGAATCATTGAAATAAAGACAGAATTACAGAGTTTATTCACTTTCCTCCCTTCGCCACTCGCAAATCGACTCCTTCCTTTTCGTGAAAAATTGAATTCCGAAAACAAGGACTTGGTTTTTTCCTTGGTGCAAAGAGTGGAGACCACAGTTTCTTTACTTCAAGCAATTCATCTCTTTCATCGTACAGTTACCTTGGAAAGACAAGAGTTCACCTTGGACGAGGAGGAATCAAGAGAATTTTTAGTGCTTTATTTTGGACTTGGATGTGCTTATTTCGTAAATGAATCAGAAACTATTGCCGGGTTTGGCATACCCTCAGATACTGGTTGGAAATGGACACGTAAGGATGACCTCGCGGTCGAAATCAGCACCGGCGTGGATATGGTCAAAAATCGCACAATGCCCAGGTTTCTAAAACTCCCCGTGCTCGCACCTAAAGGAATAAATCAATGAGAAGATCTTGGTGTTATACTTTTTTATTCTTTGGTTTAATTCCATTTCTTGTTTTCGGAGAAAGTATTCAGCAAGTACGATCAACTGCTCGAAATGATCTGAAGAGTGCGATAACTCAACTTTCCGATTTACGAAAAAAAATTGAGGATGAAAAAATCCCACTCGCTCGTGAGGTTTCTCAAAAAGAAAGAGACGCCACGGGAAAAAGAAAAGAATTGGAACGCAGATTACGACTTAGAGACAACCGCGATGCTAATCTTTTACAACTCAAGCAAGAAGTGGATGAGGCCGAGCAAGAAATTGGATCGACTCTTGATTTACTAAAAAACTACACCCGAAGTTGGCGAAATTCAACCCCGCCCGCTGAACAAGAAATTTGGGGAGAGGCTGTCGCAGAATTGATAAGTCGTGGACAGAATGCGCCAACCAGTTCCATGGATGCCTACCTTTCTATTCTCCGATTAACAATCAAAGCGGTTCGGGAACAATCTGCAGGACTAGCGTTTTCCGGAGATGCCATCGTCCCCCCCGAGGGAACTCGGGAAGAAGGAATTTTTTGGTCTTTGGGTCCGATCTTATTCTTCTCTGGTGAAAAAGGAAGTAATGGCTTTCTTGAAAAGTCATTTTCATCTGAGGAGTTCTCATTTGTCGATTTAACTCCTGATTCTGTGACCCAGTATGAACCGTCCCGGTTGCTCGCAGCATCCAATGAAAATGCTAAAATTATATCTTCCGCGTTCAAAACTGAACCTGGAAAATTAGCAATTGTTCCAATGGATCCAAGTATGGGAAAAGCATTCGTCATGGAAGGAGGAGAACTCTCCATTCAAGAAGAATTACAAAAGGGTGGAATTTGGATTTATCCAATTGTTTTTTTTGCTGCCCTGTCTTTGGTGATCGCAATATTAAAAGCTTTTCAAATTCTTTCCGTATCCACTCCTTTACAACCTGCTTCATTAAATGGCTCTTTCAGTGGACCTTTTGAAACGCTTCGTAAAACCGCCGAAAGTTATCAGGGTAAGAAACCGGAGATTTTGGAGGAAATTATGTATGAGGTAATCATTGATTTCCAAGTAAAGTTAGAAAAAGCGCTCCCTTTGATTGCTGTGACTGCGGCCTCCGCTCCTCTTCTTGGACTTCTCGGAACAGTTACTGGTATGATCGATGTATTTCGACAAATCACTAACTTTGCAAATCCAGAAAATAGTGAGTTGGCCAGGGGAATTTCAGAAGCGTTGGTCACGACCAAGTTTGGTTTAGTTACTGCAATCCCTGCTCTCATCACTCATGCCCTTCTTTCGCGTCGCCTTCAAGGCACAATCTCCAAGCTTGAAGGATTTGCAGCCAGACTCGTGCACTTAAAAAAAGAGGAACCCAACCGGGAGTTTGATAAGTCAATAGATAATGAATCCGCTGGTTGAATTTTTTAGGGACGCCACGAATGTTTGGGACAAAGGAGGAGCTTTGATGCCTGTGATTGGGGTGCTTTCGCTTTATGCCTATTACATTGCTTTTGATCTTTGGATTCGCCTTCAGACCGTTACACCAAAGGACTTAAAATCATTTCCCCGTGAACAGTGGGGAGCATTTACCGGAGGAGGAAGAGTAGACCGAATCATGCGTTATTGTTTGGCCAACCACGACGAGCCCAACGAAACCAAAAGGAGATTTAATCTCGTACGTTCCGGTGAATCTTCATTCTTGAATCGGCGAATTCGATTTCTCTATATTTTATCGAGTGCCGCCCCATTGATCGGACTACTGGGAACTGTAATTGGTATGCTTCAGACTTTTAATGGTTTAAGTATGCAAGACAGTAATAAAGCAGACCTTGTTGCCAGTGGAATTTCTCAGGCTTTGATTACAACACAAGCAGGGTTGCTGGTTGCGATACCCGCTGTTGCATTCATCCACCTGCTTCAGAGAAAGAAAAAAAATTGGATCCAATGCATTAATCGGCTGGAAAGCCTGTCGATCAGGCAAATTAGAGTCCCAAATTAGAGAAGATGAAATTGTATGGTAGATTAAGGACAAAAGAGGAGCGAAATGAAGAAGATTCAATCAATGTTTCCCCTCTCATCGATGTGGTTTTTATTTTACTGATTTTCTTTATTGTGTCTGCCACTTTTGTAAGCCTGCCAGGAATAAATGTTAAGCGTCCAAAGGCCATTACAGCCGAGTCGCTTGAGAAAAATTCAATCCTCTTTGCTTTGTCCGAAAAAGACAAAATTTTTTATGGGGGCGAAGAAGTAAAGCTGGCAGAAATTTCCAGTCTCATTGAAAGAGCGTCAAAAAAAAGAAAGAAACCAGTAGTTGTTCAAACTGACCAGATGGCGGATGCATCTCTGCTGGCAAAAGTCGTGGCTAAAGCACATCTCTCCTCTCCTTCAGTCTCCATTGCAACCAGGAAACCGAGATGAAATTTAGGTCTAGAAATATGCACAGTGATCAAGCTGAAATAAATGTTTCTCCGCTCATTGACATGGTTTTTATTTTGCTGATTTTCTTTATTGTTGCGACTTCCTTCATTAATGAAATTGGGATCACTCCAAAATACAGGGACTCTGCTAGCATTGCCTTGGACAAAAAAAGACCCCTAAATTTTGAGATCCTTCCCACTGGTCAAATTAAACATAACGGTTCTGTAATTGGTCTTGAAGAAGTCGCTCCGATTGTTCGAAATGCTCATCCAGAATCCAAGGCTGCTGTCCTCTTAAACTTATTTCCCGGATCGAAAGCGGGCTTGGCCACGGAGGTCATGGATCAAACCATGCTCGGGGGAGCAAAGGCCATCAAGCTCTCACCNTTTTCAAAATGAAAAAAGAAAGCGAGCACATGGATGGAATTCCTGGAATCGAGTCCGAANCAATCCNGAATTCCCNAGCCAAAAGTATTATTTTTTCTGTCTTTATTTCNTTAGGTTTATTTTGCCTTCTTCCCTTGTCNGAATTTATCCGCTCTGATGANTGGCTGGTTCGAAAAGTAAATTCACCGATTTTGAATCCACCGCCTCCTCCCAAAACCCAAATGGATAGAATTATTAAAAAGCTTGAAACCGTAAAACGACCAAAACCAACCCTTCAAAAAAAAATAGTAAAACTACAATCAAATCCTCTCTCGGTAACACTCAATGTTGGACCTGGTGATTTTCAAGCTGCCTTTTCTCTGGCTAGTTTCAATCCAGCCCCTGATGGATTTGGAAATGAACTCATCTTTGCGATGCATGAATTGGATCGCAACCCAGCGGTATTGAAGCAAGGCACTTTACGTTATCCCCCACAACTAAAAAGAAAGGGATTGGAAGGAGAAGTGAAGCTTCTAGTTTTAATCGATGAACGGGGGAAAGTTAAGGTTCTTGAAGTCGTGTCTTTCTCTCATCCGGATTTCGTGTCCGCTTCCAGACATGCTGCAGAAACATCACTTTACGAACCACCTAAGAGAAACGGAGAAACTGTGAAAGTCCAGTTTTACCTTCCGGTTCGATTCAACCTTTTTGAATAATGAATGTATTACGCTTTTTAACCGTTTTTCTTCCCTGTTTATCTTTTGCATTCGCTCCACAACCCGAATTAACCAAAGAATTTTGGAACAATGAAAGTTTCATCCGAAGTTTTATCGGAGATTATGGATTCCGCAGTGAAATTGAGCCAAAAGTTTCTAAATCCGAACAATTCACTCTTCGTGAAGTGGTTGCAAAAGCTGAAAATAAAATGGAGGACGCTATTTCCCATCTTGAGAATAAACTTGATGAGGAAACTAGTGCTGCTCTTGATTTTGCTCTTGCAACCATGTATTTTCAAGTGGGTCGATTGACTCCATCCGCTCAAACTTATCAACAAGCGATCGAGAAATTTCCTTCTTTTTTAAGGGCTCACAAAAACCTGGGTTTTGTCCATTTAAGCCTTGGAAACAATGAAAAAGCTGCAAAAAGTCTAGCCAAAGCGATCAATTTGGGTGAAGGGGATGGTGTTACTTTCGTAGCCCTCGGTTATTGTCATTTAAACTTGGGAAATTTTGTTAGTGCGGAAAATGCATACCGTATGGGTACTCTTCTCTTACCCGGCAGCAAGGATGCCCGAAATGGACTGGTGAATTGTTTTCTTCAGACGCAACGATACGGAGAGGCTATTGCTCTGCTTGATGAACTATTGCAAAAACAACCAAATGACATTTTTTGTCATCGTGCCCGTGCTGCAGCTTTACAAGGGCTTAATCGTGAAAAAGATGCCGTCGTAGCTTTGGATACACTCCGTAGAATGGGAAATTTGAAACTTTCGGATTTCATAACTCTGGGAGATTTATACCATAATCTTACTCTTTATCGTTTGTCTTTGGAGATTTACCAGGAAGCTCTTACAAAGAAAGAAAAACTTTCTCTGCCTCAATACATTAGGGTAGCAAAGATCTTGATTGGTCGCGGTTCCTACCAGGAAGGATTTGCTTACCTCGATCAGATAGAAAAGATTTTCGGCATGGGCTATTCGAGGGAAGACGAGAAAGAAATTCGCTTGCTTCAGGCTGAAGTAATGAGAGCCACCGGCAAAAATGAAGAAGCCAAAAAATTACTCAGGGACATTGTCGACGAGCATCCACTCGAAGGTTCTGCCCTACTGATTCTCGGACAGCTAGCATGGCAGGAAAAGAAATTCATAGAGGCTGGGCTTTTTTTTGATCGAGCAACCAAAGACGAGAATTTTGAAATTCGAGCATTGATTGACCATGGTCGAATGCTTGTTTCCATGAGCCAGTATGAAGAAGCAATCAGCTTGTTGGAACGCGCCCAGACAATCCAACCACAGGAGACTGTTCAGCGCTACCTCCAATCACTCAACAACCTTCTACTTAGCTCTCGCATACAATTCTAGGCTTCGCTTAATTCCCTTGTACGCATCAACGCATCATGATATGTTGATGTGTTTATGAGTAATGGAATTTCAATTCGTTCTAGGTTCAAAACTGGCAAGCCCATGTTTTCAGTCGAATTTTTTCCTCCCAAAGACGAAGCCGGTGGTAAGAGAATGCTCCAAACTGCAAAGGTTATTGAACCTTACAACCCGGATTTTGTTTCCATCACCTATGGTGCGGGGGGGGGTACCCGTGAAACTACAATGCGTTTTGCAAGATTGCTCAAAGAAGAGCACGGTTTTGAGGTAATGCCTCATTTAACCTGTGTAGGGCACACTCGGGACGAGCTTCTTGAAATCCTTGAAGAATTTGCTGATCTAGGCTTCAGAAACATCATGGCATTAAGAGGAGATCCACCAAGCGGAGAAACTTCATTTTCACCAGTTATGAATGGATTTTCCTACGCATCAGATTTAGTCGAATTAATCAGAAATAACTTTCCTGATTTTGGAATTGGTGTTGGTGGATACCCTGAAAAACATCCAGAGGCACCCGACTTGGATTCTGATTTAAAAAACCTAAGGACGAAAGTGGATGCGGGTGCCGATTTTGTAACCACACAATTATTTTTTGATAATCAAGCCTATTTCGACTTTGTCCGAAATAGCCGAAACGCAGGTATTACCATACCGATTTTACCAGGATTACTCCCAGTGTTATCTATGAATCAGGTAAAACGCTTTTGCAAAATGTGTGAAGCTTCACTCCCTTCGGACTTGGAACAAGCACTGGAGAAAAGTGAAGAGAAGTCTCACCCTGAGGTGGGATCGATGTGGGCTCTTCAGCAGGTGAAAGAATTGCTCGACTCTGGTTGCCCTGGTTTTCATTTGTACGCCCTGAATAAATCACAAAGCACCCTTACCATTCTTGATGGATTGACACAGAGACTGAGGAACTAAATCATTACACAATTGCCCGTAAGTCTAATTCTGCAATCCCTCTTATATCCCGGAAACTTCTGAGATTTCTGACTCCTTTTTTAACTGGTCTAGAAATTCGTCAAACACTTTGTCCTTTTTTCTTTCATTTAGGTACTGAGCAACTTTTTCATAAACCTCCACGAAAGGCGTCAGCTTTGATTCGATCTTTTCATGAACAAGTATCAGATGGCATCCGAACTCTGTGGCAACTGGTTGACTTAATTCACCGACAGGGAGTGCAAAAGCGGCTTCCTCAAACTCAGCAACCATTTTCCCTTTTCCGAATGTTCCCAAATTACCATCCCCTTGTCCATCATCCGACTCACTGCGTGCCAATTTGGCAAAATCCTCACCTTCTTCGATTCGTTGCCGGATCGATAAAATGAGCAATTCTGCCTCTTTAAATTCATCTTTAGTTGTTGCTTTTTTAAGAATGTGAGAAGCTTTTAATAATTCCTCTGATGTAAAAAGGTCAGGCCTAGCGTCGTAGTACTCCCTCGCCTCTTCTTCCTCAGTTTCTTTGCAATTGGATTCTTCTTCCAAAAGGAGATTGAATTTTAACTGGTTCGTGATTTCCTTCCGCAAATCCTCTTTATTCTTAATGACGGGGTGTCTTCCAGTATCAAAGGCTTTTTTTCCTCCATTTTGACGAATCCATTCCTTCATCCGCTTATTCACTTCGGTAGCATCGACTTCATAATTTCTTCGATTACTCTCTTGTGACATTAAAGTCTGATCGATCAATCGATCCTTGGCCATCTCAATTGCTGCTAATTCAATGAATTCTCTGGGTTTCCCGGACATCTGGCGAGAAACACTTTCAAAAAGTGACTGAGCTTGGCCCTGAATTGCCCAATCCGGGATAATGTGGTTGTTCACTTTTATCGCCATCTTATTGTATGATTAAATTATTTGATAAAATTAGGTTAGAGTTCTCATTATTGTCTCAATAAGTTTGACCCAAGTCAAATACGATGACAAATTGTAAATTGATGAGTGTAGTAAAGGACGCCACCAATGATTCCTTTGAAAGTTTTTCTGATTTCCTCGCCAGCAAAGGCCTGCGGATGACTGGACAACGTAAGGGTGTTTTCGAAGCTCTGTTTGATCAAACAGGTCACTTTACTGCTGAGCAATTACTCAAAGATGCAAAAAGTCTCGATGAGACGGTTTCTCGAGCGACTGTCTATCGATGCCTGCCCTTACTTGTGGAAAGTGGAGTAATCAGGAAAATTGATGTTGGACAGGACAATAAATTTTATTCTTTGAACGGTGCTTCACAAACATTCAAAGCACAAGTAATCTGCTCAGACTGCGACAAAATCTACGATATTGATGCTCCCTTCATGGAATGGTACGGGAAAAATGTTTCCGAAAAACTTGGCCTTCATGTCAAAGATCAGCGTCTGCAAGTTCATGCAGAGTGCCCACAGCACCGAAAGCTTGGTGCCTGTTCTCATACCAGTTAGAAAATCTCAGGATGAGCACGCTCTCTGTTCCTCTCCCTCTCGAGGCTTTCAAAAAACCTGTGGAAAAAGTTGTACTTTCTTCCGAACAAGAAGAGATAATCAAACTCAAGACTGAGAGAGATGCAATTTTGCTTTGTCATAATTATCAAATTGATTCGGTCCAACAGGTCTCTGATTATGTCGGAGACTCTTTAGGACTTGCCCGAAAAGCCGCTGAAACTGATTCAAAAATTATTGTATTTTGCGGGGTTCATTTTATGGCGGAAACCGCAAAGATTCTTAATCCGAGTAAAACTGTACTGCTCCCTGACCTCCAAGCTGGATGTTCCCTCTCGGACTCCTGCCCGGCAGAAAAATTAGCCGCTTATAAAAAAAGAAATCCGGAAGTTTATGTCGTTGCCTATGTAAATTGCTCCGCTGAAGTTAAGGCACTCAGTGATGTAATCTGCACCAGTGGTAATGCCGTCCAAATTGTAAGCCAAATTCCAAAGAATAAAGAAATTCTTTTTGTTCCTGATCAGAATCTTGGGCAATGGGTGATGGGACAGACTGGCCGAAAAATGAAACTCTGGCCGGGCAGTTGTTATGCTCATGTATTATTTACTAAAGAATCGATTGAACGCTGCCGTATGCAATATCCAACAGCTCCGGTTGTTGCTCATCCCGAATGCATAGAATCGGTGAGGGATTTAGCGGACGAAGTTTGTAGCACCGAAAAGATGGTTCGATTTTGCAAAGAAAATGAGTCAGATACTTTCATCATTTTAACCGAAACTGGCATGATGCACCGGTTGACCCGAGAACTTCCTGAAAAGACTTTTATTGCTGGACCAACTGATCATTGCTCCTGCAACGATTGCCGGTTTATGAAAATGAATACCATTCCAAAGTTACTTGACTGCTTGCGAGAAGGTAATCCAGAAATTCTGATGGAAAAATCGCTAATTGAAAATGCAAAACTTCCTATTGAGCGCATGCTCTCCTGGAGTTAAATGACTCTGTTATCAGAACTTTTTGGCAAGCCGTAAGTTTAAAAAATGAAAAAATTCCGTTACTTTTAGCGGGTGCTTTCTTAAATAGAAAACAATGTTTTTCTTGCCAGCACTAACTTCAAAAATTCAAAGTGGTTCGGCGGTAATGTTTTTATTGAATACGATCTGCCTTACTCTTTTTTGGCTGAATCTTAAAGATGATCATGGGATGATTTCATTTTTGGCTGCATTTTCAATTCCTAATTTTCTAGGTAATTTTGGGTATTGTACGGTTTAATGAAGCTCATCAGCAAAATGAGAGTTCCTGAAAACTTCAGAGTGTTTTGACCAACACTTCGATGCGGGGTGGAAACGGACTTCCAAGGTAAGTAATTACATAGTTCTCAATGGTTTTGACAAAATGTCTGTCTACCACCGTTCCCCTAGGGGCAACGAGCATATTATTAGGCAATCTTAAATCCTGACATATCCTCATCCCAGGTTCCAGTCTTTCAGGGGAAACACGGTCGATCTTCGAAACTTCAGAGGAAAGTTGGTTTGATTTAATCAATGCATCAAGCCCGCT
>PBSV01000020.1 GCA_002726435.1 Opitutia bacterium | reverse complement strand
AGGGAGAGAGAAATTTTGATTGCATGGTTGATAAATTAGAAAATCTTTCACTTCACCTCAAGCTTAGGGAGGCGGGTTAGGGAAAATAAATGAAGGCACTGAACAAAAGATCATTCTTTTTTCTTAGGGTCCAAGCTACGTTCAGTCAGTTCCATAATTCCCTGTTCTTCCTTCCAAATTTTCCATTCCTTGAGCCATAGCCTTGATTTCCTTGGTGCCCGGGTCAGGCCAAAGGCAAACAAAGACACAAGGAGCAGGCCAAACAGGCTGGACGGTGAGAACTCAAAGAGAACGAATGAACACATAAAGGCGAGTATGCCTATTGAAAGTGAGAAAATATTTATTCCCAAGACCAGAATTCTACAGTGGCTTAATAAGAACATACGATTTCCACAAGTAATACAATGGGGGGCTTCGGAATTTTCCGAATAGGTCCGACCATCCAGGTCCGCCCGTGAAACCGTCGTCCACTTTCTTCGATAATCGGTGTACTCTCGACAGGTCAAGCACCAGGGTTCTTCCTTAGTTTTTTTATCTTCATCCAAAGAAAGATCTTCAATTTCATCTTCCATCCAACGAATATTTAATTTCTGACCACCATCATACAATAAAGTAGAATTTACATTCCTGAATCAAGTGCTTTCCAGCAACCGAAGAAGAATGAACTCGTCCCATGGAAATCTTGGTCTACAATAATTGACTAATGGGAAAATTAAGTGAGCGAATCAGGGAAGCCTTGAAAATTAATCTTCTACCCGGTGTGGTATTGTGGGTGATTGGACTGGGACTGGTCGGATGTTTTTATTTAATCGATTCACTTCGTCCATGGTTTGACCAGGTAATTGTATGGAAAAGTCTTTACGGATATTGGTACTCTGCTTTTTCCACCGCTTTTTTTGGCGGAGTCATTCCCTATTTTTACTTGCGATGGAGTGGGACCGAACGCATTGGTCTGCACGGGGGTCACGGGGTGCTTTTTGTTTTCTACTGGGCCCTGCGTGGAGTCGATGTGGATGCGTTTTACCGGTTGCAAGCCTGGCTGTTCGGATCCGATAACCAATGGCAGACCATCGCCAAGAAGGTTCTGGTCGATCAATTCGTGTATTGCGTATTTTGGGCGAGTCCAGTGACTGCTATTTTTTACGAATGGAAAGAAGCGGACTTTTCCTTTACCAAGTGGAAAAAGAACTGGAATTTCTCAAGGCTGCTGGATAAGAACCTGGTTTTCCTGGTTTCCACTTGGATCGTCTGGATTCCCGCTACTGCAATTGTTTATTCCCTGCCCTTGCCCCTGCAGATTCCCCTGTTTAATTTGACTCTTTGCTTTTTTGTTCTCCTCGTCAGTGTCTTTTCTAGAAAAGGAAGCAAGTAGTCGTGATTGTTTAGGGGAAGCGCAAGCCGGGAGAGAAAAAGTCATCGTTGTATAAAATCGCATCCGCCCGTTCCTGCGGTCTGTTATTGGCCAGATGAATTCTTTGTCCGGGTAAGAAGCGACTGAAATATTTGTCCTCGAGAAGTTCGATACTTTGGAAGTCTTCAAGGTCCCGGACTCTTGCCCGTTTAATGATTTCCTCTTCGGTACAAACAACCAGAATTCGATAGTCGAAATAATCGATCAACTGGTCGTTGAACAGCATGACTCCTTCGAAGAGCAAAATCGAACTTTTGGGAACCTGGACGGGGGAGGTCTTCTCTTTGTAGTCTTTTTTGTAATCAAAATTCCTTTCCCTGAAGTGACCGTTTCCGTTGGGCCCGAGGGGGAAAAGGACTTGTTCCCGGACGCGGGGATAATCGAAGGAATCCTCGATGTATCCCTGCACAGAAAACGGACCCCGTTGGTGCCGGATTTCAGCCGGATTGTGAAATCCGTCGAGTCCCGACCGCAGAACTGATCTATTATCGGAACGCAGAGTACGAGCCAAGTCGTCTGCCAGACGGGTCTTCCCGGATGCGCTCATTCCATCGATCCCGACGCGTACAGTGTGGGGCAGGGCAATTGAATCGATCGCTGAGGCAAGGGCCTCGAGCACATTTTCTCTGGACTGCTNTTTCAATGGAANTCAATTTTCAATCGCTGAACAATCAGAGTTCCTTGATCAAAATATCCNTGTACTCGACGCTCATTTCCTGGTTGCCGTGTAATTGAAGGCCAAAATATCCCTGAGTCCTTCCCGGATCATTGATCAGTTCCGAGCAAACCACACCGTTAATTTTGAGCAAAATATTTCGTCCAACAGCTCGTAATTTTAAATCGGTCCATTCGCCGGGGGTGTATTTTCTCTTTTCAATTGCTTGCCGGCTTGGCTGACAGACCCACTTTCTTCCGCCGGTTTCATAGAGCCCGCCTGTTTTCTGGGAATTGTCGACTTCCACCTGAAATCCATTCACGCTGACCGCACTTTTTACCTTTTCCGTTCGGAAGTAAAACCCACTGTTTCCCTGATTAACCCGAAATTTTATTTTTATTATAAAATCAGAATATTTGCGGTCGGAAAGCAGGATACCATGTCTTTTTTCTGACTGTTTACTGGTCCCTAGTATTGCATCATTCCTGACCTCCCACTTTCCACCGGGCATTGCATTCCATCCGGATAAGCTCTTGCCGTTAAAAAGTGGTTTGAAGTTTTGAACTTCAGAAAAGAGGAGAGAAAGGGGGCACAGCAGGAGAATGAATTTGAGAATTTTTTCCATTTCTAAGGATGGACCAGTTAAGTATTTAAGTGGAGTTGTTCTAGAGATTCCTGATTTTTACATTTCTAAACCAGACAACTTGTCCATGGTTTTGAAAACCGATTCGACCAGTCCTTGGTAATTCCTTTAGAGCAGTCTTAAATTTATTGGTGGACCCGTCCGGGTTTTTCCCTGCTTCTTTCCAATCGTCGAGGTTGATCGAAAATGCGAGCTTTTGGTTTAACCGGAAGGATACAACTGGGCCTTTACAAAGTAATGTCGCCTGATTCCATTCTCCGACCGGATTGGAGGAATCGGATGTGGGAGCAAACCCGTCGTAAAAGGAGGCATTGAGCTTTCTTGGGGGTAGAATCTTTTTGGCTTTTTTCTGAAAGCCCTCGTTGTCCATTAACTGAATTTCGAAACCGCCCTGAACGGGATTATTTTTGTCGCTGCGGTAAAAAATTCCGGAGTTTGCCCCACTCGATAGCTTGTACTCGAGATGAAGTTTGAAATCTCCAAATTCTTCCCTGGTCCAAAGATTTCCCATTCCACGGGTTCTTTCCCTCCCGTTGTTGTCTTTTGTTTTTTCCATCCGGCAGACCATGTATTTATCATTATCGATCTCCCAGGCACCCGGATTGAATTCGAAATTTTCCAAGTGATCGCCGGAAAATAGAATTTTTTCTTCCGCCCGAATCGATAGACTCAGACATCCGATCAGCAAAAAGAACCAAACTTTCCTCATTGCGGGGAGGTCGGTACCCGAGTTCGATGAGGTGGTCGTTGAATTACCGAATGTGGCGGGTCGACTTCTGGGACGCGTAGTTTCTTACGGTGAAGGGCTAATTGACGAACCATTCGATTCTGCACTTTGGCATATTGAGCGGTGCCAAATACGCTGGTCATTTCATTGGGGTCGGACTTCAAATCGAATAATTCCCACTGGTCTACATCCTCTTCATAAAACCTAATCAATTTATAGCGACCGTCCGCCACTCCATAATGTCGACGCACAAAATGATAACCGGGATATTCGTAGTAGTGGTAGTAAAAACTTTTTCGCCAATTTTTTGGAGTTTTTCCCTTGAGCAAGGGAAGTATTGATCTTCCGTGGAGGTCTTGAGGCTCTTCAATTCCGGAAATCTCGCAAAAGGTACCGGCGAAATCAATCGGAGAAACAATGTCACTGTTTCGACTGCCCGGTTTGATTACTCCGGGCCAGCGGACCAGCATGGGGGTGCGTAATGATTCCTCGTACATCCAACGTTTATCGAACCAACCGTGTTCGCCCAGGTAAAAGCCTTGGTCCGAACAGTAGATGACAATGGTATCTTTTTCCAATCCGGTTTCCTTGAGGTAGGTGAGCATCCGCCCGATGCCATCATCGACCGAGGCGATACAACGGAGGTAGTCTTTAACATACCGCTGGTATTTCCAACGAACTAAATCCTTACCCGATAAGTTTGCCTCGGCCAGTGCTTGGTTTTTTGGGTTGTAAGCGGCGTCCCAAACTTTCCTTTGTTCCGGGGTCAGGTTGCCGGGAGCGTGGAGTTTCAAATCCCCATGGTTCATTGTTTCCGCAATTGTCATGTCCTGCTGATACGCAGCAAGAGTACGGCCCTTGTAATCGTCGAACAAGGTATCCGGTTCGGGCAGGGTAACATCGTCGTATTTGTTTAAATATTTCGGGCCGGGTTGCCAGTTACGGTGGGGGGCTTTGTGCTGATACATCAGCATGAATGGTTTATCCTTGTTCCTCTTGGTTTTCATCCATTCAAGGGCAAGGTCGGTGATAATATCGGTGGTGTAGCCGATATGCTTGACGACCTCGTCATGTTTGCCGTCTCCATCCTTGTCCAACCGCATTGGCGGGTTGTAATAAGGGCCCTGTCCGATCAGGACTTCGGAGTAGTCGTAACCCTGTGGGGCCATGTGGGTGCCGAGGTGCCACTTGCCAACCACGGCAGTAGTATACCCCGCCTTGCGGAGAAGCTTGGGGAAGGTTTGCTGGGTGCCGTCGAATTTATTGTCGTTAACGAGAAATCCATTGGTGTGGGAATACTTGCCGGTCTGAATCGCTGCCCTCATGGGTCCGCAAATTGAATTTGTCACATAGCATTCTTCAAAGAGCATGCCGTCACGGGCAAGCGAATCAATGTTTGGGGTGGGGCAGTGTTCTTTAAGCCAGGAGTCGTAAGCTCCGATTGCCTGATAGGCATGGTCATCAGTGAAGATGAACAGAATATTCGGCTTTTTAGCGGCGCATAGCGACCACGCCGTGAAAGCGAGTACGAAGGGTAACAATTTCATGGATTCGACCCTACCGAACCCTCTGCTTGGGTCAAGTTCTCAACCTCCATGCATTCTTTAAAAATTAAAAGGGAGCACTCAAGGTATCAGTCATGAGTTTCTTAAGTCGCGAAGGAATTCCCGTTTCTCGTTTGCTTTTTCGGAGACCCGTTCAACCACCTCGTCTACCTCGAGGAATTGGGTCCAGTCGAGGACGAGGACACGAGTGTAATTTTCCATTTCTTCAATAAAATCTTCGTATCCCTGATGAAGTTTTTTCATATAATCAAGGGTGATTCCCGCTTCTGCCTTCCTCCCCCTGTCGGTAATTCTTTGCACGCTTGTTTCTGGCTCCACCCGCAGGTAAATCAGAATGTCTGGGTAGACCAGGAAGCGCTTCATCAGGTTGAAGTGTCCGAGGTAGGTTTGATAGTCGCGCTGGTCGATAAAGCCGTCTTCGTGAAGCATACTGGCAAAAATAGTGTCCTCGTAGATGGTGCGGTCCTGAACCGCCCCTTTCCCTTTATTCCAGACGATTTGTTGGTGCTGTTCAAACCTGCGAAAGAGCAGGTGGATTTGCATCATTGCCCCCCAGTGTTTCATATCGGCGTAGAAATCCTCCAAGTAGGGATTGTCTTTCACCGGTTCGTTGTAGACCTCGTATCCGAGCCGGCTGGCAAGGTCCTGCGCAAGGGTGGATTTTCCCGCTCCGATGATTCCTGATATCCCGATAAACATATTTCCAGACACTATTGTTCGGACAAGCCCGGTCAAGCTCCGGAAGTTTCATTCAGGTTCCACAGAAGGTTTGGTATACTTTTTCCGACGGTTCCGGTGGAGATTGATAGGGCATGAGGTGATCTCCATCCTGATAGGGGTTTTCAATCGCTTTCAGAAGACTAGACAAAGGGTCGAGGTCTCCTTTTTCCCCGGCCTCCAGGGCTTCCTCCACCCTGTGGTTGCGGGGAATGACTGCCGGATTGACGGAGCGCATCCGAGCGAAGGATGATTCCAGTCCATTTTTCTCCTTCCCCAGGCGCTCCTTCCAGCGGGTGTGCCAACTTCGGAATTTTTCGGAGGTGAAGATTTTTTCGTTGGGGAGTTCCGGTTTCGACAAGTCTCGAAAAGTATTGGTGTAATCAGATCCGTTTTGATGCATGATATCGAGTAATTCTGTTACCAAATTCTCGTCCCCGGCACTCGTCTTCGCGAGGCCGAGCTTTGATCCCATCATCGAAAGCCATTTATTTTTATAAATTTCCTCAAATGCGTTTAGTGAATCTTCTGCCATTTCAATGGCTTCTTCCCTTTTTGAATGCATCAGGGGCAGCAAGCTCTCTGCCAGACGGGCGACATTCCACTGTGCGATGTAGGGTTGATTAGCGTACGCATAACGTCCCTTTTGGTCGATTGAACTGAAGACCGTGTCAGGGGCAAAGAGATCCATGAATGCACAGGGGCCGTAATCGATAGTTTCCCCGGAGAGGGCCATATTATCAGTATTCATGACTCCATGAATAAAGCCTACCCTCATCCATTGTGAAATCAGGTCCGCCTGTTGTTCGATGACTGCTTCGAGTAAGGCGAGCGGCTGGTTGCTCATTTCCTTAATCCCAGGAAAATGCCGTTTAATGAGGTAATCGAGAAGAGATTGAAGGATTGCCTTGTCCTCATGGAGGGAGGCAAATTCAAAAGTTCCGACCCGAATATGCGAGGCGGCAATGCGGGTCAGGATTGCACCGGGCAATTCGTTTTCGCGATACACTTTTTCACCGGTTGAAACCACGGCCAAACTACGGGTGGTGGGAATCCCGAGGTTGTGCATCGCCTCGCTAATGACATATTCCCGGAGCATTGGACCGAGAGCGGCACGCCCATCGCCTCCCCGTGAATAGGGCGTTCTGCCCGAGCCTTTAAATTGAAAATCTAGGCGCTGACCGGAAGGAGTGAGGTGTTCACCGAGCATAAGTGCCCGGCCGTCTCCCAGCATCGTGAAGTTTCCAAATTGATGACCGGCATAGGCTTGGGCGAAGGGTTTGCCACCTTTGGGCAGAAGGTTTCCGGAAAAAAAATTAGTTTTTTCTTCCTCATTTATTTGAGAGAGGTCCAATCCGATCTCGTCAGCTAGTTTTTGATTAAAGATGACGATGTCCGGATCGGCAACCGGAGTTGGGGATAATTTTGAGAAAAAGACCTCGGGAAGCTCCGTGTAAGTACTTTGAAAGGGGAATTGAAATTCAGTCATTGATTTAAATTGATCCATCTGAGGTGTAATGAAGTTTGGAATTATTCTCAACCTTGTGTGGTGGATGTAAATTGAATCTTTTGTGCCAGCTAGGAGCGATTATCATGAATGCTCATTATAACGCCTGCAAAAAGAGAGTTGTTCGCTTGCATGGAGGAATGCCTGAACCCCAGTTTTTAATTTGCGGGCAGGAATTTTGTTCGAACTTTGTAAAAAGTATTTTTTTCATGGTTGTATCTATAACTAAGAGAATCGAAACAATATAAAACACCCCCTTAATTCGAAGATTAATTCATGAACTGATAGATTCAACCTTTCAATGCCTTTCAACGGTCGAAAGTAATTGGTTTGTCAGATCAACTGGAAAAGTTTTTTAAATCCTTATGCAATTACTTTCTGAATTAGAATCTTACCTGATCGACTCTTTGGTTAGAATTACACGGATCGATCGGGTCTACGCTGACTATGTCTTCGAGATGGTTGCACTCCTAGTAATATTTCTCTTTGGGTGGTTGTCTAATTTTTTAGTGAAACGATTTCTGCTGAAGTTTATTCGCTCCTTGGCAAAAAGAACCAAAACGAAACTGGCTCAATTTCTATTGGAGGAAGGATTCTTTCTACGCATTTCACACCTCGCACCTGCTTTTGTAATAAGTTCATTGTCCGGGGTTGTTTTTGCCGGTCATCCCGTGGTTTATGGACTGGTCGAGGTGGTGGTCAATCTATACCTCGTATGTATTGCTCTGTGGGTCATTGATTCAATCATAAATACTTTTTACAAGCTCTCTCTCGGGAGTGGAGTGTCAAGTAAATTACCGATCAAGGGAATCTGTCAAGCGGTCAAAGTAGTGGTCTATGTAACCGGAGTAATTTTCATACTTTCGATCCTGATGGATAAATCCCCACTGTATTTCTTCTCCGGTTTGGGTGCTCTGACTGCGGTTCTTCTATTAGTTTTTAAGGATGTTATCCTGGGCTTGGTGGCAGGTATACAATTAACCGCTAACAACATGGTGCGCAAAGGAGACTGGATCGAGATGGGGAAATACGGAGCCGACGGGGATGTGGTCGATGTCTCTCTCACCACGATCAAGGTTCAGAATTTTGACAAGACAATTACCACAATTCCTTCCTATGCGCTGGTCAGTGATGCCTTTAAGAACTGGCGTGGAATGAGCGAGTCCGGGGGCAGAAGAATAAAGAGGTGTATACAATTGGACCTTTCGAGCATCCGTTTTCTCACTGAAAAAGAAATCGAGGAACTTGAGAAAATCGAACTTTTAAAGAACTATTTATCCGGCAAACGAAATGAAATAGGGGAAGCAGGTATGCAGGTGGAAGAGTACGGGTTGGTCGCACCCTTACTCAATAGCCGAAACCTTACGAATTCCGGAACCTTTCGTGCTTATTGCGTGGAATATTTACGGGCTCATCCATCGATTCACAAAGAAAACATGACATTTCTGGTACGCCAATTGGCTCCGAATGAAAAAGGATTGCCACTTGAAATATATGTGTTCGTCAACGATGTACGCTGGGTTCATTATGAAGGCATACAGTCGGACATTTTCGACCACCTTCTTGCTTGTCT
>PBSV01000019.1 GCA_002726435.1 Opitutia bacterium | reverse complement strand
GCTAATGCTATTTTAAACTTGGATCTTTTTTCGTCAAAGAAATCCTGAAGGATCTCCTGCTCGGGCTTGACCGGTTCATCACGCAAAACATATGGCTCTGTTTTCTTATTGGGAACTGCAACTCTTGGGTCTTTGATTAAAAGTTTTTTAGTAGATGTCCACCACTTCTTTGCTTTAGCAGGCCCTAAAAGAAAAGCCAAAATTCGTTCTATTTCCCGCGTCGCACAGCAACCATCTTCACAGAGTGAAAGAATATCAATAATTAACGAAACCGGTTCTTTTTTGGCCAAGAGTTCAATTTCTTCAGAGTTGGCCCTGTGTCTGCTTAGAATATGCTCCTCAGGTAAAACTTCAAGTTTACCAATGCAAAAAATTGGATCCATCGCATGACTTTTCCGTTCATCTTCCTCAAAATCTATCAAGAGCATTTCACGATTCGTATCAAAACCGGAAATTTGTCCAAAGCCCCAACTACGATGAATGCAACAAGCACCTTCCTTCATTGCCTCCAAGGCAGCACGTGATGATTCCAAGGATGGATCTTTTTCAATCAGTCGATCGATTACTTCGATATTCATTCAATAATTTTGGTAGATGCGGTGAGGGCTTTGTTTGTATTAAAAAGGAGCTAAAATTTAACTATAAAGTTTTAACCTGTCATGGCGAGTGAAAATCTCAGTGGTTGGTTACGCTTTTTCTTTCGAATGAGTAATCGGTTGCGGAACTCTAATGAGAATTATAAATGGCAACACTAAAATTGTCGCACCCATTAAGTATGCAGTGCTGGAACCATAAAAAAAATACGCAAATCCCGCGAGCACTGGACCAAGTGCTCTGGCCATAGAACCTGAAGATCGAAAAACCCCAAGATGAAAGCCTTGGTCTTTCTCCCCTGAATGCAAGGAGGTGAGTGCGGTAAGGGTTGGACTAATCAAAGCGACACCACAAGACATGAAGAACAAAGCAATGAAGAATTTCATTTCATCAAAAGATTGCGAAACTAGTACAAATGCAAAAGCACCTAGTAATATTCCCAGTAAAGCCATCCTCTTCTCGCCTATACTTCCCACATAACGGCGCACGAAAAAACCCTGTGCAAAAATTAAAGTCACTCCGATTATTAAAAACATCGTTGCTAACTCCATCGGATTGTAGCCAAATCGCTCTACCGCAAGGAAAGTAAGGGTAAACTCCATACCACTGAATGAGATCATATATAAGAGGTAGACAAGACAACTACTTCGAACCGATTTATTGATAATTTTACCAAGTTGGAAAATTGCAGGCTTTGGTTGTTTCTCATTTACTCTATTTTCCACCGGCAAAGTTTCACGAAAATAAAAGATAATCCAACCCCAGTTTACCAAGGCCAGCAACAAACTAATCGAGGCGGCAAAAGAAAAAGGAGTAAAACCAAAAGTCGCATTCGAATTTAGGGACCAGTCCCATTCTGAAGCAAACCCGCCCAATGCCGGACCTAAGATAAAACCTAACCCAAAAGCAATTCCCACTAGTGCCATGCCCTTAGAGCGAGTTTCCCTCGAAGTAACATCTGCAATCGCGGCGGTAGCAACGGATAAATTCCCACTAGCAATTCCACCTAAAATTCGGGAAACAACCAAGATCCAAAAATCACCTGCGAAAATCCATAATGCATAACCAAGACATGTACCTCCCAATGTATAGGTCAAAACAGATCTTCGTCCAATTCTATCGGATAAACGGCCCCATATAGGAGCGAAAAAGAATTGAAGAATTGCATACAGGGATCCTAGTGCTCCCCCAAAAATAACTGTTTCAATGCGAAATGAATGAGAATCCGACCCAACGAACGAATACTGCTGGATCATCGAAACAAAATCAGAAACCAGTCCACCTCCCTGCACAGATTCACGGTTCAAGTAATGGTCGAGCATTTCCGGGAAAAGAGGAAATAAAACGGAAAAGCCAACCATATCTAAAAAAATTGTCAAAAACACCACCCCAAAAGTGGATCGTTTTCTTTTTTCTTCGCTTATTTCGGAATCCGTCATTCCGAATCTCTGCCCATGTCTTCGTTCGTTTTATTTAACTCGCGCAAGGCAGCTAATACGTTCGGAGGCACTAAATTCGTTTCACGATCTCCGTAAAGATGAACCTGCTTGATCAGTTGAGAACTGGTGTAGAAGTATTTTTCGTTTGGCATCAGAAAAATAGTTTCAATTTCATTATCCAGATGACGATTCATTTGGGCCATTTGGAACTCATACTCAAAGTCTGATACGGCCCTAAGTCCTCTGATTAATACGGTTGCTCCAATTTTTTTGGCATACTCCACTAGTAGACCATTGAAAGGCTCAACCGAGACATTAACAAATTTATTAAGATTATCTCTCACTAAAGTAACCCTTGTATCTGAACCGAAGGTTGTATTTTTGGACGAATTGCTCTCTGAAACTGCAACTGTTACTTGATCGAACAATCTCGATGCACGGGACAAGACATCTAAGTGGCCATAGGTCACGGGATCAAAAGTACCGGGATAGAGTGCTTTAATCATAAATTATTAATTGATAACATTCTAACCAACTAAGTCCACCCTCAAGCAACACTCGCCTTATGATTGCTTAACTAAAAAATAACAGATAATTTTGCTTTTTTCAATGAATCTTCCAAATCTTCTAACGCTATCCAGAATTCCTCTCATGCTGATTGTCATTGGATTAATCTACCCAAGCCCAAGCGAAGGCTGGCCCTGGATTCGAACCATTGCTTTGGTGGTCTTTCTATTTGCCGCTCTGACGGATTGGCTGGATGGATGGTTGGCAAGAAAATTTGGTCAAGTTTCCGAGTTTGGTAAATTCATGGATGCACTTTCCGATAAGGTTTTAACCCTTGGAATGTTTACCAGTTTACTTGCACTGGGCGCGGTCCCAAAGTGGACTCTCTTTCCAATTCTTCTGATTCTAGCACGTGAACTTCTTATTACAGGACTTAGGTTAGTGGCAGCTGGCAAGGGAAAAACATTAGCCGCTGAAAAGATTGGTAAGCTCAAAACAGTTATTCAGCTGACTTGTATCTCATTGGTTCTCTCTAAAATCGCAGTTGCGGTGGATTTTGAAAATATAATCGAAGCTAAAATACACGCAGAGATTGTAAGCTACCTTGAATTATCCGGTTTATTTACTTTATCTTTTGCTTCCTTAATTACAGTTTTTTCGGGATTCACATACATGAAGAAATATTGGCGATTCTTTTTGGATGAGGAAAAATAAATGATAGATCAACTAGTTATTCAAATCGCAACACTTGGTCCTTTGGGAGTAAGATTTCCTGCTCCTGGTACATTTGGCACTTTAGCCGGCATTCTAACCGTTGCCTGCCTCGTTGGGGTATTCGAAATCCATATTTGGATAATTGCACTTGGATTTACTCCTCTTTTTCTGCTGGGTATTCCAATTTGTACAAAGGCGGAAAAAATACTTGGAAAAAATGATCCAGGATGTGTAATTTGGGATGAATTTTGTGTTATCCCCTATCTTTTTATTTTCATTCCCGATGCTGTTGGAAAAAGTTCTAGCTACGATTTTTTCTTATGGAACCTATTGGCATTTGCTACTTTCCGATTTTTTGACATACTTAAACCGTTTGGAATCAATAAATTACAAAAGATTCCGCGAGGTGCGGGAGTTATGCTAGATGATTTGGGTGCGGCTTTGGTTTCAGCCTTTGTACTATTATTGATTAAAACTTTTCCTTTGTCTTTTCAATAATTTACCCATGTTATCTATTCTCAATGAGCGATCCCATCGATAGCAGTGATTCTTCAAAGAGAACTTTTGTCCTCGAAGTATCAAACAAAATGGGTATTCACGCTCGTCCCGCCGCCATGATTGTTCGGATCGCGACTCGTTATTCTGGAGAAATATGGATCGATAAAAACGGAGAAAAAGTGAACGCAAAGAGTATCATGGGGATAATGATGCTCGCTGCCGCAAAAGGAACCAAGCTGACATTCGATTGCTATGGAAGTGAAAGTATAGAATTTGAAAATGAAATTAAGGAATTATTCGCTTCCAAATTCCAAGACGAGTAATTTAGGATTCAAGTTCAGAAATCCTGTCCGCATAAAATTGGTTTAATACCTGTTTAATCTCGGAAGGTCTCTTCAAACTTTCTACTTTTTTTGTAATTTGTAAGGCTTCCTGCATCGAGAATCTTCGTGCAAAAAATTTTAACTCGGGTAAGAGTGAGGAAGAAGCACTTAGATAATCCACTCCTAGTCCAAGAAGCAGGGGAAGGAAATGTGGATCGCCAGCAATCTCGCCACAAACAGTGGCAGGTACTTTTTTCTCGCGAGATATTTTAAAAATTTGTTTTAGTGCACGAATAACAGCGGGATGATGAGGTTCATACAGGTAAGCAATTTGATTATTAATTCGATCAACTGCCAAGAGATATTGAACCAAGTCATTGGTCCCAACGCTGAAAAAATCGACTTCCTCGGCAAGCATATCAGAAATTATCACCGCAGAGGGAGTTTCAATCATACACCCAATTGAAATATTTTCATCAAAATCAATTCTTTTTTCCCTAAGTTGTCGTTTCGCTGTAAAAAGAAACTCTTTTGCCCGAATTACTTCACCAATTCCGCTTATCATTGGAAACATGATCCGTGTAGATCCATGAGCACTTGCACGAAGAATTGCTCGTAGTTGAGTTAAAAAAATATCTGGGTTTCTCAAGCAATAGCGAATTGCACGAAAACCCATGAAAGGGTTAAGTTCTTGATAATTTGGATTCTTATTAAGATTTTTGTCTCCACCAAGGTCTAAGGTTCTTATAGTGACTGTGTTCGAATTGGCCGCTTTAACCATGCCGGAGTATTCTTCATATTGTTCGTCCTCGGAAGGAATATCATTTTTCTTTAAGAAAATGGATTCTGTTCGAAAAAGGCCCACTCCCTCGCATCCGTTTGCAATTCCATGCTTTACTTCTTCAATTGAATCAGCGTTTGCGTAAAGCATGATTTTATGACCATCCTGAGTTTCTGAAGGTAAAGAAGCTTCTTCCTCGAGAAGATCTTTTATCTTTTTTCTACGAAGTCCGACTTTTCCATATCGAAAGAGCGTGGATTCACAGGGATTAATGATTGCCACGCCCTCAAAACCATCAATGAGCAAATGATCTCCTTCCTCCAGTTTTTCAGTAAGACCCCGTAATCCAACCACAGCAGGAACTGAGCTTGCTCTTGCCATTATTACCGCGTGACTTGTCCTTCCTCCCGTGTCAGTAGCTATCCCAAGGATTTTCGATCGGTCTAAGGATGCCGTATCGGAAGGGCTCAAGTCTTCCGAAACCAGAATTCTGGGTTCACCCAAAAAAGCAGTCCCTGCAGCGGTTGCTCCCACCAGGTTCATCAATAACCTTCTTGTGATATCCTTTAGATCCGCGGCTCTTTCTCTTAAATATTCATCTTCTAACTGGTTAAAAAAATCTAAGTATTTTTGAGTGACCCGATAAACGCATTGCTCAACATTGTCACCACTTTTTTTGATTTCATTAACCACATCGTCAATGAGTGCCTTATCTTCCAAAACCAGTAAGTGAGCATCGAATATGGCAGCCTCTCTTTCCCCAAGATTTTTTGCCACATCCTTTCGAACTTGTTTAATTTGGTTTTCAGTTTCCTTCAGTGCTTCGAGGAATCTTTCAATTTCAGAATCATGATCATCTTCGCCAACCTCATACTGGACAACTTCAACTTCCCCATGGAGAAATCTAAAAACAGGGCCGTGAGAAATTCCAGGGGAAGCAGGAATTCCATACAAAAGAATTTCTTTACCTTTTGAATTTTTAATATTGCTGACCATAGTCTACGTTAAAATCATAATGTAATAGTAATCGCCATTAGGAAAACAAATTCGATTGTTTTCGGTTTGCTTCGAAGCGAGTCTGTAGAAGGTAAGTATCTTCCCCCCAAGCTTTTTGAATGACTCTTTTTACATCCTCCCAGCAAATTCCTTTTTTGCCCAAGCAAAAACAACAGGAACCACTTCCAGTAAGTAAAGATTTTAGTCCAAATTCAGAATTAATTTCTTTGAACAGAGGGGCGAAATATAAATGTTTTAAAAAAACCGCTTTCTGTAGATCATTAAAGAGAAAATCTTCAGTGGATACTCTACCTTTCGACCACTCGAAAAACAATTCGAGGGACTGATCGGATCTTGAATAAGCACCTGATCTGGCTAGTTGGGAATAAATCTCAGGGGTAGAGAATCCAATCGGTGGCTTAAAAAGTAAAACTTCTTTTTCTTTTAAATCATCGGATACGACTCCATCAATTAACGATACTTCTTCCCCTCTTCCCTTTGCCAAGCATAAGCCAGAGATCAAGAAACTCGGACAATCAGATCCAAGCATTAAAGAAAGAGAATGGAGTGCGTCAAAGGACAAAGGGTCTTGGAGAAATGAATTCAAACCGATCAAGGCTGCCACCGCATCGGAACTTCCTCCGCCTAAACCAGCTTCAATTGGAATTCTTTTATCAAGAATGATTCGGAATCCTTGGGTCACATTAGTATGTTCTCTCCAAACATGGACTGCTTGTTCGACAAGATTATCTACTCCATTAAGTTGCTTGTTTCCAACACATTCAAAAATCAAATGATTCTCTTGAGGGATTGCTTCAATAGAAATTATATCGTGCAATTCAAGCTTTGCTAATACGGAAAAAATTTCATGAAAACCATCGTTCCGAATTCCAGAAACTGCCAAAAATAAATTAATCTTTGCAGGTGCAGGCAGAGAAACACTTCGAATTCCATTTGGCTTTTTCATCCCAATTCATTCCTATTAAACAATTCTTTGTTCCACGACGAGAAGAATAGAATTGGCTCATCCCTGGCTTCTTTTATGAATAGCAATTGTGAGTGAATCAAAAACAGAGATAATTCTTGCCTTGGATGTTGAAGATCGCAAGACGGCACATAGCGTTCTTCGATCCATCGGCGATCAGTTAAAATGGGTTAAAATTGGTTTACAGAGCTACCTCCGTGATGGACCTGACCTAATAAAATACTGTAAGGATAACGGGAAAGATATTTTCTTAGACTTAAAGTTACACGACATTCCCAATACAATGGCTAAAGCCATTGAAAGTTTAGCTAGCCTACCGGTGAAAATGATTACTCTACACTCTTGCTCGGGCCCTGAAGCCCTTGCACGCTGTACCGAAACTGCAAAAGAAGTAATGCCTGAAACAATTGTCTTGGGGGTAACGGTTCTTACTTCCATGAATCAAGAAAATCTTTTTTCGGTGGGAATAAACTCTACAGTTAAGGAACAGGTTCTCCGATTAGCCAATTTAGCAAAAGATTCAGGAATTGGTGGTCTTGTTTGCTCTCCCCTAGAATTATCTACCCTCAGACCCATTTTGCCTTCTTCAGTAAAACTCGTAACCCCAGGGATCAGACCTAGTGGTTCTGCAGTTGGAGATCAAAAAAGAATCATGAACCCACGGGATGCCCAAAAGGCAGGTGCTGACTTTCTTGTTATCGGGCGGCCAATTCTCTCTGCTGCCGACCCGTCTAGTGCTCTGAATAAAATTCTAAAAGAGTTAGAGTGAGTCTTTACTAATGCACGGGGTAATTTTATTGGCTGCTGGCAGCGGAAATCGAATGAAAGGCGAGGTAAAAGATAAGCTTTTACATCCAATACAAGATTCCAACGCATTTCGTTTGTCTGCCGAAGCCTTCTTGGCAGTTATAAAAATAAAGTTCATTGTAGTCGTTTTTAGAAACGAAGAACAAATGCATTCTTTAAAGTTAGAATTTGCTACCGCCTGTAAAAATACTGGTCGTGAATTTCAACCGAGATATGTAAGAGGCGGGAAAGCAAGGAAGGACTCAGTGAATAATGGGCTTATGGTTCTTCCAAACGATTGCCGATTCGTCCAAGTCCATGATTGTGCACGCCCTATGATTCGCCCTTCAACAATTTCCTTAATTACCGAAGAAGTCTTTGAAAAAGGGGCCGTTGTAGTTGGACGACCCATGACTGACACGGTCAGAAAGCTTTCGCACCCAGAGCTCGAACCATCTGTTCCGCAAAATACTCAAACGATTGATCGTTCGACTCTTTGGACAATGGAAACACCTCAAGCTTCTGATAAAAAATGGTTAATTGACGCCCTAGCTCTATCAAGATCAAGCAGTAAGGCAGTCACTGATGAAGTTTCTGCTTTAGAACTCATAGGAAAAAAAGTTGCCTTCCATAATCTTGACTACCCCAACCCAAAGATTACTACCTCCGATGACTTTTTATTTATCAATTATCTACTTTCAAAATGAAAAATCGTCTCCCTTTAATTAGAGTTGGACATGGATACGACCTCCATCGCCTAGTTGTTGGTAGAAAACTTATTTTGGGAGGAATCGAAATTCCTCACAACAAAGGATTACTTGGCCATTCCGATGGAGATTGCCTCATTCATGCTCTTTCGGACTCGCTTCTAGGTGCTTTGGGCCTTCCGGATATTGGGTGCTTATTTCCCGACACTAAGGCGGAGTTCAAAGATATGGATTCGATGATTATTCTTAAAAAAGCACAACATGCATGTATTACAAATCAATACAAGATTTCTAATCTTGATCTTACGATTGTTGCACAGGAGCCAAAAATTAATCCGTACATTGAAACAATAAGAGAAAAATTGTCTAAATTCCTCCAACTTGAGGGAAATCAAGTTGGAATAAAAGCCACTACCAACGAAGGTCTCGGACCAATAGGAAAAAAGGAGGCAATTGCATGTTTTGCAATTTGTTCTCTCGAACTAGATACAAAAAACTAATCGCAGATTTGATCGGCATCAAAAAAACGATTGATTTCTACGAGAGCTGACTCAGGTCCATCCGAAGCATGGGCAATATTTTTCATTCGATTAGTCCCAAAATCACCGCGGATTGTTCCTGTGGGTGCGGTGGTTGAGTCTGTGGGACCAAGTAAATCCCGAACCCTATGAATGACATTTTCACCTTCCAAGACAAGTGCCATGACTGGACGAGAACTCATAAAAGCACTGATCTCAGGAAAAAATGGGAGGTGAGCGACATGAGCGTAGTGTTCATTGAGAAGATCATTGTCTAGTTGAATCATTTTGCTCGCGATGATTGTAAAAGCATTCTCTTCGAAAAGAGTAATGACTTTGCCTGCAAGATTATTATCCAAGCAATCGGGTTTGAGAAGCACCAAAGATCTTTCCATAAAAGGAATATCCTAATTGAATGTAATAAAAAAGCGAACTTAGAAAGTTATGATTCTTCGGATTCTTCCTTACTTTGAGCGGAAGGGATTGAAATCTTATCTTTTCCGGAATTTTGTTCAAAGCGTAGTCCAATTTCTTCGTCTTTGTGAACGAGAACTTTAATCGGTTTGTTTTTGCGGATATTTCCGGACAAAAGAGCCTCAGCCAGATTATCTTCGAGATACTTTTCAACTGCGCGACGCAAAGGACGGGCGCCAAATTTTTCATCGTATCCTTTTTCAATAAGGAATTCTTTGGCCTCTTCAGAAACATCAAGCTTTAATTTTTTGTCTTTCAATCTTTCAGAAACCTTGTCGAGTTCTAATTCGACGATAGAACTCATGCTTGATTTTGCCAAAGACCTAAAAATTACGATTTCCGTCAAACGGTTGAGGAATTCAGGCTTGAATGCTTTTTTTGCTTCGTCCATGATTTTGCCCTTGGTGTTGTCAAAATCATCTTCTGAATCACCAACTGAAAAACCCATTGAAGTGTTTTTTTGCAAGATGTGAGCACCCACATTGGAAGTCATAATCAGAATCGTGTTTCGAAAGTCGACTTTTCGACCAAGACTATCTGTCAGCCTTCCGTCTTCGAGAATTTGAAGTAAGATTTGAGCTACGTCAGGGTGTGCTTTTTCGATTTCATCGAAAAGGATAACCGCATAAGGTTTTCGACGGATCGCTTCGGTAAGTTGTCCACCTTCATCATACCCCACATAACCGGGAGGAGATCCAATCATTCTCGATACAGCGTGTTTCTCCATATACTCAGACATGTCAATTTGGATAAGAGCATCTTGATCTCCAAATATTCTTTCTGCTAAAACTTTTGCAAGATGAGTTTTACCAACACCTGTAGGTCCAAGAAACATGAAAGAACCAATTGGTCTTTTGGGATCTTTTAGGTCAGCTCTCGAACGCCGAAGTGCCTTAGCGACGACTTCGGTAGCAAAATCTTGACCGACAACATGACCGCGAAGATCCTGTTCTAATTTAAGAAGTTTTTTAGATTCCTTGGCTTCCATCCTATTGAGGGGAATTCCAGTCCAGTCTGCGACAACTTGCAACATGTCATCTTCGTTAACATCCGCCCGAGTCTCCTCACGAGACTTTTTCCACGCTTCCAAGACCCGTTCTCTCTTGGCACGCAATTTTTTCTCTTTGTCTCTGGCTTCGGCAGCCTCCTCAAAGTTTTGGTCTGAAATAGCAGACTCTTTCAAGGCACAGACTTCTTTGATCTCATCGGACAACTGTTCGATTTCGGGAGGCCGCTTGAGAGCTTCCATGCGAGAACGAGCACCAGCTTCATCAATGGCGTCAATCGCTTTGTCAGGGAGGTGTTTACCGGTGACATATCTGTCAGTAAGCTTTGCAGCCGACTCCAAAGCTTTGTCGGTGAAATTTACATTGTGGTGCTCTTCGTATTTCGGACGAATCCCTTTTAAAATAAGTATGGTGTCATCGATTGAGGGAGCCTCAACTTTCACGGACTGAAACCTACGATCAAGGGCAGAGTCTTTCTCAATATATTTTCGATACTCTCCAAGAGTGGTGGCACCGATGCACTGTAGTTCTCCTCTGCTTAATGCGGGCTTAAATATATTGGAAGCATCCATGGCTCCTTCAGCAGCACCGGCTCCAACAATTGTGTGCAGTTCGTCGATAAAAATTATAATGTTCTTGGATTTTTTCAGTTCATCCATCACCGCCTTAATCCTTTCCTCAAATTGACCACGGTATTTAGTACCCGCTACCATCAAAGCTAGGTCTAAGGTAACGACTTTTTTATCGACTAAGTTTTCTGGCACCATACCACTGGCTATTTGTTGAGCTAAGCCTTCCACAATCGCAGTTTTACCAACACCTGCTTCTCCGATTAAGACTGGATTGTTCTTTGTTCTTCTACAAAGCACTTGGGTAACTCGTCTAATTTCTTTTTCACGACCGACAACTGGATCCATATCCCCTTTCTTGGCAATTTCGGTAAGATCACGACCAAAAGCTTTTAAGGCAGGAGTTTTGAGGTCTTTACTTTTCTCTTCTGTTTCACCAGCCCCAACGACAGATGATTCAGTTTCTTCAGTGGATGAAAAATTGGGATCTAATTCAGAGAGGATTTCGTTTCTACATCTGTCTGCATCAACATCTAAAGATTTTAAAACCCTTGCTGCTACACCTTCGCCTTCGCGAAGCAGACCGAGTAGAATATGTTCGGTTCCAACATAACTGTGATTTAATCCCTTAGCTTCCTTTCCGGCAAGAGCCAGTACTTTCTTTACTCTGGGCGTGTAGGGAACATTTCCAGAGGGTTTTGCTTCGGGACCCAACCCTACTTGCTCGTCCACTGCTTGCCTGACGGTGTCCAAATCAAGACCCATTTTTTGTAAAACATTTACCGCGACACCTTGACCCAAATTAATGAGACCTAAGAGCAGGTGCTCTGTGCCAACATAATTATGGTGAAATCGGTCGGCTTCTTTTCTGGCTAATGCCAATACCTGCTGGGCGCGAGGCGTGAAATTACTCATCGGTTCTGACATATATTATTTTATAGTTGCTGTCTTATATAAAGTCAACCTAGCCCCCCTATGATTTTACAAATGGGGACTTGGCAAATTTTTTCTTCAACAAATCTGCCCGAAGAAAATCACGAAATGCCGGGTCAACAGGTTTTCCGGCGGCCAATTGAACATGACCAGGTTGAATTTCAATAAACATTCTGTCTGCGATCGCACGGTAAGATTCCGGCAACATTTTGAAGTCAGCTGCAAGACGAATCAAAGAAAGATGATCCATCGCCTCGGAGCTTTGTATAAGACAACATGTCTTTAAAATACCAACCGCCCGACTCATTTTGTCAATGAGTCGATTACCGTCATCTTCTAAAAGTTTTTCGCGGGCGAATTGTTCTTGGCGAACAAGATTGGTAAGAGTGTTGTGAAGTCTATCGATAATCGCTGACTCGGACTCTCCTAAAGTTTGCTGGTTCGAAATTTGGAAAATACTACCACTCGCATCAGAACCTTCACCAAAAAGACCTCGTACCGCTATACCCAACTGACTTACGGCNTTNATNACNTTGTCCATATTTTTGGACATCACTAACCCAGGTAAGTGCATCATTGCCGATGCTCTCATGCCTGTTCCGAGATTAGTCGGGCAAGCAGTCAAAAAACCTAACTCACCATCGTATGCGTAACTTACCTCTGATTCAATGCCACTGTCCAACGCATCAACTCGTTTCCAAACTTTCCCAAAATCTAAACCAGGTTGTAAAACTTGAATCCTTAAGTGGTCTTCCTCGTTAATCATAATACAACAATTACGATCTTGTGTGAGGACGATTCCTGAGGCTTCGTCAATCTCGGACAATTCCCTGCTGATCAAGTGCTTTTCAACTAAAATCTGACGTTCCAGTTCGCTTAGATCATCAACCTCGACCGATAAGGAATCGTTCAATTCTTTTATGTCCGTCAATGCTTCCATGCACTTCGTCAAAACAGCCCTCTTTTGAGAGGCTTCAGCACGCCCGGGAAATGGAAACTCACTCAAGTTTCTAGCAAGCCGTATTCGGGTGCTTAAAGTAACAGGAATCGCTTTGGTAACCTTTGGAGTCGCACTATCACCGCTCAATATATCGTGGAACATAAAAATTTGTCCTGTTAGTGATTAAGCACTTGCTTCTTTCTCGAGTTCTTTAAGTAGGTCACGTAATTGGGCGGCCTTTTCAAAATCTTCTTCCTCAATAGCAAATTGTAATTCCGATTTTATTTCAGATAAACTTCTTTCGAATTTGACCCGAGATTCAGAGCCGGCAGGAATTTTACCCAAGTGTTTTGTTCCTGCGTGCATGCCGTCAAGCAAGGGATCTAGGATTGGTCTAAAAACATGATAACAAGCTTCACATCCAAGCCTGCCCCCTTTTTTAAAATCTTGGTGAGAGGTGCCACAACTTTCACAGGTCATGGATGCATTAGGAGTGTCTGTGTCGATCCCAGCTTTGTCCATCAAATTACCAATTGACAGGTTTTCCGGATTAGTGACGCCCTTAGCTTGAGCACAACCTTCACATAGGTCCATTTTGTGCATTTGGCCGTTCAGAATTTGAGTCAAGTGGACGGTAGCCTGTTTATCACAATGATGACATTTCATAATTTATATTGTATTTGAGACATCATAGTTGGATTTTGATGTAATCACAACGCATTTGACGCGCCAAGGGATATATATTTTGAAGAATGGATGTTTTGAGGAAAAATTTTAGAGCAAAACACCATCTTTCAAAACTTTTTCCCGAAATTTCGATATAAATGTTTTCGTAATTTCTCCGGGCTTCCCGCTTCCAATTGGGCGATGATCCACTTCCACGCAGGGAATCACTTCAGCTGCCGTGCCAGTCAAAAAGCATTCATCCGCGGTCCAAAGATCGTACCTTGTAAGAGCCTGTTCTTTACAATTATAACCAAGTTCTGATGCTAAATCTAAAACGGCACCCCGAGTAATCCCTCTCAAAGAGCCAGAATCGAGGGGCGGAGTAAAGATAACTCCCTTACTAAAAATAAAAACATTATCACCCGTGCACTCAGCAATTTCTCCCTTGTCATTAAGCATCAATGCCTCCTGAAAACCAACTTTTTTTGCTTCAATCTTGGCTAGAATATTGTTCAAATAATTCAAACTCTTAATCGCAGGCGGCAAAGCCGATGAATTTATTCTTCGGGTCGCCACAGAAATAATCTTTAAACCATTTTCGTAGAGTTCCTGTGGATAGAGCTGAATATTATCGGCAATGATGACGACACTAGCTGGACCACATCCATCTGGTGTCAGTCCCAGGTGACCAATTCCACGGGTAACTACAAGCCGGATATATCCATTTTTTAAACCGTTTTGCCTGCAGGTTTCACAAACAGCGTCTCTAAATTCTTTCCGAGTGAGTGGCAGATCGAGCAGTATAGCCTTCGCTGAAAACTCAAGTCTTTCGAGGTGTTCATCCAATTTATAAACACACCCCTCATAAATTCGAATTCCTTCGAAAATTCCATCTCCGTAGAGCAACCCGTGATCAAAGACCGAAATCTTTGCGTCTTCTTTCGCGACATAATCACCATTTAAATAAATCTTCATTCCAATTGTTATATGAATAAAAATTCAACCTTTGGCGAGTGCCAAGAAAAATTTTAATTAACTATTTTCAATCAAGCTTTGCACCACAGATGGATCAGCCAAAGTGGAAATATCTCCAATCTGGTCAGTCTCATTAGTCGCGATCTTACGAAGTATTCTTCTCATTATTTTCCCCGAACGCGTTTTCGGCAAAGCAGGTGCCCAATGAATCCTGTCGGGGGTGGCTATTGGACCAATCACAGACCGAACCTGCTTTTTTAACTCCAGTCTAAGTTCATCAGAGTAATTAACTCCTCGGTTTAAGGTGACATAGGCATAGATACCCTCTCCTTTTACTTCATGCGGAAAACCTACGACCGCTGCTTCTGCCACAGATCCGTGGGCAACCAGTGCACTCTCTACTTCAGCTGTTCCCATTCGATGACCTGATACATTTATTACATCATCCACACGGCCGGTTATCCAGTAGTACCCATCGTCATCTCGGCGACATCCGTCTCCAGTAAAATAGTATCCTTTATATTGATCGAAATAAGTATCCTCAAATCGTTTATGATCTCCGAATATTGTACGCATTTGACCAGGCCATGGTGCTTCCATCGCCAAGATTCCACTCACATCCTGACCCTCCATAACTTCCCCGGACTGGGAATCTAAAACAACTGGCTTAACTCCAAAAAATGGAAAAGTTGCAGAACCCGGTTTTAAGGGAGTGGCTCCAGGCAAAGGTGAGATTAGAATTCCACCAGTTTCTGTCTGCCACCAAGTGTCAACAATTGGACATCTTTCCTTGCCTGCGTTCCGATGGTACCAGCGCCAAGCTTCAGGATTGATTGGTTCACCCACACTACCAAGAATTCGTAAGCTTTTCATCTCGTATTTGCCAGGCCACTCTTCGCCTGCCCCAGCAATTGCACGGATTGCGGTAGGTGCAGTGTAAAACTGTGTCACCTTCCATTTTTCAATTACTTGCCAATAGCGGTCAGGATTTGGATAGGTGGGTATACTCTCAAACATCGTAGTTGTTGCTCCGTTGGCAAGGGGGCCGTAAACAATGTAAGAATGTCCAGTTATCCACCCAATGTCTGCAGCACAAAAGTAAACATCGTTTTCATGATAATCAAAGATGTATTTGTGCGTAGTCGCGGTATATACCATGTAACCAGCAGTAGTATGAAGAACTCCCTTTGGTTGGCCAGTGGAACCCGAAGTATAAAGAACAAACAAGGGGTCTTCTGCCTCCATCTCTTCACATGGACAATCAGAAGAAATTTCGGAAACCGCGTCCTCCCACCACAAATCCCTATCCTCCTGCATTTCACATGAAATTCCATTCTCTCCCGAAACATGCTCCAGCACCACGCACGTTCTTACCGGTTCGTCCATGCGTTCCGAGGCACTTTTCATTGCTTGGTCCGCATTTGGTTTCATTGGAATTGCTTTAGCTCCCCGAAAGGTACCGTTCGCAGTAATTAAAATCTTGCAATTGGAATCAACAATTCGGTCAGCCAATGCTTCGGCGGAAAAACCGCCGAAAACAACGGAGTGGACTGCTCCAATTCTTGCACATGCCAACATTGCGACTGCCGCTTCAGGTACCATTGGCATGTAGATTGATACGCAATCCCCTTTTTTCACGCCCCTACTTTTTAGTAAATTTGCAAATTTGGATACTTGCTTATGCAATTGTCGATAGGTGATCGTAGCATCCTCACCTGGCTCATTCCCCTCCCAAATAATCGCCGTCTTGTCGGGACGAATTTCTAAGTGCCGGTCTATGCAATTGAAGCAAACATTGGTCTTAGCTCCCTTAAACCATTGGATAGAAATCGGACCTTTTCTTCGATCGTAATTGAAAGAACACACATCATTCCATTTTGAAAACCAATGAAAATCTTCCGCAATATCGGCCCAAAAAACCTCCGGATTTTCGATACTTCTTTGGTAAATCGCTTGGTATTCTTCAAAGCTCTTAACATATGCATTTTCGGAGAGTAAGGAAGGGGGGGCAACCAGTGTGCTTGGATCAGTCATATCACAAAGTAAAGAAATTATAATTGAAGAATAATTAAGTTAGGAAATTGCCGAATGCTTGTCGATGTGCTTTTCATATCCTCCTATATGTTAACGAAAGAACTTGAATATGAACTTCCTGAAGGATCCATTGCTCAATCTCCAACTCTTCAGCGCGATGAATCCCGCTTATTTGTCTACGATCGGGCAAGGGATGAGGTTCATCATCATTTTTTCCATGAATTGCCCAGTCTGCTTCCGCCAAAACTTTCCATCCTTCGAAACGATGTCTCAGTACTCAAGGCACGATTGTATGGACAAAGGCCGAATGGAGGAAAGGTTGAATGCTTGTTACTTCGCCCCTCCGTCTCTTCCAATTTAGTTTGGCGATGTCTTATCAAGCCTGGGGCGAAAACCGCAAAAGCAGAGGTTTTTAGTTTGACCGGAGAATACGAGGCAAAAGTAATCGATAGCCTTCCTTCAGGCGAATATCTGGTTCAATTTACTTTACCAAAAGATTCTAATCCTCATGAACTCGCCCAGCGCATCGGTACACTCCCACTTCCTCCCTATGTTAGACGGTCCGCTGATAAATCCGATGAGGAGCGTTACCAAACGATCTATGCAAATCCAAACAACCGGTCCGCGGCAGCAGCCCCAACTGCAGGTCTTCACTTTACGAAAGAAATTGTAAAAAAGCTTACAAAACAAGGTCATTGTATCCATGAACTGACTCTTTCTGTTGGAGTCGGAACCTTCCGGCCGATTGAAACTGAAAGAGTCGAAGATCACTCGATGCACTCCGAAGAATATACCCTGTCTCCGTCAACTAAGTCGGTTCTTCGAGCCTCGGACTTTCGTCGTCTTGCGATTGGAACAACCAGTGTCCGTGCGATTGAGCACTACCTTTCAGTGCCCGATGAAAATCCTGAAGAACTTACGCGATCTGAAGCCCAGGTTTTTATAAAGCCTCCATACACTTTTCTAGGCGTAGATCATTTACTCACCAACTTTCATCTGCCAGGTTCCACTTTACTTTGTTTAGTCTCTGCTTTTCTCGCTCCAAATAAAACTCATGGTCTTGACAAATTAAAGCAGCTTTACAAAGAGGCGATTTCAAGAAGATATAGGTTTTACAGTTACGGAGATGCAATGTTGATTTTATGACTGGAAGTTTAATTTGTGATCGCGATCCAAATCTTCAAAATTCCTTCATTTGCTGAGTTAAAAAATGTACTTTTCAGAATATAAACACCACGCACGGAAGAAAACTAAAGACTATGCCCACTTACCAAATTCACTTTAAGCAAACTTTCCCAGTTCACCGTATAATTTTTCTAACTCTTTCATGTTGACTCCTCTTCGTTTACCGCGTCGAAGTGCTTCCCCCCATATGGCATGGACTTCAATTGGTTTGCCGGCAAGAAAATCGATCAGGCTGGAAGGTTTATACGGACCCATCGGCTCGGTTAATTCGAACTGACGCCGAAGGAATGAATCTTCAATTTCAATGCCATAATTCTTAGCTCCCGCCTGGACTTCAAGCATGAGAGCCTGAGCACGATCCCTAAGTTCAGGTCTTGCAAGAATTAAGTCTGTGGTAATCCCCCCGGCTGCTATTGACAATCCATTGAAAGGAATATTCCAACATAGTTTGCGCCACAATACTTCATCAAGTGATTTCGCTCTTTTTACACTTACGCCAGCAAACTCGAAAGCTTGTACGATACTTTCACTTTCAGAGTTAAGGCTTTGGCCCAGTTGTCCAAATTGAACATACCCGGGCAAGAGACTTTCAACAATGTTTGGAGCAGTGCGATTTATACAGGTAAAGCAAAGACCGGCAAGGATGGTTCTTTGATTACCGAAAGAACGAGCGAGGTTTTCCACATTACCCATCCCATTTTGAAGGGTGAGCAGTTTAGTGTGATCACCAATCAAGGGGCTGATTATTCTAGATAATTCCAAGTTTGCAGTTGTTTTACTCGCAACGATTACCCAGTCGCATTCTCCGATCGTTCGAGTATTTGCGTGGGCGTGCAAAGGATCAACAAGTTCCTTTCGTCCGCCCTCGGAATGATGTATTAAATAGAGCCCCTCCTTTTTTACGATGTGGTAAGAACTACGAAAAAGAAAATGCACTTCGACTCCCGTCAAAGAAAGTAAAGACCCATAGTACCCACCAACCGCACCAGCACCGACTAAAGCAACTCTTCCAATCGCTTTTGACACGAAAATTATTTCCTCAGAGGAGGAACCAAAGTGTCAAGGGCTTCTTCGGCACGATCAGGATAATCCAATGTGTAGTGAAGACCCCGGCTTTCTTTGCGTTTGAGAGCAGAACGTACAATTAACTCAGCCACACAGACCAAATTTCGAACTTCTAATAAAGAAAGGTCAACCTTTGCATTCCAATAGTATTCATTAATTTCACGCTCTAAGTTTCGTAAACGAGCACGTGCACGTTCAAGTCGTTTCGTGGATCGTACGATCCCGACATAATCCCACATTGCTCGTTTCAATTCTTCTAAGTTATGCGACAGGACAACACGTTCGTCAGAAGCAGGAACATCTCCATCCACCCATTCAGGAAGGGTAAACTTTTCATTTTTTCGATTACCAAGAAAGGAACAAACCGCTTCTGCCCCTCGATGAGCCATGACCACTGCTTCAAGAAGAGAATTACTGGCTAAGCGATTTGCACCGTGAAGTCCGGTACACGCTACTTCACCACAAGCATAAAGGCCATTAAGTTTAGTTGAGCAATCAAGATCAGTGGGAATGCCACCACATGAATAATGAGCAGCTGGAACAACAGGTATTGGATTTAAAACTGCGTCTATTCCACGGCTCAGGCAATTTTGATAGACATTTGGAAATCGATCCGGGAAATTACCTTTGATCTTTGGAGTATCGAGTCTGACATATGGTGCACCGGAACGTTTCATTTCGCGATCAATCGCACGAGCCACAATGTCTCGGGGTGCCAAATCTGCGAGGGGATGGTATTTTTTAAGAAAGGGCTTGCCTTGAGAATCAATTAATCGAACACCCTCGCCACGAACTGCTTCAGTGATCAGGAATCGATCTCCATCGGAAGAATGTAATGTAGTGGGATGAAATTGAATAAATTCAAGGTTCATTACGGAAAGTCCAGCCCTCGAGGCCATTGCCACACCATCTCCTGTAGCAATGGATGGGTTTGTCGAGTATAGATAGGTCTGTCCTGCTCCACCAGTTGCCAAGAGAACCGCCGGAGAAGAAACTGTGATCACTTTTTCTTTGTTAGCATCGTAGAGATATATACCCATCACTCGATCGGCACTGCCACCAACCTTAACTCCTAATTTGCGAGCCTTGCGGGCGGTTATCAAATCGATCGCAAAAAAGTGCTCGAAAAGAGTAACCCCTTGCTCGGCGATATTGTTGAGGAGTGCATCTTCAATTGCTTTTCCAGTCACATCTTTGACATGCAATACTCTTCGCTTACTGTGACCACCTTCTTTGCCAAGAGAAATTCTTCCATCATCTAGGCTTGAAAAAGAAACTCCCATCTCGATAAGGTCTTGGATTCGGGAAGGACCATCCTTTAAAATTTCACGCACAATCTCGGGGTTGCATAATCCATCCCCTGCCTCGATCGTATCTTCAACATGTTTTTCGAGGTCGTCTCCTGCCGAGGTTACAGCAGCTATTCCACCCTGAGCGTAATTCGTGTTGGACTCGGCTTTGTCTTTTTTTGTGAATATGGCTACACGGTAACCTGCTTCCGCGACCTTAAGCGCAAAGGTTAGGCCGGCGATACCACTGCCTATAATAACTAAATCGTAATCTGACCTTACTTTTTTATTCATTAAAGTTTCACATTATCGATCAATCGCACAGAGTCCACCCAAGCTGCAACTACCAGCATCGAGCGGCCAGGTTGGATCTCACTCTCCACCCGCATTGTTTCACAATTAACAACCTCTGCATAATTAATTCGAAGGAATCTACCCGAGCGTAAAATCGACATTAATTCAGCTTTTACACGGTCCGCGTTTGTGATTCCCTTTTTTACAACCAGACTTTTACCCGCTTCCAAGGCACGATTTATAAGAAGTGCATCTTCCCTTTGGCTCGAATTTAAATATTGATTGCGTGAACTCATTGCCAATCCATCAGATTCACGTATGGTGGGACCAACCTTCACTTCGATCGGAAAGTGCATATCCCTTATCATTCGCTTGAGCACTACAATCTGTTGTGCGTCTTTTTGCCCGAGGGCAACAAAGGAGGGTCGGCAAAGATTGAAAAGCTTAGCACAAATCGTAGTGACCCCACGAAAATGCGTGGGCCGTGCCAGCCCGCAAAGTTTTTTACTTGCAATCTCCTCAGACACAAAAGTGGAAGAGTCGTCCAGATAGAGATCTTTTTCTTGTGGAATGAAAACGATATCAACTCCCCGCTCTCGACAAAGCTCAATATCCCTTGTTGTGTTACGAGGGTAATTTTCAAGGTCTTCACCTACTCCGAATTGAGTTGGATTAACAAAAATCGAGAGAATCAACAAATCAGAACAATCTCGAAGCAGATCCACTAATGAGAGATGACCTTCATGCAAAAAACCCATAGTGGGAATGAAACCAATTTTTTTGCCTGACTTTTCCTCATGAGCCGCAAGTTTTTTCATTTCTATAATGGATGAAATTATTTCCATAACATGAAAAAATATAAATTTCGAAAAATTAAACTAGTAGGATTTTGCCAAGACAACTCTTCCCGGGCTGGGATTTCCGCTAAAAATGCATATTCCCGACTCGTCGGAATCTTCAGGGATACACCTTATTGTAACCTTGAGATCGTTTTTAAGCTGTTCTTCCCACTTGGGATCACGATCCCAGTGAACAAGTGCAAACCCACCGTGAATTGAAGATTCATCCTTATTTTCCGATGTGAAAAAAGCATACAAATTGTCACGATCCTCGATCTTCTGGGTGTGCTTATTACGAAAAGCAAGGGCTCGTTCAAAAAGAGTTTTTTGTATCTGCTCTAAAATTTGAGGAATTTGTCCAACTAAATTCTCTCTTGAAATACTAACTCTTTTCGAACCTTGGTCTCGGCGGCCCATATAAACAGTTCCACTTTCCAGGTCTCTCGGACCAATCTCTACAGTCAGAGGGATACCCTTTTTTACCCACTGCCAATACTTTTCTCCACCCCTCAGGTCACGATCATCTAAATCAACACGGACCATCGATCCTGCAAAGGATTGCTCGCTCAGATCTCGAACTAGTTCATGGCAAGACTCGAGCACTTTGTCTCGAGTTTCTTCTTTAGGAGTTACTGGTAAAACAACCGCATGAGTGGGTGCTACTCTGGGGGGAACTACAAGACCATCATCATCGGCATGGGTCATGATCATGCCTCCAATTAAACGAGTGGATACCCCCCAAGAAGTGGTCCATCCATACTGCTCCTTGCCTTCAATACCCTGGAATTTTATTCCACAGGCCTTAGAAAAATTTTGCCCAAGAAAATGCGAGGTTCCAGCCTGCAAAGCTTTTCGATCCTGCATCATTGCTTCAATGCACAGAGTGGAATCTGCACCAGGAAATCGTTCTGATTCAGTTTTTTCGCCTCGCAAAACTGGCATTGCCAAGAAATTTTCCGCAAACTCGGCATAGGTGGAAAGCATCAAATTTGTTTCGTCCATTGCTTCCTCAGCAGTGGCATGGACGGTATGCCCTTCCTGCCAAAGAAATTCTGCTGTTCTCAAAAATAAACGCGGACGCATTTCCCATCGCACTACATTTGCCCATTGGTTAATCAGTAATGGAAGATCGCGATAAGACTGTACCCATCGGGCAAACAACTCACCGATAATAGTTTCTGATGTTGGACGAACGATGAGAGGTTCGTCCAATTCTCCTGCAGGTTGCAGAATTCCTTTTTCGTCCGCTTCTAAGCGAGAATGGGTAACCACCGCACATTCTTTGGCAAATCCATCAATGTGTTCAGCCTCGCGTTGTAAAAAACTTTTTGGAATAAAAAGTGGAAAGTATGCATTCTTGTGTCCGGTTTCCTTAAACTTTAGATCGAGAATATCTCGAATATTCTCCCAGATTCCATACCCCCATGGTTTTATGACCATGCAACCACGGACTGGCGTATTTTCAGCCATATCCGCCGCCTTGATCACCTGCTGGTACCAGTCCGGATAGTTTTCTTCTCGAGTTGGGGAGATTGCATTTCGTGCTTTTGCCATAGTTCTAGGATAAGTTTATATATCATTTAGGTAGGCTTGGCGAGTGGTAAGGAATAAGTTCGTCAAAAGTCGATACTCGAAGGATTTTGACAAAGTCGAATGAAAAGTCATCATAACCAACTTTTCTTTCCACCAGAACTTATCATATCCCCACAAATACCATGACGCATATAATCGAAGTACACGGTCGAGAAATCATTGACTCACGCGGCAACCCCACTGTCGAAGTTGAAGTTGAATTAAGCGGGGGTGCATTCGGTCGCGCTGCCGTGCCCTCTGGTGCAAGCACAGGAGAACATGAAGCCATCGAATTACGTGATGGGGTCGAAAGTAGATACTTGGGAAAAGGAGTCTCCCAAGCGGTGGAAAATGTCAATGTCAAGATTGCCGAGACTTTGATTGGCTTGGATGCAACCGATCAGACTGCAGTTGACAATGCGATGCTAACTTTGGACGGGACTCCCAATAAATCGGTACTTGGTGCTAATGCTATTCTTGGTGCTTCCATGGCAACTGCTCACGCTGCTGCTTCGGCTTGTGGATTGCCACTCTACAAATACCTTGGGGGACCAAACTCAAAGGTTCTTCCCGTACCTATGATGAATGTTTTAAATGGAGGCTCTCATTCAGATGCACCAATAGATGTCCAGGAATTTATGATCATGCCTGTTGGGGCTTCTTCCTTTAGCGAAGCCATACGCATGGGTTGTGAGATTTTTCATTCATTAAAGAAAGTTTTGAAAGACCAAGGTCTATCAACAGCAGTAGGTGATGAGGGAGGGTTTGCCCCCAACCTTGCAAGCAATGTTGCCGCTCTTGAATCTTTGTCCATCGCGGTAGATAAGGCGGGGTATAAATTAGGCGATGAAATTGTTTTTGCCCTCGATGTTGCCTCTTCTGAATTTTACGATGCAGAAAAAGAAAAGTATGTTTTTGGAAAGAGTGACGGTAGCGAGAGGGACTCTGATGAAATGGTCTCTTTTTATGAAGAACTTGTAAGCAAATTTCCAATCCGATCAATTGAAGACGGATGTGATGAAAACGACTGGAACGGATGGAAGAAACTTACCGATGCAATCGGTGATAAGGTGCAGTTAGTTGGAGATGATTTATTTGTTACCAATGTTGATTTTCTTAAAAAAGGAATAGACCAAGGGGTTGCCAATTCTATCCTTGTGAAAGTTAATCAGATTGGATCATTAACTGAGACTTTTGATGCCGTTGAAATGGCTAAAGAAGCATCCTACACCTCAGTTATTTCTCATCGTTCAGGAGAAACTGAAGATGTTACAATTGCAGATATTTCAGTGGCTACCAATGCAGGGCAAATTAAAACTGGTTCTCTTTCCCGTACCGACCGAATTTGCAAGTATAATCAGTTACTCCGTATTGAGGAACAGCTCGGAGATCAGGCAATTTACGGGGGAAAGATTTAAGTTTACATTTTGATAAGCAGATAATTGCAGTCAACCTCCGCCGAGGCTTTGAAATGGTGAGGCAGACAATGCATTGTGAACATTTTCCTCGAAGATGAAGCCAACCATTACACTTCCGCCATTTCCTCATGCAGTCGAAAAATGGTGGTGGAAAGCCACAAAAGAAAAATGGCCC
>PBSV01000018.1 GCA_002726435.1 Opitutia bacterium | reverse complement strand
ACTCGAGTCAAGGAACAAGTTTATCGACCCGATTGGACAACGAATGAGCGCTTGGACTACACGATTTTACTTTTCAAGATTCTAGAAAGTCTCCTTCAAACTGGAGAGGAGGGAAGTGTCAGCAGTCTGCCTGGATCATTCAAGGAATTCATCCCTGCGAATTCTATTCCATCTATCATGTTCGAGAATTTGATTGAATGCTCCCGGCAAATTGAACGGATTGGACGGGCAAAAAATCTCGACCTGCATCTGGGCCTGGAACCGGAACCACTTGGACTCTTTGAAACCACTCCCGAAACCATTCAATTCTTTCAATCCATGTCCGGCCTCGTGCAGGACAAGGATTCACTATTGAAAACAGTTGGAGTAAACTATGATTGTTGCCACCTGGCGATCCAGGGAGAATCTGCTCAAGCGGGTCTCGATTCATTGAAGGAATCCGGCATCCGCATAAGCAAGATTCATCTAAGTTCTGCCCTTCGGGTCAGTCCGACTCATGAAAATTTGGAAAAATTACATGAATTCATCGAAGAGGTGTATCTTCACCAAGTAGTCATAAGCGAATCGGGAGAGGTGGTTGCAAAAATCAAGGACCTTGATCTGGCTCTGAAGTACGCGAAGATGAAAGATTTTAAAGTGGGGGATGATTGGCGGATTCACTTTCATATCCCGCTTCATGCATCACCGGGAAATGGGATGATGGATACACGAGAACATGTACTCGCAACCTTGGACTGGTTATCGGGAAATTCCGACTCCTGTAAACATCTGGAAATGGAAACCTACACTTGGGAAGTTCTTCCCCCCGGACTGCGTTCCAGCGAGGTGGTGGAACAAATTGTTAAAGAATATCAATGGACCCTGCATGCATTGTCCGAACGAGGATTTGAAAGAAAATAAGATGGGGAATTCTTTGCCAAAGCCAAGTATGATTCATAGTTTATTTGTCCTTGCTCGGATATCGAATCTACCCACAGTTTGGACAAATTGCCTGGCGGCTTGGGCAGTGAATGCAAGCGTGGGAGAGAATCTCCGCTCCCTGCCAGAGTGGATAGATCCTTCGGTACTGGACGGAAGCGTTCTTCTTTTTTTACTGCTTGGGGGAAGTTTATTGTATGCCGGCGGATGCACCCTGAACGATGCGTTTGACTATTCCTTTGACCTTGAGCACAACCCGGACAGGCCCCTTCCCAGCGGTGCCCTGCCCTGTTCATTCGCTTGGACTGCAGGAATTGTTCAAATGCTAGCGGGAGGATGGATAATGATCGTGCCCGCGAATTGCTCGGTAGTCTGGGTGGCTCTTTTAGCGGGGTCTATCATTGCTTATGATTATCTACATAAAAAATGGATTGGTAGTATGATTCTGATGGGGGCTTGTCGATTTTTGCTTTGGGCCAGTGCTGCCACCGCAGGAGGGAATCTAGAAATAAGGCCACAAACATGGATATGGGCAACTACGCTGGCTTGTTATGTGATTGGAATCACCTGGTTTGCCCGTGGAGAATCAAAATCGGAAAAAACCCCTGCACGAATTTCCATACTTCTACTTTTCGGATCCCCGCTAGTTGCACTTGCCGGATTGATTCACTGGAACATCCTGGACCCGGTTAGACAATTTTTAGTCAACCTCTGCGGGTTGTTTGTTGCGTGGATTGTCTACCAAGCAATTCTTCGAATCAGGGAGTCTGAAAAAGGCTCAATTGGCGAGGGTGTTTCCCGCTTACTCGCTGGGATTTGCGTCACCGATGCGGTCGCGGTCGCCTTTTCTGTTCCGCTCCTGGCCGGGCCTTGTATTGTCTGTACTGCTGGTGCTCTTTTCATGCAAAAGAGGTTTGCGGCAACATGAGTAAGAAATACTATAATAATATGTCCTCTACCTTCTCTACCATCCGTAAAAACATCCGCCTGGATTGTACACATCGTGTCTACTTCACCGATGATTCGTTTTCTCAGACCAATCAAACTCTATTAGGAATTCTTCAACCCCAGCGAAAAGGTGACCGTACAAAAGCAATTCTTTACTTGGACGAAGGAATTGTTGATGGAAATCCCAACCTGCCCCTTCAGATTGAGAGTTATTTCCGTGCCCGGGAAGATTCTCTGGACTTGGTTTGTCCACCTCTATTCATCCGTGGTGGAGAGAGTGCCAAAAACGAATGGGGCTTAGTCGAAAAAATCTGGTCCGACCTCAATGAATTTGCTTTGTGCAGACACTCGTATGTTCTGGTGATTGGTGGAGGTGCCGCTCTTGACCTCGTTGGATTTGCCGCTTCCACTGCCCACCGTGGAGTTCGATTGGTCCGTTTCCCGACTACTACTCTTAGTCAAGGCGACGGCGGGGTTGGAGTGAAAAATGGAATTAATTATTTTGGTAAGAAAAATTGGATCGGTACCTTCTCAGTTCCTGATGCCGTAGTGAATGATTTTTCTTTCCTCCGCGGACTACCGAAATCACAAAAAAGGGCCGGTTTCGTGGAAGCAGTAAAAGTCGCCCTTATCCGCGATCGTTCATTCTTTGAACAAATTGAAGAACGCGCCGATGAACTTTCTCAATTCGACGAAGAAGCGATGCGCCATGTGATCCGTAAAAGTGCCGCTCTTCATCTGGACCACATTGCCTCATCGGGAGACCCCTTTGAGAGAGGATCCGCCCGCCCCCTTGATTTCGGGCACTGGGTGGCGCATAAACTCGAGCAGATGTCGAACTTCGAAATAGGTCATGGAGATGCCGTAGCCATTGGATTGGCGATCGATCTAAGTTACTCTGCTAAAGTCGGACTTATTAAAAATACTACCTCCGAAAGATGCTTAATTCTTCTTGAAAAGCTGGGTTTTCGATTGTTCGATGATTGGTTGACCATAAAAGGACGGCAGGAATCTCCTGCAATTCTAGATGGTTTGGAGGAGTTTCGTGAACACCTTGGGGGTGAACTTACTATTACTTTGTTGCAAGGGATTGGGGAAGGTGTCGAAGTACATGCCATGGACAGACAAAAAATTCTTCAATCAGTCGAAGATCTAAAGACAAGGGAACTTGTAAAAAAAAGTCTCTAATCTATGAATACTGAGGAGGGAGATTCAGGCCCTCGCGTCGCCGTTCTCAACATAGTCGGATTGTGCCAGCGTCACCTCGGTAAAAACATGCCCAAACTGGCTGCGTATGCCCGTGCTGATGGCCGAAAAGAGCAACTCATTCGCCCAGTTCTTCCCGCCCTCACTTGCTCCGCTCAGGCTACCTATTTAACTGGAAAAGCTCCAAGTGACCACGGGATCGTGGGAAATGGATGGTATGACCGTGATCTTCAGGAACATCACTTTTGGAAACAATCGAACCACTTGGTGAAAGGAGAAAAGATTTGGGAAAGTGTAAAAAGAAAAAGAAAAAATTTTCGATGTGCCAATCTATTTTGGTGGTACAATATGCACTCATCGGTCGATTTCTCCATTACCCCGCGTCCACTTTATGCATCGGATGGTAACAAAATATTCGACATCCATAGTCAACCTATGGGAATTCGCGAGGAAATTAAGCGGGAGTTGGGAGAATTCCCCTTTCCCTCTTTTTGGGGTCCGCGTGCCGGCTTTGAATCCTCCCGATGGATTGCAGATTCCGCCCAATGGATCGAGCAGAAACATGCTCCGGAATTGTCTTTAGTCTACCTTCCGCATCTTGATTATGACTTACAAAGATACGGCCCCAATGACTCCAGAATTGAGCCTGCTCTTCAACAAATTGATACATTGGCAGGTGAGCTAATTGATTTTTACTCAAAACAGGGTGTACAGGTTGTAATTCTTTCTGAATACGGCATCACGGAAACAAATAACGTCGTTTATCCCAATCGAGTATTCCGCCACCAAGGATGGTTGTCATTAAAGCAAGAATTTAACGGGGAAACACTCGATTGTGGAGGCTCAAGGGTATTTGCCCTTACTGACCATCAGGTTTGTCATGTTTATTTACAGGACAGGAGCGAATCTTTTCGGAATAAAGTGCTTCACATCCTGGAGTCCATGGATGGCGTCGGACAGATTCTTGAGGGCGAGACTAGGATACAGGCCGGACTCAATCACGAAAGAGCGGGTGATTTTGTCCTCCTAGCCAAGGAAGACGCCTGGTTCGCGTATTATTATTGGGAGGACGACAACCAAGCTCCCGAATTTGCCAGATGCATCGACATCCATCGTAAATATGGATACGACCCGGCGGAGTTGTTCATTGATCCAAATATTTCATTCCCTTCTCTACGGGTTGCCAGTAAATTAGTAGCCAAAAAATTAGGTTTCCGCATTCACATGGATATAATTCCCCTCGATCCAACCCTGGTTCAAGGTTCCCACGGAATCATTCCTCAGGACCCCATTGACTGGCCGCTTATTTTTGGTCCAGGCATTCAGTCCAAAGAAGATTCGTTCGAGTCGACAGAGGTGCATACTTTACTTAAAAATTTACTCAGCGGATAGTTAAATTTTTTCAATTCAAGCAAGGAAAGAATTCTCTAGAAACCGGGATTTTTTATCGGGGAGGTTTGGATTTTCCTTTCATTTCCGCAAGCAGTGCCCGCCAACCCAGAGATTGCAGCTTGGCCCTCATTTTACGAAAGCCCAAACCATAGACTGGATTTTCGCTCTTCATCATATTCTCTCGAAGAAGCGTAGATATTTTTGATTTGTCCTCGGCCAAGCATAACTCCGAGATTAGATTACAAAAGCCTTCAATTTCAAGAGGGGTTGACTCGATGAATCGTTCATTGAGCCACACATGAGCGTATTCATGAGCGAGAACCGCAATGCACTCAACATAGGGTAATCCCTTTAAAATATAGATTCGATGTTCAAAGGAAGCATCGGAAAAATGGGCACCCCGTGTAATTTTATACTTTGTGAGCGTGAGACCACGAAGGTTCCCCGATGCTTTGATGCGCTTGGCCTCACGATCAAGAAATCGTCGATCCACCAGGTAAACCTTTGTTGGTCTGTTGCTGGGCAAGACTAAACCAACCCTGCTCAAACTGGGCAATACCCTCTCTCGTACTTGATTTAATTTCTCAAGATCGAAGACCGCATCTCGCAGGCATACTTTACAACTGACCCGGCCGTCTTGAAAAAACTGCCTCGAATCCGCCTCTCGCTGAGAGAAAAAACGAGAGCAACTTCCACATGTCTGTGCCTGCTTAAGGTGTTTCAAATGAACCAGTCCCCCCCAGGGATCTTTTCCTAGCCCATCCCCCCCGACGAATGTTTTTTGACACACCATACAACGGAAGCATGGAGGATGAAATTTTTGTTCCCCCGCTTCTTTAAAATTATTTCCTAATTTTCCTGAGCAAACTCCGCATCTTTCATGGCTTTTCCATTCTTTCAAATAGAGTCGATCCGCTGGGATAAATCGGGTAATAAGAAAAAAATAGTCCCTTCCGTCCATTCGCAAACCCACTCTTTCTTCATCGACTTCAAAAACTTCACCCTCGATTTTAACACCATTAGTACTGGTCCAGACCCTGCCCTTGAGGGAACCAACTAAAGAAACCAGAACAAAAAAGAGCCATCCTGCTTGGACAACGATCCGGATCAGGCTTGTAAAATCCCTTCCCAAAATTGAATCCTTAATGCGATTTGGTTGGGGCCAGGCATTCCCGGTTTTTCACGCCTGGAAAATGCTCGCTCCAAATCAAAAACCTCCCGCCAATCCGCTTTTAAAAACTCGCACACTTGACCTGCGTCCTCGTCGGACAATTCAGGCAAGGATAGTTTCTTCTCTTCGGCCAAAGCAACCAAGGCACCCACATAGTGATGAGCTTTGCGAAAAGGGACGCCAGCTTCCACCAAATAATCCGCTAAATCAGTTGCCAATAAAAGCGGGTCGGAAGCAGAAAGCCTACATTTCCCCTCATCAAAGGAAGCAGATTCAATGCATCCGGCCACTACTGCCAGGCACTGACTTAGTTGGTCCAATGAATCAAAAACCGGTGGCTTGTCTTCCTGCAAGTCCCGATTGTAGGTGAGGGGTAGCCCCTTGATCGTAATCATTAAATTCGTCAGGTTTCCAATGATTCGTCCAGTCTTTCCACGAATCAACTCAAAAGAATCAGGATTCTTTTTCTGAGGCATTAGGGACGAACCAGTGGTGAAAGAATCAGACAGATTGATGTATCCAAATTCGGAAGAGTTCCAAAGAATTAAATCTTCGGATAACCTGGATAAATGTAATGCACAGGTCGAACAAGCACTGGCGAATTCCAGAAAAATATCACGATCGGCCACCGCATCCATACCATTTGGGGTGATCAAAGCATGTCCATTTTCATCAACGAAGCCCAGGGCTTTTGCGGAAAACTCTCGATCCAAGGGTAGCGTGGTGCCTGCAATCGCACCCGAACCAAGAGGGCAAACATTGGCATGCTCGACGACTCGGGAAAATCGCTCATGGTCCCGGCCCAGTGCCTCAATGTAGGCGAGTAGATGATGCCCCACTGTGACCGGCTGGGCCCGCTGCAAATGTGTGTATCCGGGAATTGGTAAATTAGGATACTTTCTCGCAAGTCCCAGCAAGGCTATCATTGACCCCTCTAAGGATGTTTTTAATTGAAAACATGCATCCTTGAAGAAAAGACGCATATCAGTGGCCACCTGATCATTTCGACTTCGCCCGGCGTGCAACTTGTCTGCCGCTTCGGTCTTTGCCCGAAGAGCCTGTTCCAGATTCATGTGAACATCCTCGAGTTCCAACTTCCATGAAAAATCATCATTCTTTATTTCCTCAAATAATTCATGAATTCCGGCCTCGATTTCCTTAAATTCCTGCTCCGTTAATAGGCCAACTTTTTGTAACATAGAAGCGTGTCCCAGGCTGCACTTTAAATCGTAGGGAGCTAGCCGCATATCGAAGGAAACAGATTCTCCGAATACTTGCATCAGCGAATTTGGTCTTTGGGAGAACCGACCTCCCCATGTTGCTTGTGCTTCTCCCTTTGACATAGTATCTCAATCATCCAAAGGTTTTTAATTGTCGCAACCAAATTTAGGGAACGAAAATAGAAAGATGAATTAGGAGAAAATCTTTTTTATTTTTGCCTTGGCGTGGTCGCGGTTTAATTTTGCGATGTAATCCAATGAAATATCTTTGGGGCAGGCCGCCGAGCACTCACCATAATTTCTACAATTCCCAAATCCCGCTCCATCCATGGCTGAAACCATTGCCAAAACCCGTTTATCCTTCTCCGCCTTTCCTTGAGGCAGAAGATTGAGATGGCCAGCCTTGGCGGATGTGAAAAGCATCGCCGAAGCATTTTTACAAGAAGCAACACATGCCCCGCAGCCAATACATGCTGCTGCATCCATCGCCAAATCTGAGTCATCCTTAGGCACCGGCAATGCGTTCCCGTCAGGCGCACTTCCAGTACGAACAGTAATGAAGCCACCCGCTTGCGTAATCCTGTCAAAGGCGGATCGATCCACGACCAAGTCACGTACCACTGGAAACGCCCGAGCCCGAAAAGGTTCGATGGTGATTGTGTCCCCATCACTAAACTTCCTCATATGCAACTGACAGGTTGTGGTAGAATTTTCAGGACCGTGGGGCAAGCCGTTAATAGTGAGAGAACATGTCCCGCAAATTCCTTCACGACAGTCATGATCGAAAAGAATGGGTTCGATTCCTTCCCCTAGAAGTTGCTCGTTTAATTGATCGAGCATTTCAAGGAAGGAAGAATCTTCCGACACTTGGTCAATCTGATGAATTTCAAAATCCCCTTCATCCTGAGGACCATCCTGTCGCCAGATTTTAAGAATTAATTTCATCAACAATTTTTACTTGTAACTTCGGACTGCCAGCTTGACATTATCGTATTTTAACTCCTCCGTATGTCGAATGGGAATTTTTCCATCCCCTTTGTGCTCCCACACGGCGGCATGAGCAAAATTTTCATCGTCACGAGTTGCTTCTCCTTCCTTAGTTTGATGCTCCTCCCGAAAATGCCCGCCACATGATTCATTTCTTTCCAGTGCATCACGGCAAAGCAATTCACCGAAATCAAGAAAGTCCCTTACCCGCCCGGCACGTTCAAGTTCAGCATTCAAGTTGTCACCGGAACCGGGAACTAAAAGATTTTTGTTGAAGTCTTCACGAAGGTCTTGAATTTCCCCAATCGCTTTACCTAAACCAGATTCATTCCTGGCCATTCCGGCATATTCCCACATGATTTGACCAAGTTTTTTGTGGTAGGATCGTGAGGATCTTTTTCCACTTGCGGATACTAGCTGATCCACCCGTTGGCGAACTGATTCCATCACCTCTTTTACCTCAGGCGCATCCGGACTGATTGCTCCACCCCCTGATTTCGCCAAATAATCCCCGATGGTATAGGGAATCACAAAATATCCATCACTCAAGCCCTGCATCAATGCACTGGCACCAAGACGATTCGCACCATGATCGGAAAAATTTGCCTCCCCAAGTGCAAAGCATCCAGGAATTGTAGTCATCAAATTATAATCCACCCACAATCCACCCATCGTATAATGAATAGCTGGATAAATTCGCATCGGACGCTGGTAGGCGTTTTCTCCGGTGATTCGTTCGTACATTTGAAATAAATTACCATACCGTTCGCGAATCGCATCTTCACCCAACCGGGAAATCGCATCGGAAAAATCTAGATAAACCCCGCGACCCCCGGGGCCAACTCCACGTCCTTCATCGCAGGCTTCCTTTGCCGAACGACTGGAGATATCTCTCGGTGCAAGGTTGCCAAAACTGGGATACTTTCTCTCGAGGTAATAGTCACGGTCGTCCTCACGAATATCGTTGGGGTTTTTTCCAGCGTCTTCGGAATTTTTAGGCACCCAAACTCTCCCGTCATTACGAAGAGATTCGGACATTAATGTGAGTTTGGATTGGTGATCCCCAGCCACCGGTATGCAAGTTGGGTGAATTTGAGTAAAACAGGGATTCGCAAAACCTGCTCCCTTGCGGTGTGCCCGAAAAGTTGCAGTAACATTACATCCGATTGCATTAGTGGACAGGTAGTACACATTACCATAACCGCCAGTGCATAATAAAACCGCATCCGCAGTCCAAGCTTTAGTTTCTCCAGTGGCTAAATTCCTCGTGATAATTCCCTTGGCGTGTCCATCCACTGTTACCATGTCAAGCATCTCGCTGCGGGTATGCATTTTAACCGATCCAGCTGCAATTTGCCGACTTAATGCACTGTAAGCACCCAGTAAAAGCTGTTGTCCGGTTTGTCCACGAGCATAAAAAGTCCGACTCACTTGAGCCCCGCCAAAGGAACGGTTTGCGAGCAAACCACCATATTCACGGGCAAAGGGCACCCCTTGGGCGACACATTGGTCAATAATATTGGTGCTTACTTGGGCCAGTCGATAAACATTTGCTTCGCGGGAGCGAAAATCTCCACCTTTCACAGTGTCGTAAAAGAGGCGATGTATACTGTCACCGTCATTTTGATAATTCTTTGCACCGTTTATCCCGCCCTGAGCTGCAATCGAATGAGCACGACGAGGAGAATCTTGGTAACAAAAACAATCAACATTGTATCCCAGTTCACCCAGAGTCGCTGCTGCTGAACCACCGGCGAGTCCTGAACCCACAACAATAATGCGATATTTTCGCTTGTTGGCGGGATTGACTAATTTAGAGGAGAAACGATGGTTGTCCCACTTTTCTGACAGTGGACCTTCTGGGATTTGAGAATCGAGATTCATGTTAGTGGTGGATTAAAGTAATCAATTCAGGGCAACTGGGAAACTGTAAGTGGAGGTCTCAAAAAATGTAATAAAACCAAATTTTTCTATAGTCACTAATACCGGCACAATTGAAAAGCCCAAGCAAATCGACCACGCATAGGCTTTGCCAGCAAGATCAAGTTTTTTACCCCAACTCTCGGAGCGAATTCCAAGGGACTGAAAAACGCTACTGAATCCGTGGGCGAGGTGACCACTCAATGAAAACATCGCAACCACATAGAATATTGAAATCCAAAGATGATTAAATCCAGCCAAGACCATCGAGTAGACATCATGAATTTCACCCTCATTCGGAGAACCAACGGTTGTCATTAAATCATCATACTCCGGGTAGATCGTTCGGATGGTGAAATGGAGTAAGTGAAAAACTATAAAAAGCAAAAGGGTAATCCCGGAAAAACCCATTTTAAGAGAAGCGAGTCCCGCCCGCTTGGTGACTTCTATTTCATTTGCGTGGGGACGGGCGGCACGGTTTTCACGAATCAATACCACCGCTGTCCAAGCGTGCAGGATAACACAAACAATCAAGAATACTCTTGAGCCCCAAAGAATCGGCATGGGCAAGGATTGTAAAGCGTGGGCGTATGCGTTAATTGCTTCCTGTCCGAGTAAGATTTGTAAATTGCCAGCCATGTGCACGAAAACAAACCCAATTAACACTATGCCTGTTAGGGCCATGATGTATTTTTTTCCTAGTGAACTAGTAAACATGACAGCAATCTAATATCTATTCCATTCTTTGACCTCTACAAATCAAAAGCGAGTATAATCAAAAGCATTTTATTTGTATAAGCAATGCCAATTAGATTCATTAATACTCAAGTATAACTCAAAGTTTGATTTTGTCTGCTTTTTAACTCTGTAAATAAAAGAGAGTTGCAAGGCCCGAAGAGGCCATGTCATTAAATAAGTGCGAGAATGAAATATATATTTATTACAGGTGGAGTTGTGTCTTCGCTGGGGAAAGGTCTTACCTCGGGTGCACTGGGAGCTCTACTTGAACAGCGTGGACTCACCACTCGAATTCAAAAATTCGACCCCTACCTGAATGTCGATCCCGGCACAATGAGTCCCTTTCAGCACGGGGAGGTATATGTATTGGACGACGGTGCAGAAACCGACCTTGATCTTGGCCACTACGAACGATTTACCAGCGGTAAACTCTCAAGATTCAATAATTTGACCAGCGGACAAATCTATGAATCAGTAATCCGGAAGGAGAGACGTGGTGATTATTTAGGAAAAACCGTACAGGTAATCCCTCATGTCACCAATGAGATTAAAGACCGGATTTATGCTGCCGGGGAGGGGGTCAACACTTTAATTACCGAGATTGGTGGAACGATCGGGGATATTGAAGGTCTTCCCTTTACTGAAGCGATGAGACAGTTCGCCAGCGAAGTCGGAAAGGCAAATGTCTTGTTTATTCATATGACACTACTGCCTTCGCTGCGGGCCGCCGGAGAACTCAAGACCAAGCCCACCCAACAGAGCGTTGCAAAGCTTCGGGAAATCGGTATCCAGCCAGACATTCTAATTTGCCGGACCGAACAACCGATCACAGAGGAGATTAGAGAAAAACTTTCGCTTTTCTGCAGCGTGCCCAAAGAAGCAGTGATTGAGGAAATGGATGTTTCGCACTCCATTTATGAACTTCCTCACATGCTTAAAAGGGAGGGATTGGACAAACTCGTCACCCGCTTTCTCGGTCTCGATGCACCTGCCCCAAAGCTTGATGAATGGGAAGAGGTCGTGCACCGTCTGCTCAATCCAAAGCACAAGGTACGAATTGGAATGGTTGGGAAATACATGGATCTGCAAGATTCTTACCTCTCGGTCAACGAGTCACTTGTACATGGTGGCATCCGAAACGATTGTGAAGTTGAAGTCGTGCACATCGATGCAGAGGATATCGAAAACAACTGCCCCGAGGATTATCTCTCCGATCTCGATGGAATTCTAGTACCCGGTGGATTTGGGGACCGGGGCACGGAGGGAAAGATTCTTGCCTCAAAATTCGCCCGGGACAATAAAATTCCTTATTTCGGATTGTGTCTGGGTATGCAAATAGCAGTGATTGATTTTGCTCGAAATGTACTGGGCTTGGAAAAGGCAAACAGCGAAGAATTCGATCCAAACTCTTCGGATCTTGTGATTCATATTATGGACGAGCAAAAAGATGTGAAAGAAAAAGGTGCCTCCATGCGGTTGGGTGCTTGTCCCTGTACTTTGAAAGTTGGCTCTACAGCTCATTCGGCCTATGAAAAAGAAGAGGTTTCCGAAAGACACCGTCACCGCTTTGAGTTTAATAATTTATACCGCCAAGATCTTGAATCTGCGGGTTTGGTGGTTTCAGGAACTAATCCGGAACGTGACTTGGTCGAGATCGTGGAAGTCGAAAATCACCCTTGGTTCGTGGGTGTTCAATTTCATCCAGAATTTCAATCCAAACCAAACAAAGCACATCCACTCTTCGCTTCTTTCATCGAAGCCTCCTTGACTCGTGGACTTGCCAGATGCCCGGAAAAAAAGAAAAAGGACTCGCCCGCGAATTGATTACCAGTTCTCAAAGATTGCCTCACTAATCTAAATTTGAGCTTTGCCCAATGGGAAGCAATTCGTACAGAAATAGAACTCGTGATCATTGACGCACACACTCACCGCTATCCGCTGGAAGTAATCGAGGATGTGAGTACTTTTGGCCGACACTGCAACGAACTCCATTGGCTCGATTTGGTTGATCCATCGAATTCGAAAAGCCTTCAAGGATGGTCGAAACGCGATCAAATGCTGATGGATATGGACGCTGCAAGCCTTGATAAGGCTGTTTTACTTGGATGGTATTGGGAAAACCCAGAAACCTGCAGGTTGCAAAACAACTGGCATGCTGAATGGATCAACGAGGATCCTGATCGTTTTTTTGCTTTCGCGACAATTCATCCGGCAATGAAAAATCCCATTGAGGAGCTCTACAAAAGAAAAGAAGAAGGATTTGTAGGTATCGGAGAGTGCCACCCCTGGGTTCAATCCTCCTCTCTGCGAAATTCTTCCTGGCAAGAAATTCTTGGGTTTGCCGAAGAGCATGCATGGCCTATTACTTTTCATGTTACTGAACCAGTCGGTCATGATTATCCAGGCCGAACTCCCACCCCATTCGAAGAATTTCTATGGCTTGCTCGCGAATACCCCGACCTTAAGATAATTCTGGCACATGCAGGTGGATTATTTCCTTTTTATGAGCTTAATCCAAAAATTCGACCAGTATTAAAAAATGTATATTACGACTTAGCTGCCTGTCCTCTTTTATACGACTCCAGTCTTTACCGGAAATTAATCGAAACAGTGGGTCATGAAAAAATTCTATGGGGCACGGATTACCCGCTCCGAGTATTTCCGAAAGCTCAGAAGATTCCAGATTTTTCTTCCAGCCAAGAATCGATTCTTAATTCCGCCTCGCTGAGCAACTTAGAAAAGGAGGCAATTTTTGGAAATAATTTTCTCTCCCTCCTTCCATGCTGATTGAAATTAAGCAAGTAATCCCCGAACCAATTCCCCATGACATTATTGAACGGTCGGAAATTTGGGGACGCGATCTGATATTCGAATCGGGATCCTTTGTTCTAATCTCCGCCCAATCGGGAATGGGAAAGTCTACTCTCCTACATATCCTCTATGGCTTACGCCAAGACTATGCCGGAGACATTACGATTAACCAAGAGTCCATACGAGCCAAGAACTGGTTGGAGTGGGAAGCTTGGAGACGACAAATAATTTCCCTTCTTTTTCAAGACCTCCGACTTTTCCCATCCCTCAGCGCCCGGCAAAACATTGAACTCATTCCCCAGCTCAATTCTTCCCTTCCATCCATTCAAGAAATGGCTGATCGCTTGGGGATGAAGGACTTTCTTGATCAATTGGTAATTAGTTTGTCCCACGGACAACGACAAAGAGTCGCCCTCCTCCGGGCTTTACGCAAACCATTCAAACTCTTACTCCTGGATGAACCATTCAGTCACCTTGACCAAGAAAATGAGTCCCATGCGTGTGCCTTGATCGAAGAAATCACGAAAGCCAATCAAGCCGGTCTAGTTCTCTCTTCTCTTGGAGCTGCCCCTAGCCTCCCCTTCGATCAGACTTTTTCCTTGTAGATGTCGTCGACCTTTTCACCAGTTACCTTAAAATCCTCTTTGACCGTGAAGGGACCTCGTCGTGAACTTGTGATCGCTTCACTGGGATGCCTTCTTGGATCTACTCTTCTAGTAATCGCCTTCCAACTCTATTTGGACAGTTCACAAATAATCGAGGAAACCGAAGGACCAAAGAACTTCTTTACAGTGAACAAAAAAATTGAGGGTGGCGCTCTGGCCAACCTCGGAAAAGAGGAAAGCACATTCACTCCGGACGAGCTCAAAACGATTCAGGGGTTCGAGGGGGTTCGAAGAATTGGAGGTTTCACCCGCAACCAATTTCCAATTACTCTCTACATCTGGCCATCGGGAAAAATTGGATTAGGAGCAGCGGCCAAGACCGATTTGTTCTTCGAATCGATTCCCGACGAATTTCTTGATTTTATCCCTGACGATTGGCACTGGGAGGAAAATTCATCAATTGTTCCAATTATGGTTCCNAAGTTTTACCTCGATCTATGGAACTTTGGNNTGGCCCCTTCACGAATTGAATACCCCAGCCTATCGATGGAAGCCGCGAGNGGAATGCCGATTCAGGTCTTTGTGGGAAAAAACCAAGNGGTAACTTTCGACGGTCGATTCGTGGCATTCAGTAANCGAATAAACAGCGTGCTTGTACCTGCAANTTTTTTGGAATGGGCCAACCAAAAATACGGACTGCAAACANCCAAGGATTTTTTGTTTCTCTGGAAAGACGGCTCCATTGATGGCCCACCGATTTCACGATTGGAACTCGCCGAGTACCGCAACAGCAAGGACTTTGATTCGTGGGAAGTATCTCCCCTCCGTAGTCCGGCAGACCGAATACCCGCCAGGAATGCTCTTCAGGCAAGTAAAAATGAATCGAATCCCTCTCGGATCATTCTCGAAATCGATGAAAATCCGAGCCCATCCCTACTCCGAGAAATCGAAAGGCGAAACTATGAAATTAATCGGGAATTTCCCGACCAGGACTTACTCAGACAAGCCACACAGGTTCTATTTTTAGGAATGGGTGGAATGGGCGGGTTGCTTTCGATACTCTCCATTGCAACCTTTGCCGCAAGTTACCGGCTGGTCATTTCACGGGCTGCCGAACAGACCAGAAACTTACTTCTGTTGGGATTTTCAAAACCCGAAATTTCCAAAGTATTTCTGGGAAATTTCCTACACTTGTTTTTCCTTATTGTGGGAATTTCAATTGTCTTGGCCTATTTTCTTCTGTCGATTATTTCCGGGCAAGCTCAACAAATCGGTCTTGAATTGTCAGCCGGTTTTTCTTTTGAAACGCTGTTCTTCATATTGGTTTATGGAATCGTATTTGTTTTCCTAAACAAAAGGGTGATTGAAAAAGCAGTTGCCGACTTGGCAAAGTAAGAAAGCCTATAATTTCTTGGGGAATTCTTGGTACATTAAACAAGTTCTTCCTCAGAAATAGATTCGAAAAAATCCGCTCCTGCCTTGATTGTAAAAACTGGAATTCTCATCTCCGAGGTGTTGAGACCCTTTCCCATTTAAGGCTTTAGGGTGAATGGTAGAATCTAGAAGCCTGACAATTCTTCCAACCAACTGAGCATACCCTGCAAGATCGATCTTCTGTTTCATAATTTCTCCTAGTTTCAGTTGAATTTTATTCGTACAGATTATTGGGAAGATGATTCCCAGATTTAAAACCCTTGTAATTAAACCAGGTCCTTTTTTTCTTTATGCAAAAAGAATAAGATAGGAGAAGAGATAAATTTTCACTAAAATTGAGGAACCAAGAGGGTGGTCGTGAAATTATCGAAAACAAAAGGATTTTCTCTTTCGACATTGCCGAACAGGAGCAATCAAATTCCCAATCTTCTTTTAGCACTCGATTGGATCATCTACCACGCATCCTACTTTTAAAATAAGTTAGGTATTAACCATGTATTCATTATCTTAAGTAATTGCATAACTGCACTACTTTATTTTAGAAAAAGCTTTTACAATGGCAAAGACTTATAAGTACAAAGCCTTCATCAGTTATTCCCACAAAGATAAAAAATGGGGAGATTGGTTGCATAAGAATTTGGAAACTTTCAAGGTGCCCAAAAACTTAGTCGGTAAGCAAAGTTTATTTTACAACTATCTCCCACATAAATTAATTCCTATCTTTCGGGATCGGGAAGAATTATCGACTTCCTCCGAATTAGGAAAGATGATCGATGATGCCCTAACCAATTCCTCACATTTAATTGTAATTTGCTCACCTCGGTCTGCAAAATCACAATGGGTAAACCAAGAAGTTCTGCAGTTCAAGCGAATGGGTAAGGCAAACCGAATTCTTTGTCTAATCGTGGACGGTGAACCTTTCGGAGCAGATAAAACCGATCTCGGAATGGAAGAATGCTTCCCCCAAGCGATCAAATACAAACTAGGAAGCGATGGAAACTTAAGTGCGTCGCCCGCTGAACCGATTGCCGGGGATGCTCGCATAGGGAAAGACGAAAAGGAAAACGCTCTACTCAAATTAATTGCCGGTTTACTTGGGATTGGTTTTGACCAATTGAAACAGCGTGAGGCTATCAGAAAACGTCAGAGACTTATTTTCTTCAATACAATTTCCCTCAGTCTGCTTACATTAATGACCGCTTTGACCATCTGGGCATTCGCCCAAAGAAAAGAAGCGGATAGCCAAAAAGAACTAGCACTTGAATCAAAAAGATCGGCAGAACTTGCACGGGACGAGGCGTTCGAGCAAAAAAAAATCGCCGACCTCGCAAATGAAAAAGCAAAACAAGAAAATTATTATAATCAGATTGGATTGGCGGATGCTAAGATTAGGGAAGGTAATTATGAATCTGCCCAAAATCTGCTTTGGGGAACCGATCCGAAGCTTCGCCATTGGGAATGGGGCAGGCTCTTAAATAACTCAAACCAATCGATCTTAACGATTGCTTTCAAACATTCAGTTTCTAAATCGGAATTCTCCGCTGATGGAAAATATGCGGTTGTAATTGGAAATGGACCAGATATCGGTTTTATCGATATGTTAAATGGAGTACAACTTGAATCTCATAGTTTTGCCTCAAACAACCTAAGAGTATTGGCAAGTTCTCCAATAAATAACCAATTTGCAAGTGCAGGAAAAAATGGAATGGTCTACCTCTGGGAGTGCCCGACCGGGAAGATAATTCGTACCTTTGATGCCCTTGTCGAGGGTGCCGTGACGCTTTCTGATCTTGCCTTTTCAAAGGATGGAAAATTTCTCGCTGTTGGTGCCACGGATGGAAAAATTCGTATTTGGTCCCTTGAATCAGGAAAAATATTTCGTCTCATCGATAGCAGTCCGCTCGAAATTCACTCTCTTACATTTCTAAGTGACGATCATATAGTCGCTGGATACAACCAAGGTTTAATTACCTCCTTTAATTTTAAAAGCGGTCAACAACTCAAATCACTAGAGTTCGAGAAGAAGCATCACAATTCAATGGTAGAGGACCTCGAACTCTCCCCTTCTGGCAAGATTTTGGCAGCGGCCCATCACTATGACATTCAGCTGATAGAGGTTGAAAGTTTCGAAGTCACAAAAAAAATGCCTCATACGAGCTGGGTTTGGTCCTGCGATTATTCTTCCAATGGAGAAATTATTGCGACCGGATGCCAGGATGGATCAATAAACCTGTGGGACACTACCAAGAGTGATCAATTACATACAATTCATGGTCATTCTATGGCGGTTGGTTCAGTTAATTTTTTCCCAAAAGGAAAGGGAGTTATGTCTTCCAGCAATGATGGAACATTAAATGCGTGGCAGTTAGACTCGAAAAAAGCAGACCAAAAATTTGGAATTCGTGGTGGATTAAAATCAACTGCTATCACTAAAGACAAAAAAATTGCTTTAACAGTTGCGAACTCAATTTCACTTATTGATTTAGAATATAACTCTTT
>PBSV01000017.1 GCA_002726435.1 Opitutia bacterium | reverse complement strand
GAGGTTTGGATGGTTCACAGACAGCATGGGAACTTGATGGTGCTTGGGGAGGTGAAGGTGGGCATGTGCTCTTCAGTGACGGTACGGTTAAATGGTATGACGACACAGAGGGTCCAGATAATAACGGAATCTTTATGAAAGCGGTCGGTAAATTGGAAAAAGATCCGACTTTTGACTCTGTTAAAACCATACAGGAAGCTCTTCCCGGGGGCTGGAAGGTTTTGAAGCCGCAATAAACCAATTTTGGTATTCAAGCATCCATACTTCTTCTTCTTGTTCCATAACAGTTCGTGGGCAAAGCTAAGGTTCACGGGACTCTTTTTTTCGGAAGACAAGGCAGAGCTAAGGTAGTTGTAGAAGGTTGGATTGAACCTGTCTCCCTCGCCCGCGGTGCATCTGGCACTGCAATGCACGGAGATACCGTAGAGTTGAGAACACTTGCTCCGAAAAAGAAAAAAAGTGATCGTAGAAAAAAGAAAGGGTCTCAACAGAAACTAAGGTACGAAGTCGGGAAAATCGTAAAACGAGCCACGGACGAATTTCTGGGTTACCTCAAGCAGGACCTTGGAAGAACATTAGTCGAAGCGGAAAATTCACGTCTTTTTGTACCTTTCAAGATTCTCGGCGATGAACGGGGGGGGCAACCTGATGATAAAGTGGTCGCTCAATTTGTTCGATGGGATCCACCCGCTCGGATTCCAATGTGCAAGATTATTCGTGTCCTGGGCCCGGGAGGCGACCCACAGACCGATCATCTGGGAATTCTGGCAAAATATGGACTTTCCCCTAACTTTTCGCAAAAAGTTGAGATGGAATCTGCAGACTGTCCCGAAGTAATTAATCCCGATGAAATCAAAAGACGAAAGGATTACAGAAAAATTTTCACAATTACCATTGATCCACTGGATGCCCGAGATTTTGACGATGCTCTTTCCCTGAAAGAACTGGAAAACGGTGATTGGGAAGTGGGAGTACATATTGCTGATGTTTCCCACTATGTTCCACTGAATGGTGCCTTGGACCGGGAAGCGAGGAAGAGGGGTAATTCAACCTACCTTGTGGGAGAGGTGGTTCCCATGCTGCCCCATCGATTATCAAGCGGAGTATGCAGCCTAGTTGAAAACGAAGACCGTTTGGTAAAATCCGTACTCTTTCGTTTCAAAGAAGATGGAAGACTAATAGGGACTAAACTCGCCGAATGCGTGATAAGGAGTAATAAAAGACTAACCTATGAACAGGCTATTCTATTCCTTCGTGGAAACAGTCTGGAGAGTATACGCGAGGCATCACCACCGCCCAGTAGGTATTCCGGGAATCCCGGAAAAAATCTCCACGAAATAACTCTTGATGAATTGAAAAGAATCAACCAAGTCGTTCAGCGATTTTGGTCAATTGCTTCTAAACTTCGGGCAGCACGGATGAAGGCTGGTTCTCTCGACTTGGAATCTCCGGAAGTTAAGATTTTGGTCGATGAAAAAGGGGAGCCGGAGAAAATTCTCCAAACAGAAAATGATGAAAGTCATCAACTGATCGAAGAATTTATGCTTTTGGCAAACGAAACCGTCGCAAAAGAAATTCGTCGTAAAAGAATCCCGGGGATCTACCGTGTCCATCCGGATCCGGATCCGGAAAACCTAGACGAATTACGGACTTTCCTTTTGGTTTTTGGAATTACCTGTGGAGAACTGACGGTCAGAAAAGAAGTAAATAAAATGCTTAAGGCAATCAATAACCACTCGCTCGGACAAGTTCTGCGGATCAAGTTTTTACGCAGCATGAAACAAGCTTGCTATCGAAACTCGCCGGATGGTCATTATGGTTTGGCAAAGAATGACTATTTGCACTTCACTTCTCCAATTCGTCGATATGCCGACTTAACCGCTCACCGAGCGGTTGAAAACTGGCTCAGAGGAAAACAAAAATCAGGAAAAAATCCCGATTCTCTTGAAGGATTGGCCAAGCATATTTCAAGAACAGAAAGAAACAGCGTGGATGCAGAAAGAGAGTCGGTGAAGGATAAGCTCTTGCTTTATTACAAAAGAGGAATTGGGAAAAATCCTCCAATCGTTCACCAGGCAATTATTACTGAAATAACTAGACGAGGATTTTTTATTGAAATGCCAGAAACTCTTGCACGCGGATTCGTTCCCATTCGTACTTTACCCAAAGAATTGGGCTATCGACTGGCTTCCAATGGTGCTTCACTGGTTGGAAGAAGCCCAAAAAATCGTCTCAAGCTTGGCCAGCAGGTAGAAGTTATCATTGATAAGGTTTTTATTTCCGACAAGCAGCTCGATTTTCGATTGGCGTGAAGATACTTGCCATCGGGTTCAACAGATACATTTTTCTTTTCGATGAGGTATGATTTTCAAAAAGACCTAATAAGGGTTTGGGGAAAAGCAGTGAAACTTTACGAGCAGGGAAATCGGGATCCTTCCACATTTCCAATCAGTGAGGAAATTGAATTTCTTAATTCCATCGGGATGAACCTGATGGATGCATTTGACTTTGCCGAAGACTGGGTTTGTGAGGGCGAACCAGACCTTGCAACTTTTTTGCTGATCCACGAACAGAGAAAAGACTACTTTTGGGAAATTCAAAAAGAAATCCCTTCTCAGAATACGATGGATTCCGCTTCCCTTCCGGCAAAAAACCTTGAAATTGAAGGTGTGGTCTGGCTACCCAGAATAATTCCAAAAGCGAGGGCAAAATTAAAAGGTGAGCTTCCTTCCTGTTCAATGTATTGCTGCGGCGGAGATCGCAATTTCTTCCGCACCAACAATATTCACCCAGCGGAATTTCTACGAGTTGTTAAACGGGCTGGAAATGATGATCAGGAAATTGTATCTTGGGTAATCGATCGCAAAATGAATAGCCAATGAAGTTTGAAAAATACCATGCCCTTGGAAACGACTATTTGGTATTTGACCCGAAGGAAGAACAAAAGAAATTTTCAGAGAGTGAGGTCATTCGAATTTGTCACCGAAATTTCGGGCTCGGCTCGGATGGAATTTTGATCGGTCCCTTTCCCTCGGAACAGGCTGATTTTGGATTAAGGATCTTAAATCCTGATGGATCAGAGGCGGAAAAAAGCGGGAATGGATTAAGAATTTTCGCAAGATACTTAAAAGATTCTGGGAGGGTGAACGAGGATTCTTTTCAAGTGGATACTTTAGGCGGAGTAGTGACATGTAAAGTATCGGAGAACTCAGAAAACATCACTGTAGATATGGGTAGGGTTAGTTTTGACAGTGCGGTGATTCCGGTAAAAGTAAAAGGTGAAGATCGTGAAATCCTCAATGAGGAAATATGTGTAAATGAAAAAACTCTTTCGTATTATGCTGCAACCATTGGCAATCCACATTGTGTTGTACCCGTAGAAAAAGTCTCTGAAAATCTTGCCCTCGACCTTGGCCCGGGACTGGAGATTCATCCAAACTTTCCGAATCGCACCAATGTTCAATTTCTTGAAATAATTAATCGAAATGAAATAAGGATTGAAATATGGGAACGTGGTGCAGGTTACACTCTTGCCTCTGGGAGTAGCAGTTCAGCGGCCGGAGCAGTGGCTCGAAAAATGGGTGCCTGCGATAGAGAAATTAAAGTACAAATGCCCGGCGGAACGATTGATTTAATTATAGATGATGATTTCAATGTTCAAATGTCAGGCCCTGCAACACGGGTTGCTTCCATGGTTTTGGATGCCGAATGCCTGTAATTATTTCAAGGTTTTCTTGAAATCCAAAATCTGCATTCATCAGAATATTGACAGACCAAATCAGATTCTTCGATCACCTTCGATCTGAGAATATCTTGTTCGACAACAAAACCACATTTTTTCAAGTCCTCCCTCACTTCCCCGATCTCCGGGACGTGAATAAAAAGTTTCCCCTTTTCTGTTTGTTCAAATCGATCTCCAAATTCAATCAGTTCTGGATTTTGCTGATTCATACGCCATTTTTTTCTTTCGATCTTCCAGAATTTTTTCCATTTCGAAAAGGTTCGATCATGGGTCGTGAAAATAAACCTGCCACCGGGACGTAAAACTCGGTATGATTCTTCCAGTACTTTCATACGATTGGATCGTTTAGGAATTTGCATCAATCCATTGAAACCAAAAATTAAACCGTCAAATGCATTGTCGGAATAAGAGAGTTGGGTAGCATCCTGTTTCTCAAATACAATGTGTGTTTTAAGATTTCTGTTAATTGATTGAGCCCGCCCGATCATTTTCCGTGAAAAATCTGTGGCGACGATTTTTTTGAATCCTAGCTTCCACATCGAAAAACTTATTCTGCCCGTCCCACATCCAAGTTCTAGAATTGAAAGATTAAAATTCGAAAAAGAGGATTTAAAAATCATTTCCTCCGACTTCCACAAACCCACTTTCATCGTAGCTTCCTGGTAGTGATCCAAAACCATGGCGCTCTGATAATACTTCAGAACTTCTTTGGAGGAAATTTTATCAACTGAACCTGGCATTTTGAAAAAAGTAAGTCTTGATGAATCGCACCTTAAACAAAGTCATTACCTAAGATGACGCTTGCCAAATCACGAGAAAAATGATTTTTTCTTAGCTTTTTCCGTTTAATGAAAGCCACAATACAAACACAAGGAAGTCAATTCACAGTTGAAAAAGGGGACAAACTCTTTGTGAACCGGTTTCCAAACACCAATGAAGGTGATAAAGTCAAAATCGAAGATGTCCTCATGGTCGTCGATGAGGGAAAACCAACATTTGGATCACCTATTATTGAAGGTGCTACGGTAACCGTGAAAATTTTGGAGAACAAAAAAGACAAAAAAATTATCATTTTCAAAAAGAAAAGAAGACAGGGTTACAAAAGAAGAAGAGGTCATCGCCAACATTTGTCTGTGATCGAGATTGAATCAATCGATCTTAAATAATTAACCGCTAACCAAATCTTACAATGGCACATAAAAAAGGACAAGGAACCTCTAAAAATGGTCGGGATAGCAACAGCAAGCGTCTGGGTGTAAAAAAATTTGGCGGTGAATCAGTCTTGGCTGGCAACATTATTCTTCGTCAAAGGGGAACCAAGTACCATCCAGGGAAAAATGTCGGATTGGGCAGAGACTTCACACTATTTGCACTCTCTCCCGGAAAGGTTGCTTTCGACAAAAAACATCGTCTTGTTAATGTCGAGACAAACTCAGCCTAATTAGTGTCATGATGGACAGGGGTCATATTTTAATCTCCCCTTGAATTCAACAAGTTTTCTCTCTTCTTAAGTAATGGATTTTAACGATTGTGATAGAGGGGTGGAATATCTTCCTTCTTTATCATTCACTGAAACTAGAGTCATTGGCTCTTTGATAGAAAAAGAGCTTACCACTCCCGAATATTATCCAATGTCTTTAAACGGTCTAACCAACGCCTGTAATCAAAAGAATAATCGCAATCCTAAAACTGACCTTGGAGAGGATGAGGTGGCACAAGCAATTGAGGAGTTAAGAATAAAGAGATTAGCTCATCGAGTTGACTTAGTTGGATCTCGAGTTCCAAAATTTCAGCATAATTGTGAAAAAGAGTTGGATTTGATTAAGCCTGAAAGAGCCTTGTTGGCGGAACTTCTCAATCGCGGGCCCCAAACAAGTGGTGAATTGAATACCCGTGCTTCTAGAATGTTTGAATTTGATGGACTCTCTGATGTCGAAGACACACTAAGAGATCTCATGCAAAGAACTCCTTCTCTCGTTGGGCAAATGGATCCCATTCCGGGTAGAAAAGAAAGAAGATGGTTCCACCAACTTGCTCCCCCTCCCAAATTTGAAGAGAGTAATCAGGGAAGTCCAGTTTTCATTCCATCTGCTGACAAGCGACTTGATCAAGTCGAGGATATGGGTAATGACATCATTGAATTGAAAGAAGAAGTCGATGCCCTGCGCTATCAATTGCGGGAAATTACCGATTCTTTTCGAGAATTCAGAAAGCAATTTGAATAATTATAAATCTCTTCCTTTAAAATACTTTAAAGTCGAATGGTTTTATCCTTTATTCCTTTAAGAAAGTCTGAATAAGCAATTTCGATTCCTTGCTGAAGCTGAATTTTTGATTTCCATCCTAANGAATCCATCAGTGATACATCNAAGCGTTTTATTGGAGTGCCGTCGGGCTTGCTTAAATCATGAGTGATCAAGCCTGTAAATCCTACAACATCCTTGACCANAGNAGCAATNTCAANNATTGTATNNTCTNTNCCTGAGCCNACATTTATCCAGTCTGGGGGATTTTTGATCTTTAATAAGAAAATAAGTGCTTCTGCTAAATCATCAGAATGTAGAAGNTCCCGTCTTGGTTTTCCTGTTCCCCAAATACANACTTCTTCACTTCCCACTTCTTTTGCCTCATGAAATCTACGGATCAANGCAGGAAGTACATGGGAATTTTCAGAATGATAGTTATCTCCAGTACCATATAAATTAGTAGGCATTGCACTGTGGAAAAGAACTCCATATTCGCTCCTGTAATGCCTACACATCTCAAGTCCGGCTATCTTTGCCAATGCATAGGCAGAATTGGTAGGTTCTAAGGGTCCAGTAAGAAGTGCTTCCTCTTTCATTGGTTGTTCTGCATCTCGGGGATAAATGCACGAACTTCCAAGGTTGAGAAAATGTGAAACACCGTTTTTCCAAGCAGGATGTATTAAGTTAGAATTAATTAATAAATTTTCACGGATAAACTCAGCTGGGTAAGTATTATTAGCATAGATACCACCCACCCTTCCGGCTGCATTAATTACAAATTCTGGTCTTTCCGACTCAAAAAATTTTTCTACCGCCAATTGGTTACACAAATCCAATTCTTTTCGACTCCGAGTAACTATTTCCCAATTGTTTGAGTCTTTTTGTAAGGCACGAACAGTTGCTGAACCGACCATTCCATTGTGACCAGCAACAAAAATCTTCTTCATTAGGAAAGATTTGCGTCTGTCAGAGCTTTTTCTTGTTCGGCAAGTTTCATATCTTCTTCGACCATCAGAGCCACTAAATCCTTAAATGTAGTTTTCGGCGACCAACCAAGATTTTGCTTTGCCTTAGAAGGATCACCGATTAACAAGTCCACTTCGGCAGGTCTCTCGTACTTTTTATCAAACCCGACGTATTCTTTCCAGTCCAAGTCAAGGCATGCAAAACTTTCCACCAAAAATTCACGAACCGTATGAGTTTGATTAGTTGCGATCACATAATCATCTGGTTTATCCTGTTGAAGCATCAACCACATTGCCTCAACATATTCTTTCGCATATCCCCAGTCCCTCTTGGAATCAAGATTTCCCAAGATTAATTTTTTTTGAAGGCCTAATTTTATACGAGTTGCAGCACGTGTAATTTTTCGGGTTACGAATGTCTCACCCCTCCTTGGAGATTCATGATTAAAAAGAATCCCACTACTCGCATGCATGTTGTATGATTCTCTGTAATTAATTGTCAACCAGTGAGCATATAGCTTGGCACAAGCATAGGGGGAACGAGGCCAAAAAGGAGTATCTTCAGTTTGAGGTACTGCTTGCACCTTTCCATACATTTCTGAAGAAGAGGCTTGATAATAACGAACTTTCTCAACTAAACCAGCTTCGCGAATTGCCTCTAATATACGAACTGCTCCCACGCCAGTCACATCACCAGTGTATTCTGGGATATCAAATGATACGCGAACATGGCTTTGAGCTCCAAGATTATAAATCTCATCTGGTTGTAGATTATAAAGCAATTTTACCAACTGCACTGCATCCGCTAAATCTCCATAATGTAAATAAAGATTTGTGTTATCGACCAATGGATCCTTGTAAATATGGCTCAGGCGGTCCGTATTGAAAGTGGAAGCTCTTCGAACAATTCCGTGGACTTCATAACCTTTTTCAAGGAGAAGTTCTGCGAGGTAAGACCCATCTTGACCAGTAATTCCGGTAATTAATGCTTTTTTCATGAATGGAAGAAATCCTGAACCATTTTTGCTTAATCGTAAAGCGTGGTTTCTACATGTGGAACCTTGTACTTCATTGACACCCTAATTAGTAGGGTTAGAGTATATTCTTTAATCGGGGGATTAGCTCAGTTGGTTAGAGCGCATGCATGACACGCATGAGGTCGGCAGTTCGAATCTGCCATCTCCCACCACTTTTTGACTTGAAAAACATGGGCTCAAAAAAAACAAAAGTTGAATGGTTCATTATTATCGGTCTTGCCACTTTATTTGGTGTGGTCTGGCTCTACGCTCATTGGAATTTGTCTAGGCAACCCCCCCACCATAAAGGACCTGGCAGTGTTGGTTACGAAGAACCTCCTTCCCCGCCCAGTGCATCGGATAATTTGGGGGATGGAAAGTAAAGTAGTCTCCATATCGGGAGTTTCTCGCGGATTAGGACGGGCACTTTCGGTAGAATTCAATAATAGGGGTTGGAGAATTTCTGGTTGTTCAAGAAGTGAAGAAGCCCTTTCAAATTTAAGAATTGAACTATCAAACCAACATCACTTGCAAAAAGTTGATGTGACTAAAGAAGAAGAGGTAAAATTATTTGCCAAAAAAACCTGCAAACATCTTGGATGTCCAAGAATTCTTCTCAATAATGCGGGGAAAATAAATCGTAACGCAAAACTTAAAGATGTTTCCGCAGCTGAATTTAATGAAGTTTTCCAAGTCAATGTAATGGGAACTCATAACATGATCCGGGCTTTTCTTCCGGAAATGGAAAATGAAGGCACTGGGACCATAGTAAACTTTAGTTCTTACTGGGGTCAAACAACTGCTCCTGACGTCGGTCCTTATTGCGCTTCGAAGTGGGCAATTGAGGGATTGTCACGATCACTTGCTCAAGAAGTGTCCGACGGAATAAGCGTGGTTGCGTTCAATCCAGGAATTATCGACACCGAGATGTTACGATCTTGTTTTGGTGAAGCAGCAGGTTCTCATGAGAAACCTATTGAATGGGCAAGACATGCGGTTGATAAGATCTTACAAATCTCTGAAGAAGACAATGGGTGTACAATCCTTGGTTAAAAATTTATTCTTTTTCTTCCACTTCAATCTCGCCTGAATTTTCCAACTGCACGCCATCGATATAGGACAATCCAATACCTGCAATCCCCAAATTGTTAAATTCAGAAGATAATTCAAGCCCAGGTTCAAGAGCGTTGAAGTAATCATCCATGAAAGGAATTCCTTTGGACGAAAAGTCATAAACTCTTCCATCTATCGTTTTACCAACTTCAGGATTAGATAATTCAAAAGAAATGTTCGGATTTGTAAAAGCAAGCTTTCCACCTGAATTTCCATTAGAGGTGGATTGTGAGACAGGATCATAGTTTGTGGAAACAAACAACTCTGTCGCGGAAGTAGAGAGCTCTGCCTTTTCGTCTAGGGTG